>JBBAPP010000466.1:0-1002 GCA_040400775.1 Polaromonas sp. | reverse complement strand
GTGCTTGCCCATGCTTCGTAGCGGGCCTTGGTTTCGTCGTTTGGCGGGTACAGACCGGGCAACGGTATGTCCGCATCGATCTGGGACATGATCCAGCCCTCCAGCCTTTCCTGCTCAACGGCCGCAGCGATGACTTCATCCAGAAAAGCGGCCGGAATCAACACGGCACCGTCAAGATCGACCACCACCACATCGTTGGGGAATACGGCCACGCCGCCGCAGCCGATTGGCTCCTGCCAACCGACGAAGGTCAGTCCATTCACCGAGGCCGGCGCAGCAGTGCCTTGGCACCATACCGGCAGTTGCGTGCCCAGCACACCCGCCAAATCACGGACCACGCCATCGGTGACCAGTCCGGCAACCCCGCGCTTTTTCATGCGGGCACACAGAATGTCGCCAAAAATGCCGGCGTCGACAACACCCATGGCATCGACTACCGCAATGCAGCCGGCCGGCATGGCTTCGATCGCAGCTCGGGTTGAAATCGGCGCGCCCCAGGACGCTGGCGTTGCCAAATCCTCGCGCGCCGGTACGAAGCGCAGCGTAAAGGCGCGCCCCACCAGACGCGGCTGTCCCGGCTGCAACGGCTTGGTGCCGCGAATCCAGACATTGCGAAGCCCTTTTTTCAGTAAAACGGTGGTGAGTGTGGCGGTTGTAACGCCAGACAGTACGCGGACCACTTCAGAATCAAGCGGAAGAGGATCAGTGCCCATTGAAAATTCTCCTGGAATCGGGTTGGATAAAAATGAAATTGATGTCAGTGTGAAAACTCAGATGCTTGCGATTAGCCCGCCATCAACGCGAATCACTGAACCGGTGATGTAAGACGCGCGCGCACTGGCAAGGAAACACACCATAGCAGCATACTCTTGTGGCTCGCCGTAGCGTCCGAGCGGAATACTATCCGCACTTTCCGTTCTTACTTCATCGACCGGCCGATTCTCGCGCAGAGCCTTTTGCTCGTCGAGGAACTTGATGCGATCGGTCGCCACGCGCCCCGGC
>JBBAPP010000465.1:0-1013 GCA_040400775.1 Polaromonas sp. | reverse complement strand
GCCCTAACCGGACTTTTGACCATGTTTGAAGCTTTCCGTCGGTACGTTTCCACCGACCTGGCCATTGACCTTGGCACCGCCAACACCCTGATTTATGTGCGCGACCGCGGCATTGTGCTCGACGAACCCTCCGTCGTGGCTATCCGCCATGAAGGCGGCCCACAAGGCCGCAAAACCATCCAAGCCGTGGGCCATGAAGCCAAGGCCATGCTGGGCAAAGTACCCGGCAACATCGAGGCGATTCGTCCGATGAAAGACGGTGTGATTGCTGACTTCACGGTGACCGAGCAAATGCTCAAGCAGTTCATCAAAATGGTGCACCCGCGCAGCTTTTTTAAACCCAGCCCGCGTATCATTATTTGCGTGCCTTGCGGCTCCACCCAAGTGGAGCGCCGCGCCATTCGTGAAAGTGCTTTGGGTGCTGGTGCACGCGATGTGTTTTTGATTGAAGAGCCGATGGCCGCAGCCATTGGTGCAGGCTTGCCAGTCTCAGAGGCCAGTGGTTCGATGGTCGTTGACATTGGCGGTGGCACGACAGAAGTCGGCGTCATTTCGCTGGGCGGCATGGTCTACAAAGGCAGTGTCCGCGTGGGTGGCGACCGGTTTGATGAGGCCATCATCAACTACATTCGCCGTAATTACGGCATGCTAATTGGCGAGCCGACGGCTGAGGCGATCAAAAAGAAGATTGGTTCGGCCTTTCCGGGCTCTGAAGTCAAAGAGATGGAAGTTAAAGGCCGCAACTTGAGCGAAGGTGTGCCGCGCAGCTTTACTATCTCCAGCAACGAAATTTTGGAAGCTTTGACTGACCCGCTGAACAACATCGTCAGCGCTGTCAAACGAGCGCTAGAGCAAACCCCACCCGAGCTTGGCGCAGACATTGCTGACCGGGGCATGATGCTGACCGGCGGCGGTGCATTGCTGCGTGACCTGGATCGCTTGCTGGCTGAAGAAACTGGCCTGCCGGTGCTGGTGGCCGAAGAGCCACTGACCTGCGTGGTGCGCGGTTGCGG
>JBBAPP010000464.1:0-1026 GCA_040400775.1 Polaromonas sp. | reverse complement strand
GAAACGCCTGATGACTGCCTAAAGATCGCCCGACCGTTCATCCGCGCTGCCCGCATCCCCATCAACGCAGAAACCCCAAACGCCGCACTTGATTTCAATCTCGTAAAATACAGTTTAGATTTCAACTTAGCCCAAGCCATTCTTTTAGACGCACATGTCGAAGGTTTTGGTGGTGGCGGAAAAACATTCAATTGGTCACTGCTTCCTCCAAGCGTCAATGCTCACCTCGTTTTGTCTGGTGGACTCACACCTGCAAACGTGGGCGACGGCATATTGCAAGTCCGGCCACGCGGTAAAACGCTGGCTGTCGATGTGAGCTCGGGCGTTGAGGAGACGTCTCCAAACGGGTCGCCCCGTAAAGGCATCAAAAGCCCCGAGCTGATCAGTCAATTTGTCGCAGCTGTTCGCGCTGCCGACGATCAACTTGCAGAGAAAGCTTTTAACCATGTACGCGTACCAACAACCTGACCTGACAGGTCACTTCGGCATTTACGGCGGCAGTTTTGTATCTGAAACCCTGACCCGCGCCCTGACCGAGCTTAAACAAGCCTACGCAAAATACCAGCACGAGCCCGAATTTTTAAAAGAATTCCACTACGAGCTGGCGCATTTTGTAGGACGCCCTTCGCCGATTTACCATGCCGCCCGTATGAGCCGAGAGCAAGGTGGCGCGCAAATTTACCTCAAGCGCGAAGACCTGAACCACACCGGCGCACACAAGATCAACAACACCATCGGTCAGGCCATGCTCGCCAAGCGCATGGGCAAACCGCGCGTGATTGCCGAGACCGGCGCAGGCCAGCATGGCGTCGCCACGGCCACCATATGCGCCAGATACGGGCTGGAATGCGTGGTCTACATGGGCAGCGAAGACATCAAGCGCCAAAGCCCGAATGTGTACCGCATGAAGCTGTTAGGCGCGACGGTTGTGCCCGTTGAGTCGGGCAGCAAGACGCTGAAAGACGCATTGAACGAAGCCATGCGCGACTGGGTGGCCAATGTCGACAACACCTACTACATCATCGG
>JBBAPP010000463.1:0-1028 GCA_040400775.1 Polaromonas sp. | reverse complement strand
GGCACACTCGGGAGCATCCAACTGCTTTTTCTAGGTTAAAACATGCCAAAAACGCTCATAAAGACCAATTTTATGTATCAAATAGGGCTGTAAACCAATGAATACGAGTGTAAAAAGCTCCTGAAATCATAGCAATCAGACGGCTAAAAAATCCTGCAAATACTGCGCCACCAGCGCTGGCTGCTCGTGAATGATCCAGTGGGTTGCGCCTTCTACGCGCTCCAGCTGCATGTTGGGCACGTAGTCGATCAAGCCGTCCAGCAGCGCCGGCGGCAAGGCAATATCCCCCATGCCCCAAATCACCAGCGTGCGCAAATGCACGTCCAGCAGCTCGCGCGGGATGACCACTTTCGCAACGTCTGGCCCAGGCCGAAGGGGCGACGCGCGGTAAAAATTCAGCGGCCCGGTCAAGCCGCGCTGCCACACAGCTCGGAATTGGGCGCGAATTGCTTGCGGCAACCAGTCAGGCGCTACGCGAGGGCCTTTCATGCCTTTCACGTTGCCAAAAGGCATGAAAAACTCAAACAAGCGCCGAAAGTCGTCTTCAGCCAGCAGCTTTTCAGCATCGGGGCGAATCAAAAAATTCATGTAGGCGCTGGCCGCCTGCTGGCTGGGGGAATGCTGCAACTCACGCAAAAACGTGCCGGGATGGGGCGAATTGATGATGGCCAGTTTTTTGATGTGCTGTGGCTGGCTGGCGGCCAAGTTCCAGGCGACTGCACCGCCCCAGTCGTGGGCGACGAGACACTCAATTGGGCTGCCTTCAATCTCAATCAGTGCCGCAATATCCTGCACCAAATGCTTGGGTCGGTAGGCGCTCACCTCTGTCGGTGCGCTCGACAGCTCGAAGCCGCGCAGGTTGGGCGCAATACAGCGGTAGCCGCCGTTCTCGGGTTTGGCAAAGTGCGCTAGCATGCCGTCCCAAACAAAAGCCGCTTCAGGAAAGCCATGCAAAAACACCAGCACCGGACGGCCTTTTTCACCCGCGCTGCGACACGACAGGGTGATGCCGTGCGGCAAAGTGGCTT
>JBBAPP010000462.1:0-1037 GCA_040400775.1 Polaromonas sp. | reverse complement strand
TTGAGCGTTGCATGCCAACCGTAGCGGCGCGGATGCGACGTCAATTCGGTCAAAACCTCCTGTGCAATACCGCCCACAGCGGGCTGGGGTAATTGCTGACCAGTCGCAGCGTTGCGGCCCAGCCATCTGCTGCCCGTATGCCACGCGCTGGACAGCGTATCGGGTGCGTAATAAATCGCTACACGGTATGGGGCAAGTTCAGGCTGCATGGGCATTCTCAACCGTTAGCGTTACCCTGTCTCCAGCAAACCATGTGCGTGCGTATTCAATGGGTATGCCGCTGGTATCCACGTTGACACTGGTTACTTGTAAAACGGGTCTGGTTGAGGCCTGGGACAAATGATCGGCCATTTCGGTGCGCGGCAAGCAGGCCGAAATTCGGCTTTGTTGCCGCGTGTAGTCGGCTACCCCAAGCCGCGTGAAGCTCTGCGTTATAGAGCCGGTTTCTTGCAGGTGCACATCAAGGCCAGCAAACCTCGGCAGCGGAAAATAGCGATCGCTAACAAGCAGGGGTTGCCCACCACCATCGCCCAAAACCACCAGATGCAACACCGGGCTGCCAACACGTAGCTGCAAGGCTTGCGCAATGCCTGCATCTGCGCGCTCGCGGCAAGACGACAGCAATTGCAACCCGCCTTTGATACCAGCTTGCGCCAGACTGTGGTGGTGACGTGTGCGTTTGCCCAGCACCAGGTCCACCGCAAACTCCTCAACAAAAGTGCCGCTGCCCTTTGCAGATCGAACGAGCCCCATCTGGCCAAGCGATGACAGGGACCGTCGAACCGTGTGGCGATTGACACCATGTATTTCAGCCAGATCATGCTCAGACGGCAGGCGATCACCCGGGGCATAAATCCCTTTGCCTATCGCACTGGCAATCTCATGCGCAACCCGCGCCCAAAAACTGTGAGTCGGTGCAGGCAACAGGCCGATATGAGCCCCAAACGCTAAAAATTTTGTCATGAAATCTACACATACTTTCTTTAAGCTCTGTCGATAAATAAAGTTGTCTATACAGATCAAGAGCCAGCGTAACG
>JBBAPP010000461.1:0-1043 GCA_040400775.1 Polaromonas sp. | reverse complement strand
CAAGACCGGGCCAAAGCCGCCCAAATGCGCGAGCAGCAGGCCACGCTGACCAGCGTGCTTGAGAAAGCCGGCATGGCCTACATCAAAGCGCTACGCAATTCAGCCAAGGCGATTGGCTACTTTAAGGGGCGCGGCCTGTCTGGCGAGATTGCCAAAACCTTTGGCTTGGGCTATGCGCCCGAGGGCTGGCGCAGCTTGGCAAGTGTGTTCCCTGACTACAACGACGCGTTGCTGGTGGAAAGCGGTTTGGTCATTGCTGGCGAGCCGGGCGAGCCAAACGCCCAGAGTGAAGCCAAGCGCTACGACCGTTTTCGAGATCGGGTGATGTTCCCCATCCGCAATGTGAAGGGCGAATGCATAGGCTTTGGCGGGCGGGTACTGAGCGATGAAAAGCCCAAGTATTTGAATTCGCCTGAAACGCCAGTTTTTAGCAAAGGCCGGGAGCTGTACGGTTTGTTTGAGGCGCGCACCGCCTTGCGCGAGCATGGCTACGCGCTGGTGACTGAAGGCTACATGGACGTGGTGGCACTGGCACAAATGGGCTTTGCCAATGCAGTCGCCACCTTGGGCACAGCCTGTACCGCTGAGCATGTGCAAAAACTGTTTCGCTTTACAGATTCAGTCGTTTTTAGCTTTGACGGCGACAGCGCTGGCAGACGTGCAGCGCGCAAAGCACTAGACGCCGCCTTGCCCTTTGCCACCGACGTGCGCAGCGTCAAGTTTTTGTTTTTGCCCGCTGAGCACGACCCCGACAGCTTCATCCGCGAACACGGCAAAGACGGTTTTGCCGACTACGTGGCCAAGGCGCTTCCCTTGAGCAAATTCATGCTGCAAGCCGCAGCGCAGGACTGTGACCTGGACACCGCTGAAGGCCGCGCCCACATGGCTAGCAATGCACGGCCTTTGTGGAACCTGCTGCCCGACGGCGCGTTAAAACGCCAGTTGCTGGCAGAAATAGCCGACAGTGTGTTGATTGATTTGCGCGATTTGCTTGAGCTGTGGCAACCTGCCAGCAAGCCTGGAAACTATAAAAAAAATAGCTA
>JBBAPP010000460.1:0-1050 GCA_040400775.1 Polaromonas sp. | reverse complement strand
AGATGTTGCCAGAGCGCAGGCGACAGTGCAGGCGCATAGCGCATTCACGACCACTACATGCGGGCAAAGCAACAAGGCGCAGCCAGACAGCCATTGCCCCAATATGAACAGAGCGGTGAAAAAATCTGTGATGTCGCCATATGGGCTTTCAGAGCCATGTGGCCGGCTCTTTTTAGACAAAAATTCGCACAAGCTTTGGCCTGGCGCGCCGGTGCTGTTCTTCCAGTCCACTGGCATCAGGCTAGGCTTAAGATAACGGCAGTTACTGCTACGCCCACCCTGCAAATACAGTCGCTGGTCGTTTTGCTGCTTAAATCACATCCACGCAAACTTTAGGGTACTGACATTGGACAAAGTCGATTGCATCGTCATTGGTGCTGGCGTAGTAGGTCTGGCCGTGGCTAGCGCATTGGCGCATAGCGGCAGGGACGTCATGGTCCTTGATGCCGCCAACGCCATTGGCACAGGCACCAGCTCGCGCAACAGCGAGGTCATTCACGCTGGCATTTACTACCCGCAAGGCTCGCTCAAGGCTCAGCTATGCCTAGCAGGCAAGCAAATGCTCTACGACTACTGCGCCCAGCGCGGCATTGGCCACAGCCGCTGCGGCAAATTGATTGTGGCGACCAGCGAATCGCAAGTGGCGCAGTTGCAAGTCATCATCGCCAAAGCAGCGGCCAATGGCGTACATGATCTGCTGTTACTCAGCCGTGAGCAGGCTCTGGCGATGGAACCTCAGCTGGAATGCGTCGCCGCCGTTTATTCCCCCAGCACCGGTATTGTCGACAGCCATGCATTGATGCTGTCGCTGCAAGGAGAGATAGAAAACGCTGGTGGTTTAATAGTGCTCAATACGCCTGTAGACCAATTAATACCTGTACAAAACGCTATTCAAGTAATAGCGTCTGACGGCACTGAGCTGGCCGCTACAACGGTCATCAATGCCGCTGGTTTAAACGCACCACTGCTTGCCAGTCGCATCAAAGGCCTGGATACCCAACACCTCCCACCTACCTTTTGGGCCAAAGGCAACTACTTCACGCTGAGCGG
>JBBAPP010000459.1:0-1051 GCA_040400775.1 Polaromonas sp. | reverse complement strand
GAAGACAAGCGCGGCTTTTTGCAAAAGCTGGCTGAAATGCTCCACCCCGGTCCTGACTCCAAAGACGAGCTGATCGAAACGCTGGTTGAAGCACAAGACAACGACGTCATAGGCGCACAAAGCCGGGAAATGCTGGAGGGCGTGATCCGCATGGCCGACATGACAGCCGGCGATGTGATGGTCGCCGCCACGCGCATGGATTTGGTCAACATTGACGCCCCGTTTGATGAGCTGCTGCACCTGGTGATTGACACCGCGCACTCTCGCTTTCCTGTTTACGAAGGCGAAAAAGAAAACATCATTGGTATTTTGATGGCCAAGGACTTGCTCAAACTACAGCGTGCGCCCGAGCTGAACATCAAAGCGCTGCTGCGCCCTGCCGTGTTTGTGCCCGAGAGCAAGGGCTTGAACGATTTGCTGCGCGAGTTCAGAGGTAACCGCAACCATTTAGCCATCGTGATTGACGAGTTTGGCCGAACTGCAGGCCTGATCACGATTGAAGACGTGCTGGAGCAAATCGTCGGTGAGATTGAAGACGAATTTGACATTGCTGAAGACGATGGAGACATTTTTGGCTTGCCAGACCGCAGTTTTCGCGTCAGTGGCGACACCTCGATTGAGCGCGTCAGCGAAGCCTTTGGCGTAGCCTTCAGCGATGCTGACTTTGACACCATTGGCGGACTGGTGGCGCACCGCATGGGGCATGTGCCCAAGCGCGGTGAGCACTTTGCCTTGAGTGGCCTGCAATTTACCGTGTTGCACACCAAAGGCGGTGCAGTCAAGTGGTTCAAGGTTACCCCTGTCGACGTGCAAGCCAGTCTTGAATCGATTTAATCTGCGCCATGGGTTTGCGGCAATACGCACTTGTTTTTATAGCTGGTTGCGCCCATGCATTGAGCATTGCGTGGCCTTTTAACTTCGGCTTGGCGCACGGCCAGCCGGTCTGGTGGCTGCAACTGTTGGCCATGGGCCTGCTGGCGTGGCAGTTGGGCCTTGCCAAAACCAAACGCCAGGGCGCGTGGGTTGGCTGGCTGTTTGCCACCGCCATGCA
>JBBAPP010000458.1:0-1051 GCA_040400775.1 Polaromonas sp. | reverse complement strand
GCGATGCCGACTACCTGGCAGGTAACCCCATGATCGGCCCCAACCGCTGGCCCGCATTCATGCCCGAGCTGCGCCCTGCACTCAACGCCTACATGGATGCCTGCCATGTTTGTGCCCAGCGTATTTTGCGCGCGCTGGCTGTTAGTCTGAACGCCGACGAAGACATCTTTGTGCGCCGCTTTACCAAGCCCATTTCACGCGGCGCGCTGGTCTACTACCCGCCCCAGCCGCCAGACGCAGGTGAGCAGCAATTTGGCGTGGCACCGCACACTGACTATGGTGTGATTACCTTGCTGCACCAGGACATGGTGGGCGGCCTGCAGGTTTTCAGCCGCCAGCGTGAATGGGTCACCGCGCATCCGATTGCGGGCACGCTGGTGATCAATTCGGGCGACTTGCTGGGGCGCTGGTCGAATGACCATTTCAGATCCAACAGCCACCGCGTGGTCAATTCATCGGGCCGTGAGCGGCTGTCAATTGCCATGTTTGTTGACCCGGACTTTGACACACCCATCGTGCCTGTTACCGCGCCGAATGAGGCCGCCAATTACCCCGAAGTCAGTTGTGGCGACTACATTGCCAAGCGCTTTGACAAGTCTTTTGCGTACCGGCAAAAAGGCGACCAGCATTTACCCGGCTAGCGTCCCACCACCGACCAGCCCGCTTGCTGGTTGGCCTTGTTGTTCTCGTATTCCCACGCGGTGCCGCAGCGCGCGCAGCTGTAACTGGTGATGGTGACCAGACTTTGCTTGTGCTTGTTGTGGCGGTCTGACCGCATGTCCTCTTGCCGGTTGCCGCCTTGCTCCAGCTCGGCATGGCCGGGGGCGCGACGCCAATTGCGCTGAACGCCTGCACATGGTTCGCACAGGGTCATTTTTTTGAGTTCGCTTTCGCGGGCCTCTCGGGTTTGTCGGTTCAAATCTGCAGTCATAGTGCACCCATTGTCGCTGCTGCCTGGCTTGTCGCCTCTGGCACATGAAAACCAGGCCATTACCACGCATACTACCGACTGTTTTTCTTGCAAGGACAGCCTGGGCGACCTGTATGTGTC
>JBBAPP010000457.1:0-1058 GCA_040400775.1 Polaromonas sp. | reverse complement strand
CGCTCGCTGTAGCGATCCGTCAACCAGCTGGATGCGTCACGCGTGAGCAGCGTGAACTTGACCAGTTCTTCCATCACATCCACCACGCGGTCGTAATAGGCTGATGGCTGCATGCGCCCTGCTTGGTCAAACTCTAAAAACGCTTTGGCGATGGATGACTGGTTGGGGATGGTGAGCATGCGCATCCAGCGGCCGAGGATGCGCATCTGGTTCACCGCGTTGAATGACTGGCTGCCGCCGCTGACTTGCATCAACGCCAAGGTTTTGCCTTGCGTGGGGCGTACGGCGCCTAAGGCCAGCGGTATCCAGTCGATTTGTGATTTCATGATGCCGGTCATGGCGCCGTGGCGCTCGGGGGATGTCCAGACCATGCCTTCGGCCCATTCGGCCAAGGCCCGCAGCTCGGCTACTTTGGGGTGCGACTCTGGCGCATCGTCTGGCAAGGGCAGGCCGCTGGGGTTGAAGGTTTTGGTCTCGCAGCCCATCGCCTCAAGCAGCCGGGCGGCTTCTTCGCTGGCCAGGCGGCTGTAGGAGCGCTCACGGACCGAGCCGTAGAGCAGCAGGATGCGCGGTGGGTGGTTACTGGGCCGGTTGATGTCAGGCCGTTGGGGAATGCTAAAAAGCGTCTGATCAAGGTGGGGCGAGCTTGGGGTTGTCATTAAAGTTTTAAAGCTGGTTGTTTTAATTCAATAATTCAATTATATTTGAACTATGGAAACAACAACCCAAACCGAACAGCTGATGGATGAAGCCACCGCCGTCAAAGCGCTTGCGGCCCTGGCCCAAGCCCAGCGGCTGCGGGCCTTCAGGGCGCTGGTGGCGGCTGGGCCCGATGGGTTGACGCCGGGGGTGATGGCTGAGCAACTGGGCGTAGCGCCCAGTGCGCTGTCGTTTCACCTGAAGGAGCTGTCGCATTCAGGCCTGGTGAGCGCTGAGGCGCGCGGCCGCAACCTGATTTACCGCGCCAGCTTTGACCACATGTCGGCCCTGCTGGGCTACCTGACAGCGCATTGCTGCCAGGGCCAGCCATGTGAGGCTAGCAGCCTGGCTGACTGCCT
>JBBAPP010000456.1:0-1064 GCA_040400775.1 Polaromonas sp. | reverse complement strand
CGCTTTAATTGTTACAACTGTAAATTAACAGGGGTTGAATTAACAGGAATTAATCAGAGTCGGAATTAATCGGGGTCTGACCCCAATTAAAAACGGTTGAACTTGATTTTTGCCAGGTGGGAGACCTGACCCCTGCCTGGACCGAGCCTTCGCCTGAACCCAAAGAAAATTTAAAGTGCGGATGGTTAAACTGTCCAATATGAGCATCATTCTTCAGATTCAAGCGCATGTCCTCAACGTCTCCGCCAAGACTAATTGGGTGTTTATTGAGGTCAAATCATCCAACGGCCAGAGCGGCTGGGGAGAGGCGTCGCTGATCGGATGGGAACCCATGCTGGTGGCGGCGACCCGGGAGCTGGCGCAGCAATGGGAAGGGAAGCCGCTGGCTGATGCCCAAGCTAGTCTGCGGGTGTCGCCACAATCACCGGGCGGGCTGGTTTTTAATGCGGTAATTAGCGGCGTGCACCAAGCGCTGGCCAGCTTGCTGGCGGCCCGAGAGCCTAACGCACAAGCCAGCTACAAGGCGCAAGCCCCGGGCCCTTCTGCGGCCGACGCGCTGGCCGGGCCGGCGCTGCGCCAGAGTGTTCCGCTCTACGCCAACATCAACCGGGCCACGCAGGTTCGGACGCCGCAGGGCTTTGTGGACACCGCCTTGCGCGCCCGCGCGCAGGGCTTCAATCGCTTCAAGGCGGCGCCTTTTGATGGGCTGACGCCAACTCTGTGCGGCACCATGCAAGGTCAGGCACTGATTCGCCACGGCGTCGATTGCATGTTCGCCCTGCGCGACGCCCTGGGGCCCGATGCGCTGCTGATGGTCGATTGCCACTGGCGTTTTGACGAGACCCACGCCTTGCAGGCTTTGCGTAACCTGGCTCCCGTGGCTTTACACTGGTTTGAATGCCCGATAGCCGAGACCCATGCGCACTGGCAAGCCATTCGCCGCTTGCGTGCGGCCAGCCGCGATCAAGGTGTGTTGCTGGCCGCCGCCGAGACGCAAGTCGGGCTGGCTTCGTTTCAGACGCTGTTTGACGAGGCGCTGTACGACGTCGTCATGCCCGATGTGA
>JBBAPP010000455.1:0-1064 GCA_040400775.1 Polaromonas sp. | reverse complement strand
TAAGGCGGCTACAGGGGGACTTCGCCACCCGCTTACTTTGCTCGGCCATAGCGCTCATTTTGTTAACGAATTTTTCGTCAGCCATATACACCTGCCCGCTTAAGTTGTAGGTCGGGTTAGGCTAACGGCCGTAACCCGGCAGTTTCGCTGGTTTCGATACCGTGTCGGGTTACGCTTTGCTAACCCGACCTACGAGCTTGACGCAAAAAAGTCACCGCTTCACCCCAGCGTCTTGCGAATATCCTTGGTCAACAAGTACAAATGCGCCGCATCAACCGGTGACGGCTCAAAACCATAGCTTTGGTAAAACCCAATGGCTGCCGCTTCGATGGCGTGAACCATCAAGGCTCTGCAGCCTATGACTTCGCTGGCTTGCAAGTACTTGCCCAGTGCGCTTTGCAACAGGCTACGCCCAAGGCCTTGGCCTTGGGCTTTCAGGTCAACCGCCAGCCGGGCCAGCAGCAGCATGGGAATAGGGTGTCTGGCCAGGCCTTTGCTAATGCGCGATGGCACAGCGGCGTGCTCGGCCGATGCAGCTGCCAAGCTGTAGTAACCGCTGATCTGACCGCCTGACAAACTTACGAAGGTACGGGCGCTGCCATTTGCCTGATTGACCAAAGCGTAGCGCTGCAAGAACTGGTTCAACGGTACTTTGCCGCAATCAAACAATGGCGTTTCGTGGTTTGCAGTAAGCGGCTCGGGCTGGCTGAAAAGCATCAAGAAAAGACGCTGGGCTTGGTGAACAGCCGGCTCAGACCGGGCAGATGGCGTGCGGGTGCGTCCAGCGCTTGATGAAACGCCTCCATTTGCTCTACAGACAACGCAAAACGCGTTTGATCGCCCAGCACCCGCGCAGCCGCGTCGCGAGATGCCGTCAGCACAAAGGCGCTGAGGGTTTGGTTTTGCAATTGGGCTGCCTTTTCAAGGCTGGCTTTGAGCTCAAGCGTGGCCCTGATTTCAATGCGTTCGGCTCGTGTAGATGCGTTCATGTTTGGATTATCCGTACAAAGTCCGTACGCGTCAAGATTGATAGAGTTGACCCACAAAACTCTCGGCTTATACGG
>JBBAPP010000454.1:0-1076 GCA_040400775.1 Polaromonas sp. | reverse complement strand
TGTACCCGCTCAGCCGCCGGAAAGATGCCCATACCCGCTGCGCCAAAGGTTGTGAGCAAGGCGCTGTCTTCAAACTCGCCCACGATATTGGGTTTTATGCCCAGGCGTTCAAACCAATGGTCAATTCTGATGCGCACGGCTGCGTGGCTGGTGGGCAGCAGCACGGGCACCTTGGCAAGTGACTGCGGAAAGCCCTGGCGAGCGGCTGCCAGCAAAGGCGCTGGTGCGTACCATGCCAAGGCTGACGAGCCCAAGGCGTGGCTGTAGACCTTGAGGTTCGGGTTATTCGGTGCTGGCCGGTCCGCCAGCACAACATCCAGCCGGTGCAGAGCCAAATCGCCCAGCAAATCCTCAAACTCGTCTTCCTGGCAGATCAGGCGCAGGTTGGGCGTGTGCATGACAGGTTGCATCAGTTGGTGCACAGCCAGCTTGGCCAGTCCTTCAGAAATACCCACGGCCAGCCGCACTGAAGGTTTGCCGACAGCATCGCGGACGGCGCCTGGCAGCTTTTCACCGAGCTGAAATATCAATTCTGCCTGCTGCATGGCGGCGATGCCTGCATCGGTCAGTGCCACGCCGCGTCCGGCGGGTTTAAGCAGCTCGTGACCCAGAGACTTTTCAAGCTCGCGCACCTGGGTACTGATAGTTTGCACCGCCATGTTTAGCTTGTCAGCCGCCCTGGCCATCCCGCCCTCTTTGGCAACAACCCAAAAGTAATATAAGTGGCGGTAGTTAAAAGGGGTGTTCATTGTCAGTTTTTTACGATATTAGTATTCTTTATTATCTGCTTTTTAAGAATTGATTATCCGTTTACGCTGCTCTCTTGAACAACCCAAGCGAAAGGCAAGCCATGCAAGTCATTTTTGAATCAAGCGATCCTCAAGCCGCCCAATTACGCACGCTCACTGAGCGACGCGTTCGCCAGGCGCTCAAGCGAATGACCTGGCTTGTCCCGCGCGTGCGGGTACACCTGTCGGATATCAATGGGCCACGTGGCGGGATCGACAAGCGTTGCCAGATTGAGCTGATGACCAATGGCGGTCGCCCGGTGGTCGTGACGTCGTTGGCCCGGGACT
>JBBAPP010000453.1:0-1081 GCA_040400775.1 Polaromonas sp. | reverse complement strand
GAGATGATGATGGCCAGAACTGCAAGCGGGTCGGATCAAATTGAGGCTGCGAAGGCCAGTCTCAAGAACGCCAAAACGGCAGACCAACTGCGTGCAGCGCAGGCCGTGTTGTTGCCCCTTGAGTTGGGACTGACACTGGAGCAAACGGCGCACGCTATCGGCCGCTCTGTGGGGGCCACATGCCGAATGCGCACGACCTTCTGCGCTGTTGCTGCAGGCGTCCGACCAGCCGCTCAACCCAAGACAGCGCTACGTAACCGGGCCAAGGCCACGTTGGCGCAAGAAGCTGCAGCGCTGGACAAGGTGCTGCATGACGCGCATTTGGGCGGCATCGTCGTTATTCCACGCATTAAGCCCTTGATCGAGCAGGAACTGGGCAAGACGATGGCGCTGTCGGGGTTGTACCGGATGCTGCACAGGCACAACTGGCGCAAGCTCGCGCCCGACACGCAGCACCCCAAGGGCGATCCGACAGCGCGGGAGGAGTGGAAAAAAAACTCCCCCAATTCATCGAAGAAACACTAGCCAGCTTCCCCGACAAGCAGCCGCTTCGCCTGATGTTCCAAGACGAGGCGCGGTTTGGACGGATCAGCGACTGCTGCTATTGCTGGTGCAAAAAGCCGCTGCGCCCGTTGGTCAAGTCCATGCTCAGTCACCAATACGTCTACGCCTATGCGGCCGTCAGTCCCATGGACGGACGGCTCGACGCGCTGGTGCTGCCCGAGGTCAATGGGCAGTGGATGCAAGAGTTTTTCAATGAGGTGGCGAGCCGGTACCCCAGAGAAAACATCGTGATGGTGGTGGACGGCGCGGGCTGGCACAAGAGCAAGAGCTTTGTGATGCCGGTCAATTTGAAGCTGTTGTTTCTACCGCCGTACTCGCCCGAGCTCAATCCTCAGGAGCACATTTGGGATGAGCTGCGAGAAAAGAGTTTCCACAACAAGACCTTTGCATCCCTAGATTTGCTCGAAGATCACCTTGTGGATGCGTTGAGGGTGATGGAAACGCAGCATGCCACGGTCAAAAGTATCGTCGCATGGGATTGGATTATTGATGCTGTTTCTAGTGGGAATTAGAATAA
>JBBAPP010000452.1:0-1082 GCA_040400775.1 Polaromonas sp. | reverse complement strand
AGACGCGGATTTTGAAGGCTTGGCTGACGTGAAATACTTTGCGAAAAACGCTCAATAAAGCGTCTAAAATCAGACACCGGGCCCAAGTGATTGCGTCCGGTTTTTTGTGCCCGCAGTAAACAGGTACAGATTGACCGGGTATCTCCCAAGCGCCTTCTGTTCAACAGTTTTAAAGGCTTGAGAGATATGGAAATTTTTGACTACGACAACATCCTGCTGCTACCACGCAAATGCCGCGTCAACAGCCGATCTGAATGCGATGCCGGGGTAGCGCTGGGTGGGCGCACTTTCCGCATCCCCGTCGTACCCGCCAACATGAAGACCGTCATCAATGAAGAGATTTGCGTGTGGATGGCGAAACACGGCTATTTCTATGTCATGCACCGCTTTGACCTGGACAACCTCGCGTTTGTGAAAGCCATGAAGGCGCAAGACGTGTATGCGTCGATTTCTCTCGGCGTCAAAAAGCCTGACTACGATGTGGTTGACCAGATGGTGGCCCAGGGCTTGGTGCCCGAGTACATCACCATTGACATTGCCCACGGCCATGCCGACAGTGTGCAAAAAATGATTGGCTATATCAAGCAAAAGCTACCCGCATCGTTCGTCATTGCTGGCAACGTGGCCACCCCTGAAGCGGTGATTGACCTGGAAAACTGGGGCGCTGACGCCACCAAAGTCGGCATTGGCCCGGGCAAGGTCTGCATCACCAAAATGAAAACCGGCTTTGGCACCGGCGGCTGGCAGTTGTCGGCGCTCAAGTGGTGCGCCCGCGTGGCCACCAAGCCCATCATTGCCGATGGCGGCATACGTGAGCATGGCGACATTGCCAAGTCGATACGCTTTGGCGCAACCATGGTGATGATCGGCTCGATGCTGGCGGGGCTGGAGGAAAGCCCCGGCAAAACCGTCGAAGTCGATGGGCAGCTCTTCAAAGAATATTACGGCAGCGCCTCAGACTTCAACAAGGGCGAGTACAAACACGTTGAAGGCAAGCGCATTTTGGAGCCCGTCAAAGGCACGCTGGCGGACACGCTGCGCGAAATGGAAGAAGACATTCAAAGCGCCATCAGCTATGCGGG
>JBBAPP010000451.1:0-1084 GCA_040400775.1 Polaromonas sp. | reverse complement strand
CAAGTACTGTTGAACCTGGCGCGCAACGGCATGCAGGCGATGCAGGCGCTTAGCCTTTCTGCGCCCAGGCTGCTCACGCTGCGCGTGCGACCAGCCGCCTCGAATGCCGTCAGCGCCTGGGTCGAGTTTGCAGTCATCGACCAAGGCGACGGCATTTCGCCTGAAGTGGCCAGCCAGTTGTTTACGCCGTTTTTCACCACCAAAGTCGAAGGCATGGGTTTGGGTTTAAGCTTGTGCCGCACCGTGATTGAACAACACGGCGGCTTTTTGGGCTATGAAGCCGCCGCGCCGCAAGGCACGGTGTTTAGTTTTACCCTGCCGGTGGCCAGCATGCAACGCAGCTAGCGCTTTACCCAGGAGATGCTATGGAACCGGTACAAAACGCCACGGTTTATATTGTTGACGACGACCACAGCGTGCGCGAGGCACTGGCCTGGCTGCTGCGTTCACGCCGCCTGCCCAGCGAGGTGTTTGACAGCGCAGAAGCCTTTGATGCAAGGGTCTCCTCAAACTTTGCCGTCAGCTCCCCGTCTTGCGTGCTGCTGGATGTGCGCATGGCCGGCCTGAGTGGTTTGGCTATGTTTGAAAAGCTGATCGGTTACGGCTTGCTGCCCAGTCTGCCGGTGATTTTTTTAACTGGCCATGCCGACGTGCCCACAGCTGTGGCCGCTGTCAAGCAAGGAGCGTTTGATTTTTGCGAAAAGCCCTTTTCAGACAACGCCCTGGTCGACCGGATAGAGCAAGCCCTGGCCCAGTCTGCCACTGCGCTGGCCCAGCTTGGCGAGAGCAGCAGCTTTCAAACCCGGCTGGCCAGCCTGACAGAGCGTGAATCATCCGTCATGCAGCTGGTGGTGAGCGGCCTGCCCAACAAGCTGGTGGCCGACCAGCTAGCCATCAGCGTACGCACAGTAGAAGTCCATCGGGCCCGGGTATTTGACAAGATGGGCGTCAAGTCTGCCGTAGAGTTGGCGAATCTGATGCGCGAAACAGCGAAGTAAATGCTATTAAATTAGTAGCTACTTGCTCATATATTTGTCCGAGATTGTCCATTGGCGTTAGATCCGTTTGGGCTGAGCCCTTCGAC
>JBBAPP010000450.1:0-1087 GCA_040400775.1 Polaromonas sp. | reverse complement strand
GCCAGCACGTCAGTATCCCCGTCGGCGTAGGCTTTGGCATACGTGATGCGGCGACTGCCAAAGCCGTGGGCAAGGTAGCCGATGCGGTGGTGATTGGCAGCAAGATCATCCAGCTGGTTGAGCATGCGCCCAGGGATAAGGTGGCAGATGTGGCGCGAGATTTTCTGGCAGAGATTCGGGTGGCGCTGGATTCTTGAAATACGGTTAGATTGACCTTACCGTAAATACGCTTTAAGCGTATATTTTTCCGTGTTTATTGCCAGCAGCGCGTACGGTAGCTCGGCCCAGTCGGCCGTCATGAAATCACTGGTTTGCACGGCGCGCAGGGCCACCACGTAGTCGTAGGTGCGGCCGTCGCTCATGACGCATATTTACTTTGGGCCAAAGCCTGCAAATATCCGCAAATTCATGAGGCACTCAATTCCTGCGACAACTCAGGGTGCTTGATGATCAGCCGGAGCAAACATACGACACCGCCTGGTGGTGCAAAGCGTCCTTGCTCCCAGTCACGCAGGGTTGCGGCAGGCGTGTCAATTCTTTTGGCAAACTCTAGTTGAGTTAACCCTGCTTTAGCGCGTGCTTGACGTAATAGTATCTGTTCCGGCGTTGTGACGCGACCGACATCTCCAGACTTCACTTCTGCCAACGCTGCGCGAATATCAGGCAGTGCCTCACCTGCATCTGCCTCGATTGCGCGGGCGACAGCTTCGATGTCAAAATTTCGTTTCATATCAGACTCTCCGATTTTGGTTAATCTCACTGGCCGTCATGCTGTCACGCTCAGATTTAGCGTAGATGGCAAAAAGCTCCAACATGCCTTCTTCAGAATAATTGAAATAAATAACCCGCGCGCCACCGCTTTTACCGCGTCCCTGCGTTGCCCAACGAACTTTGCGCACACCTTCTCCGCCAGGGATGACATCGCCAGTTAATGGGTTAACCGCAATCCAGTCAATAAAAGCGTGAAGCTCGCTCTCAGACCAAATTTTGGCGGCTTGCTTTGTAAAAGTTGGGTGCTCGACAACTGTTTGTATAATATCTAATTATACGGGAATTCCGTACAAAAGAACCCGTCTCACTCCCACTC
>JBBAPP010000449.1:0-1099 GCA_040400775.1 Polaromonas sp. | reverse complement strand
GTTGTCGGAAAAAACAGGGCTCACTTCAAAGTCTCCAATACAGTCATTAAGGTTACAGGTAAGGGGGCCGGCTTGCGCGTGGTGCGTTCAACATAAACGTGGATAAAGTGGCCTTTAGCGGCGCAAGGCAAGTTTGGGTCAGCCGGGAAAATAGCGACTTCGTAGCGCACACTTGACGAGCCTACATATGCAACCCGAATAGCCACCACCACATCTTCTGGAAAAGCCAGCGGCACAAAGTAGTTGCACTGGGTCTCTACCACGACCCCAATCACATTGCCAGCATGGATATCAAGCGCACCGCTTTCAATCAGCAAGCCATTGACAGCGGTGTCAAACCAGCTGTAGTACACAACATTATTGACATGGCCATAAATATCGTTGTCCGACCAGCGGGTGGCAATCGTGCGCAAGGCCTTGTAGGCGGTTCTGGGTTCAGGATGGGGTCGGCTCAGTTCATTCATGGGTTTTGATTTTGCCCTGATATTCTCCATTTTTGCCAAACCTCTAAGGCCAGACGGTAGGTATTGACTTGCACCTGTACCGTCTCGTCAATTTTGGTGCCGTAGCCACCGGCCATGCAAAACGCCAGTGGTATGCGGCGTTGCCAGGCCCAGTCAAAGACCCGGCGGTCACGTGCTTCCAAGCCGTCATAACTTAGTTTTAACCGGCCCAGACGGTCGCCTTCAAACGGGTCAGCGCCTGCCAAATACAAAATCAGACCAGGTTCAAAGCGTCTGTGCAGTTCGTCAAGCGATTGCTCCAGCGCCTCAAGGTATTGCGCGTCTTGGCAGCCATCGGGCAACGCTACGTCGATGTCGCTGGCTTCTTTGCGAAATGGGAAATTTTTTTCGCCATGCAGAGACAAAGTAAAGACACTGGCATCGTTGGAAAAAATGCTGGCTGTACCGTTGCCTTGGTGGACATCTAGGTCAATGATGGCAACTTGCAGCGCTGGACAGGTGTTTTTGAATTGCCGCGCCCATTCGGCTTGCATCAAGCGGGCAGTCACAGCCACGTCATTGAAGACACAAAACCCTCCCCCTTTATGCGCATAAGCATGGTGCGTACCGCCTGCCATATTGGCGGCCACACCCTG
>JBBAPP010000448.1:0-1106 GCA_040400775.1 Polaromonas sp. | reverse complement strand
CAGCAGCATTTGGCTCGCAGGGTTAAGCGCCGCGCTGGCTACTCTGCTGGCTTTGGCTTTGGCGTTTGCCGTGCGCAGCCAGCCCAACCGCATCACACGCGGGGCCGTGCAACTGGCCAGCTTGGGCTATGCCGTGCCCGGCGCTGTGATTGTGGTGGGCTTGCTGATCCCGGTTGGCTGGCTGCAAACCACCTTTCCAAATTTGCAAGCCGGCTACTGGGTTACTGCAACAGTTATGGGCATTGTGTGGGCCTACCTGGTGCGGTTCAGTGCAGTGGCCTTGCAGTCCCTGCAAAGCGGCTACACCCGCGTGCCAGCCAGCCTGGACGACAGCGCCCGCATGCTGGGTACCACCGGGCTGGGGCTGCTTAAGCGCGTGCATTGGCCGCTGCTCAAACGGTCAGTGGCGGTGGCAGCTATTTTGGTGTTTGTCGATGTGATGAAGGAGCTCCCCGCCACGCTGGTGCTGCGGCCCTTCAACAGCGACACGCTCGCTGTAGTGGCCTACCAGCTCGCGCGTGACGAGCGGCTGGGTGAGGCCGCGCTGCCCGCATTGGCACTGGTGTTGGTCGGGCTGCTGCCCGTGGCGCTGCTTAGCCGCAGCTTGCGCTCAAAATAATTCAGTAAGCATCCACCCGCCTGCTAGGCGCTGACGGGCTGCAACTGGCTTTTTGTATTTCAGCCCCTGTTGGCTGCATGGCCGCTTGCCAGAGTCTATTTTTGAGGACAGCACCTTGAACAAAGACAGCTTTGACGACACAGCATGCCAATACCAAAGATGTTTGCATTCTTGACGCCAAAGTCGATGCCAAAATTGTCAAGCCAGGCATGGACAGCAAAAAAATCAGAGAAGATGGCCAACGTCACAAAAGCCGCCGCTTCGGGCGAAAAAAGTCCGTAGACAAGGCTGCAAAAGAGCGTGACAACATGCTCAGGTATTCCTGAAGATACCTGCCAAAAACCATACCCAGCTTAAGATTGGCAAGCCGTTACAGTGCAAGTACCAGGGGCTTGTAACCCAGGCGCTTGATATTTTCTCCAGTTCTGCCTTGGGAAGCGCGGATTTATTCACGTGGAATTGTGGCGCCTGGGTTGGGATGGGCTAC
>JBBAPP010000447.1:0-1107 GCA_040400775.1 Polaromonas sp. | reverse complement strand
GCTAGAGCACTGCCTGCGGCTTCGCGCCTAGACACAAATGATTTGGAAACGGAATAAGCCAAACAAATATTTCCATTTTCAAATCATCCGTGCACTTTGTCGGCACCGCTAGCCGTAGGCTGGTACTGCTGTCGCTTCGCCTTCGCGTTGACGCACCATGTGGAAATGGCATAAGACAAAGCCAAGCCGGTTTTCGGTTGTGATGCAGCAGCTTCCGATGTTGACCGATGCCGTGCTGTTATGTCTGCAGGGCCGTCTACCCAGCAGCAGTCAAGTTGACCAGATGCGTGGGCTGGCAGCGTCCAATTGCCACAGCTGGCTGCGCCAGGCCAGCCAGACCTTTCGCAGCAAAGCCATTGCTGGTTCAACCACGGGCGCCAGTACCCTGACCAACACCACTTGTCCGTCAGGGCTGGTCGCGCCTGCAGTCGCGCACAAAGGGTGCGCTTCAATCACTTGCTGCGCAAGATCCAAGGCGGCTTGTCTGCGTTGGCGCTCTAGTTTGCTGCCAGTCACAAAAAATAGCGTGGCAAAGCAGCGGTAGCCAGCCAAGCCGATGGGGCTGTTGAGCAGCTGGCTATCCAGCGCTCTGATGTTGGCACGCTCTAGCCAGACACCAGGCATTTCAAGGTGCTGGCAGAAATGACCAGACGCAAAGGGTTTATGGGCTGCGGGTAAGCCCAGTGCCGTGATGTCCCAGCCCAGTAATTCAGCACCAGGCGCCAAATTCAAAGTCAAGCGGTTCTCTGCCAGGCAACCGCTGTAGGCAATGGCCTCCAACGGCAGCCATTCCATGCGCGCATCTTTTGCCACACGGATAACCGAGCGCTGCAAAGCGGCATCACCCTCTGATCGATAAAACCGTGTTGCGCCTGGCGTCGTCAACAAGCCGTGCGCTTCGGGTGCGACGTCAATCGTTAAATCCAGCGTGTCGCCTCCCACCAGGCCGCCCGGTGGGTGAACCAGCACGTTGTGGCAAACCCTGTCGCCCTCGGGGTACAGGCTTTGCAAAATACGCAGCGGGCCGGTGTGGTTAAAGTGAGCGACTGTTTTGCTGCCACCAGACGCTTCGCGCAGCGCGTAATTGAGTTGTAGCGATGCGTTCCA
>JBBAPP010000446.1:0-1113 GCA_040400775.1 Polaromonas sp. | reverse complement strand
TGGAGCGTATCAGTTTGTAGTGGTGAGGGGGCAACGCTGACAGATCCATCGATCGATTGCATGCCTCTGAATTGATTCGTATGCGGATCAATGCTTCAAAAAATTATCTACGACAGAGTTCGCAGCAAAGTGCTGAGTGACCCTGGAGTCGAATAAAAAGGGGCAAAAAAGTTGCCTTACAGCCGGCTTTCGTTGGAGCGCACTGAAATCAAGAGCGGATGACTCGTGACGGATTCATGTGGTTGTGCGGATCCAGCGCTCGCTTGATGGCGCGCATCATACTTAGTGCGACAGGGGATTTATGCTGCTCCAGTTTGTCAAGCTTTAAGCTGCCCACACCATGTTCAGCAGATATCGAGCCGTCAAAACGTGCGACAGAGTCGTACACAATAGTGTTAACTTCTGCTTCCCGGTCGCGCAGAAAATCTTTGCTATCGCCGTCAGCAGGCGCTTGCACGTTGTAATGCAAATTGCCATCGCCCAGGTGGCCAAAATTGACCAGCCGCACGCCCGTTATTGCCGCCTGAAGCAGTGCATCCGTCGTGGCTACAAATTCAGGAATGCGTGACACGGCAATGGATATGTCGTGTTTGATATTCAACCCTTCTTCAGCTTGCGCAAGCGGAATACTTTCTCGGATGTGCCAGAGCTGATGTGCCTGGGTCAGGTTTTCAGCGACCACCGCATCCGATACGCAGCCGTCTTCGAAAGCGGTTTCCAGCAATTTTTCAAACTGCACACGCGCATGGGTTTCACTTTCATGGTCTGAATTTTCTAAAAGCACGCAGTAAGGTGCGTCTTGCCACAAAGGCACGCGTTGTTGCGGGTAATGCTTGGCCACCAGGCTCAACGCAAACTGGCCCATGACTTCAAAGCCCGTCAGCCCTGCGCCTAAATGTTTGTGCGCCAGCCCAAGCAATGTCACGGCGTGCTGCATTGAGGACACGGCGGCCCAGGCAGTGAGCCGCGCAGCAGGTTGCGGGTAAAGCTTCAAGGTGGCGGCAGTGATGATTCCCAAAGTGCCTTCACTGCCGACAAACAGGTCACGCAAGTCGTAACCCGTATTGTCTTTGCGCAGGCCGCTCAGGCCATGCCAAATTTCACCTTGCGCAG
>JBBAPP010000445.1:0-1114 GCA_040400775.1 Polaromonas sp. | reverse complement strand
TACGACAAGTTTGACCGCGCCTTTGCCGCCTACTTCAAAGGCGTAGAGATGGTGGCGGACTTCACCAAAGAAATTCCGCTCGAATGGCTGCGCAAAAACCTGATGCTGGAGCTCAGCCCCGAGGACAAAGCCAAAATTGAAAAAATGGGCTGGGACGAGCTCATGGAAACGCTCAAAAAACGTTTTGAAGAGCAAAAAGAGCGCCACGAAGGCGGCAGCAAAATGATTGGCACAGGCGGCACATCGCCTTTTGGGGCGAATGGCTACAACCCGCAGGGCATCCGCATTGGTCAGGAAAAAAGCCGCAATAAAAGCGCGGTAAAAGTGTGGGACCAGCGCGCTTACAAAGATTACGACGACACCCAAGAGCTGGGTACGCGCAACATCAAGGTCGCGTTGCGCCGCCTGCGCAAGTTTGCCCGGCTGGGCAATGTTGAAGAGCTGGACTTGCCCGACACCATCCATTCCACGGCAGCAAATGCTGGCTGGCTCGACATCAAGATGATCCCCGAGCGGCACAACAATGTGAAGGTGCTGTTGCTGATGGACGTGGGCGGCACCATGGACGAGCACATTGGCCGGGTCGAAGAAATGTTTTCTGCGGTAAAAACCGAGTTTAAACACCTGGAGTTTTATTACTTTCACAACTGCGTGTACGACTTCATGTGGAAGAACAACCGCCGCCGCTTCAGTGAAAAGTTTGCCACCTGGGACATCATCCGCAAGTACAACAAAGACTACAAACTGATCTTTGTCGGCGACGCGACCATGAGCCCGTATGAGATTTTGCAGCCCGGCGGCAGTGTCGAATACAACAACGAAGAAGCCGGCGCCGAATGGATGCAGCGCCTGACCAACGCCTTCCCCAAATTCGCCTGGATCAACCCTGAACCCCAGGGCGTGTGGCAATACCGCCAGTCGATCAGCGTGATCCAGCAACTCGTCAACCAGCGCATGTACCCACTGACCATCAAGGGCTTGGAAGAGGCGATGCGGCTGTTATCCAAATAGCCAGCCTTTACAATCCTCTTAGCAGTTGCCGCCATAGTTCAACGGATAGAACGAGTGCCTCCTAAGCGCTAGATACAGGTTCGATTCCTGTTGGTGGTACCAA
>JBBAPP010000444.1:0-1116 GCA_040400775.1 Polaromonas sp. | reverse complement strand
ACCACGGCCTTCATGCAGTCAGGTGCATGGGCGCGGCGCTTGCCGGTTTTCCAGGAGCCCAGCTGCGCATTCAGGTAATCACGCGGCAGGCCCAGCAGGCCGGGTACGTTGGGTGCCACACCCGTCATGGCGCTGCCGTGGCATTGCACGCAGGCTGGTATGCCGCGCGCCGGCTCGCCCAGCAAAATCAGTTGTTGGCCGCGCGCCAGCACAGCAGCGCTGGCGTTTGTTTTTTCAGGCGCGGGGTAGGGCACTTCCAAGTTTGAAAAATGCTGCGCCATTTCCATCAGATACGCATCTGTCAGGGGTGCAATCAGCTGCGTCATCAACGCGTAGTGGCGTTTGCCTTCGCGGAAGTTGACGAGCTGGTTGTACAGGTAGCCCGCCGGCTTGCCCGCCAGCCGCGGATAGTAACCATCAGGCGCAGCACGGCCAAGCGGGCCGTGGCAGGCTGTACAGGCCAGCGTGCGCTGGGCCATGTCGTCTTTAAAGCTGGCGGCTGCGCTGGCAGTAGCTGACAGAAAAACCAGGCAGAGGGTCATCAGGCCGCGTGAAAGAGGCGTTTTCATCAGGGTGGTGGACGTAAAAATTGGACCAGCACGGATGTTAGTCTGCTAAATTTTGCCTCAAGACGCTTTTTAGAAAGGTGCAGGCATCAAAAAACCTTATTCGCGTACTTATTGATTCTTTTCAGGTATTTTTAGGTCTTTAGCCCAATAAATTAAAGCGCAATAAGCTACTGATTTAGTAGCAAAAGCCAGTCTGCCATGCGCTCACATACCCACGACCCATCGTCATGCGGCAAATCATGCCCAGCCCAGGGGTGCATGTGATGTGCCACCTGCCAGGCGGCAGCCAGCTGGGTTGAACACAGCGGGTTGACCAGCCGGTCGCCTCGGGACGACAACACCAGCGCCGGGCAGCGCGGCGTTTGTGGCGCACATACAAAGCGCGCGGCGGCCGCGAGTTGGCGCAAGGCGTTGGCGCTGCTGACGGGCGCGCTGCGCCGTATCTGCTGCCAGGCCATCAGGTCTGCATCGCGCTGGGCGGCGTGGTTGCAGGTGATGCGGTGGATGCTGTGTTCTGCATACTGCCTGTCATGCCAACGCCAGGCCA
>JBBAPP010000443.1:0-1153 GCA_040400775.1 Polaromonas sp. | reverse complement strand
CTAGTGGATAACACCTGACACAAGAGTCCTTTTTGGGATTCCCTTTCGAGCTTCGCTGTGCGATTCAGCATTATGCGCACCGGGATTATATTTGAAGTTTCGCCGCCTGACCGCCTTCGCCTTGAGCGTGTGGTCAAGGATCGTAATGCCGCCCAGAAGCATGTCTGGCGTGCATTGATCATCTTATTTTCCGCTGACGGGTTCGGCACGGCTGCGATCATGCGGCAGACGGGCAAGTCAAAGACCTGCGTGTGGCGTTGGCAGGAGCGCTTTATGTCGGAGGGCGTCGACGGCTTGTTCCGCGACAAGACCCGCCCTTCGCGGATCGCCCCGCTTGCGCCCGAGGTGGCCGAACGCGTGGTGGCGCTGAGCCTGACCGATGCGCCTGGCGAGACGACACACTGGACGGCGGATATGATGGCCGCAGCCAGCGGGATCAGCGCCAGCGCGGTGCGTCGCATCTGGAAGGCGCACGGGCTGCAACCGCATCGTTACCGGCAGTTCAAACTGTCGAATGATCCCAAGTTCGCGGATAAACTGCACGATGTTGTCGGGCTGTATGTCGATCCGCCCGCCCACGCCATCGTGCTGTCGTTCGACGAAAAGAGCCAGATCCAGGCGCTCGACCGGACCCAGCCGGGGCTGCCGCTCAAAAAAGGGCGGCTCGGCACGATGACCCATGATTACAAACGCAACGGAACGACCACGTTGTTCGCCGCGCTCAACATCCTCGATGGCACCGTGATCGGGCGCAACATGCAGCAGCACCGCCATCAGGAGTTCATCCGCTTCCTCAATACCATCAATGCCAGCGTGCCACCTGACAAGGCGGTGCATGTCATCCTCGATAATTACGCCGCGCACAAACATGCCAAGGTCCGCGCTTGGCTTGATCGCCACCCGCGCTTCACATTCCACTTCACGCCGACGTCCTGTTCATGGCTCAACGCGGTCGAGGGCTTTTTTGCCAAGCTGACCAAGCGCCGCCTGAAACGCGGCGTGTTCCACTCCGTCGTCGACCTCCAAGCCGCCATCAACCGCTTCGTCGCCGAACACAATGAAAAGCCAAAACCCTTCACCTGGACCGCCGATCCCAACAAAATTATCGCCGCTGTCAAAAGAGGGCACCAAGTGTTAGATTCTATCCACTAGG
>JBBAPP010000442.1:0-1162 GCA_040400775.1 Polaromonas sp. | reverse complement strand
GCCGCGCGGCCAAAGCCACGTCAATATCGCGGCTCAGGCGCACTTGCTGAAAATATGGATGGTTGGCAATCAGCGGCAATTCGGTGCGAAAGTCTAGCGGGTTGGCCACAATGTTTTTAATCGCTTGCAATTTGGGCACATACATTCGCGTTTCTGCAGGCATGTTCAAGTCCAAGTAGCCGGTGCCCAAGCCGGCTTTTTTATTGCGCGCGATGGCGCGACCCACGCTGCCTTCGCCCCAGTTATAGGCGGCTAGCGCCAAATGCCAGTCACCAAACATGCCATGCAGTTTTTGTAAATAGTCGAGAGCCGCGCGGGTTGATGCGAGTACATCCCGGCGGTCATCCCTGAAGGCGTTTTGCTTTAAATCAAAGTACTTGCCGGTGGCTGGCATGAACTGCCACATACCAGCCGCTTTTGCGCTGGACACAGCTTGCGGGTTAAAAGCACTCTCAATAAATGGCAGCAGCGCCAGTTCGGTCGGCATCTGGCGGCGTTCCAGCTCTTCAACAATATGAAACAGGTACTTGCTGGATCGCTCTGTCATGCGCTGGATGTAGTCGGGTCGGCTCGAATACCATTGTTCACGGTCTGTGACCAACGGGTCTTGCAAATCCGGCATGGCGTAACCACGGCGTATGCGGTCCCACAATTCTTTCGGCGGCTCGGCCGAGGCGACTTCTAAGCCGCTGACGTGACTTGGTGTGATGCGTTGCAGTGGGCCGCTGGTTTTGGCGACTTCGACTTCGACTTTGACGTCGACGTCGACTTCGACTTCGAGTTTGACTTTGCCGGTGACAACAGCAGGCGCAGGGCTGATCTCTATAACCGGGGCAGCCGGTATTCCGGGCTGGCTGGCGCAGCCTGCCAGAAACACGATACAAAGCAGGGCAGCCGGCAGGGGGTATAGGCTCATTTAAATTGGTTTTTCCATTGCCGGATAGCGGCAAATACTGACGTGTCGTCATGGGCTGCTGCGTCAAAGTACCGGGCAGAAGAAATAAGCGCAGCTTGGCGAGTGCGCAAGAAAGGGTTGATCAACAGCTCTTGCGCGATTGACGTCGGCAAGGTAGGCTGATGTTGTTCGCGCAGTTTTTTGCAATGCGTATGGTAGCTGCGCAATGCCTGATTGTCGGGGTCTACCGCTTCGGCAAAGCGTAAA
>JBBAPP010000441.1:0-1167 GCA_040400775.1 Polaromonas sp. | reverse complement strand
AAACCGTCGATTGAATCAACCGCTGTGGCAAACGCCACGGGTTTGACCGTTCCCAGTAACGGGCTGCTGTACCCGCCGGCGAGTGTTGAAGATATTCCGTTTGTGACACGGCCTATTCAAGAAGGCGGCGTGCTGGAGCGCAAGGGCATGGTCGAGGTGATTTCGTCATTAGAGGCCAATGGCCGCAAAATTCCTTACGACATCCGCATGGGTGTGTGGGTGACAGTGGAGGCTGAAACCGACTACATCAAAAACTGCTTTGAAGAGTACAACGCCCACACCGACCCCAGCGGGCGTTACTTCACGTTGTACAAGCGCTGGCATTTGATCGGGCTGGAAGTGGGCGTGTCAGTGGCCAGCGTAGCACTGCGCGGCGAGCCGACGGGCGTGGCCACCTGCTGGAATGCCGATGTTGTGGCCACCGCCAAGCGCGACCTGAAACCGGGCGACATGCTGGACGGTGAAGGCGGCTACACCGTATGGGGTAAATTACTGCCCGCTGACACATCAATGCGCATGGGCGGTTTGCCCTTGGGCCTGGCGCACAACGTGAAGGTGGTGCGCGCTGTCAAAAAAGGCCAGAGCCTGAGCTGGGCAGATGTGGCCATGGACACGTCAACAGATGCTTATAAAGTGCGGCGCGAGATGGAAAGCATGTTTGCCCTGCCCATGCAGAAAGCTGCTTGAAAGCAAACTTAATTTTCTGGCTGCATGATGGCCTTTTCTTCAGCATTTAAAAATACTCATCATGAATATTACTGTTTTAGGGATTGGCAGTATGGGTCTGCCCATGAGCCAGCGGCTCTGTGCAACAGGTCACAGTATCAGCGTGTGGAACAGGTCGCAGGCTAAGACCAGAGGCCTTGCCGCATTAGGTGCGGTAGTGCATCTGCAAGCCAGCGATGCCGTCAAAAACGCAGACATCGTCGTCAGCATGCTGGAAAGTGGTCCAGTGGTTGATGACGTTTTGTTCAACCAGGGCGTGGCCCAAGCGATGAAGCCGGGCGCGCTGCTCATAGACATGGCCTCCATCAAACCGCGTGAAGCCAGAGACCATGCGGCACGGCTGGGTACGTTGGGTATTGCACATCTGGATGCACCAGTATCGGGCGGCGTGGCGGGCGCTGAAGAAGGCAAACTGGTCATCATGGTGGGCGGCAAGGCGGC
>JBBAPP010000440.1:0-1168 GCA_040400775.1 Polaromonas sp. | reverse complement strand
GGGCCTTCTACCAGCACGCGCTGCACAGTGCCCAAGCGGCTGGCGCTGATGGCTTCTACGCTTTTGTCTATCGTCGCTTGCAGGTGTTGCAGGCGCTTGAGTTTGACGCTGTGGGGCGTGTCGTCTTTGATATTGGCTGCTGGCGTGCCGGGGCGGGGGCTGTAGATGAAGCTGAAGGAGGTGTCGTAGCCCACGTCGTCAATCAGGCGCATCATTTTGTCGAAGTCTTCATCTGTCTCGCCCGGAAAGCCGACGATGAAGTCGCTGCTCATGGCCAGGTCGGGCCGGATGGCGCGCAGCTTGCGGATGGTACTTTTGTATTCCATCGCGGTGTAGCCGCGCTTCATGGCCATCAAAATTTTGTCTGAGCCGTGCTGTACCGGCAGGTGCAGGTGGTTGACCAGCTTGGGCAGCTTGGCGTAGGCTTCAATCAAACGCTGTGTGAATTCATTCGGGTGGCTGGTCACGTAGCGGATGCGTTCAATACCGGGAATGTCATGCACGTAGTCCAGCAGGCTGGCAAAGTCGGCGATGTCGGTGGTGTCACCCATCTTGCCTCGATAGGCGTTGACGTTTTGGCCGAGCAACGTGATCTCTTTCACGCCCTGGTCGGCCAGGCCAGCGACTTCTACCAGCACGTCTTCAAACGGGCGGCTCACTTCTTCACCGCGCGTATAGGGCACGACGCAGTAGCTGCAGTATTTGGAGCAGCCTTCCATGATCGATACAAAGGCGCTGGCACCATCAACCCTGGCGGGTGGTAGGTGGTCAAACTTTTCGATTTCTGGAAAGCTGATGTCGACCTGCGGCTTGCCCAACTTGGCACGCTTGGCCAACAGGTCTGGCAAGCGGTGCAGGGTTTGCGGGCCGAACACCACATCCACATACGGCGCTCTGGCAATGATGGCTGCTCCTTCCTGGCTGGCGACGCAGCCGCCTACGCCAATCAGCACGCCTTTTGCTTTCAGGTGTTTGACGCGTCCCAAGTCGCTGAAGACTTTTTCCTGCGCTTTTTCACGCACTGAGCAGGTATTGAACAAAATCAGGTCGGCTTGGTCCATGTCCTGCGTCGGCTCGTAGCCTTCGGCGGCGTGCAACACGTCAGACATTTTGTCGGAGTCGTACTCGTTCATCTGGCAGCCGAAGGTTTTGATAAAGACTTTTTTGG
>JBBAPP010000439.1:0-1188 GCA_040400775.1 Polaromonas sp. | reverse complement strand
GTCGCCGCATCACGTATGCCAAAGCCTACGCCGACGGGGATACTGACGTGCTGGCGGATTTTGGGCAGCATGGCTTCGACCGCTGCAGTGTCTAGGTTGCCGGCGCCTGTGACACCTTTGAGCGACACGTAGTACACGTAGCCGCTGGCGACTCTAGCGACTTGGGCCATGCGGCTATCTGTGCTGGTGGGAGCGAGTAAAAAGATCAGGTCCATGCTGTGGGCACGCAGACTGGCGGCAAAGGCTTCACATTCTTCAGGCGGGTAATCGACAATCAGCATGCCGTCTACGCCTGCAATCGATGCATTTTTGATAAAGCTGCCTGCGCCGTTTTTGATCTCGTAGCGCTCGACCGGGTTGGCGTAGCCCATCAGCACGACGGGGGTGGTGGTGTCGTGCGTTCTGAAAGCTGTGACCATGTCGAGCACCTTGGCCAGGCCAATGCCCAATGCCAAGGCTCTTTCCCCTGCCTTTTGAATCACCGGGCCGTCGGCGCTGGGGTCTGAAAAGGGGATACCGAGTTCAATCACATCGGCTCCAGCTTTGACCATGCCGTGCATCAGGTCGGGCGTGACGTCGGCATACGGAAAGCCGGCCATCACGTAGGGTATCAGCGCGGTTTTATTTTGCGCTTTTAGCTTTGCGAGCGTGGTTTGGATTCGGGTCATTTTGCGAACGCTATGACTTGTTCTAACGCGTACTCGTTGCCTTTGACGGATTGGCCCTTGCAGCTTGGGCGGCAATAAAAATCGGCATTGCTCAGGTCAGCCACCGTGCCGATATCTTTGTCGCCCCGGCCTGACAGGTTGACCAATATTGATTGGTCAGCGCGCATGGTTTTAGCCAGCTTCATGGCGTAGGCCACGGCGTGTGCTGATTCAAGCGCCGGGATGATGCCTTCGGTGCGGCAGGTGTAGTGAAAAGCGTCTAGTGCTTCTTTGTCGGTGATGCCGACGTATTCAGCCCGCCCGATGTCTTTTAAAAACGCATGCTCGGGGCCGACGCCGGGGTAGTCCAGGCCGGCGCTGATGCTGTGCGTTTCAGTCACCTGGCCGTCTTCGTCTTGCAGCACGTAGGTGCGGTTACCGTGCAGCACACCGGGCAGGCCGCGTTGCAATGAGGCGGAATGTTTACCACTGTCCATGCCTTCACCAGCGGCCTCAACGCCAATCAGGCGGGTGTTTTCAT
>JBBAPP010000438.1:0-1197 GCA_040400775.1 Polaromonas sp. | reverse complement strand
ACAAGGACGAAAAAGTTAACCCTATGGGCGGCTGCTTTCCCATCATGGTGCAAATCCCGGTGTTTATTGCCCTGTACTGGGTGTTGCTGTCTAGCGTTGAAATGCGCGGCGCGCCATGGACTTTGTGGATCAAGGACTTGTCGACACCTGACCCATACTTTATTTTGCCAGTCGTCATGACGTTGACGACCATGCTGCAAACTGCGCTGAACCCGGCCCCGCCAGACCCGATGCAAGCCAAGCTGATGTGGTTCATGCCGCTTATTTTCAGTGTCATGTTTTTCTTCTTCCCGTCCGGTCTGGTGCTTTACTGGATCACCAACAACATCTTGTCAATCGCTCAGCAATGGATGATCAACACCCGGATGGGCGTACCGCCGCAATTTAATTTACCCAAGTTTAAGTAAGCTAAAAAGGCCGCTCAGCGGCCTTTTTCTTTAATATCGCAGCATCATGTTTGCCCGCCACCACCATCCTATCGTCGCCATCGCTACCGCCCCTGGCCGCGGAGCGGTGGGTATGGTGCGGGTATCTGGACGAGATTTAAGCGCGGTGATTGCTGCGCTGTGCAACAAGGCCTTGCAGCCGCGCATGGCCACGTATCTGCCGTTTTTAGATGCGTCAGGTGAGCCCATTGACAAAGGCTTGGCGATACATTTTCCAGCGCCGCATTCATATACGGGGGAAGACGTTTTAGAGCTACAAGCGCACGGCGGGCCGGTGGTGTTGCAGCTGCTGTTGGCGCGTTGCTTGCAGGCTTTGCCGGGGCTGCGTGTGGCGCAGCCGGGGGAATTTACGGAACGGGCGTTTTTGAACGACAAGATTGACTTGACCCAGGCTGAGGCGATTGCCGATTTGATTGATGCCAGTACGGAGACCGCTGCACGGTCTGCTGCACGATCCATGTCGGGTGAGTTTTCGAACGCGGTTAACGCCATGTTGGCGCAATTGATTCATCTGCGCATGCTGGTTGAGGCAACTTTGGACTTCCCGGAAGAAGACATTGATTTTTTGCAAAAGGCAGATGCGCAGGGCCAGCTCGGCCGCTTGCAAACCACGTTGACCAGCGTGACACGCAATGCCCAGCAAGGCAGCATTTTGCGCGAAGGCATCAAGGTGGTGATTGCCGGGCAGCCAAATGCCGGCAAAAGCTCGCTGCTCAATGCGTTGGCCGGGGCTGAGCTGGCGATCGTCACA
>JBBAPP010000437.1:0-1200 GCA_040400775.1 Polaromonas sp. | reverse complement strand
TTTGCGTTTGTGGGTGATGTGGTGATTGCCGAGCCCAAGGCTTTGATTGGCTTTGCCGGGCCGCGGGTGATTGAGTCAACCGTGCGCGTCACGCTGCCTGACGGTTTTCAACGTGCCGAGTTTTTGCAGACCAAAGGTGCGGTTGACTTCATCTGTGACCGCCGTGAGCTGCGCAAAACCATTGCCTCTACGCTGGCGATGCTGCAAAAGCAGCCCGCGGATGCGGTTTCATAGGTCTTAAAATACTATAAATTTAATAGCTGCTAACACTCGTATCTATTGGTCTATAAGACTAAATAAGCTATTTTTAACGGTTACGGGCACTTTTCGGCAGCTTTTCCTTCCAACTTGCATCAACACACCGAATAAAGCATTCTTAAAGGCATTTTCTCCATGTCTGACACGCTCAAGCTGTCCAGCCTTCCCTTGTTCCCTTTGGGCAGCGTGCTGTTGCCCGGAGGTTTGCTGCCATTGCGGATTTTTGAGGTGCGCTACCTCGACATGATTGGCAAATGCCATAAAAGCGGCGCGCCATTTGGCGTGGTGGCGCTGACGTCAGGTACAGAGGTGCGCCGGCCCGAGCCTGGTAAAGCGTCAGATAAAACCACCGGTGATGGCTTTGCCAATGAAGAGTTTTGCGCTACCGGCACGCTGGCAACAATCACCGAATTTTCAGTGCCGCAAGCCGGGCTGATGGTGATTCGCTGTGTGGGTGCGCAGCGCTTCAAAATTGCGCACCGCGAAAAGCTCAAGCACGGCTTGTGGATCGCTGATGTGGAACGGATGGATGACGACATGGCCGTGGCTGTGCCAGACGACTTAAAAGCCTGCGCCAACGCGTTGGGCAAGCTGATCAAAAGCCTGCAAGAGCGCAGCATTCCCGATGACCAGATGCCCTTGCTGCCACCCTACCAGTTGGACGATTGCGGCTGGGTGGCAAACCGCTGGTGCGAGCTGCTGCCGCTGCCGTTGGAAATGAAACAGCGGCTGATGGAACTGGACAATCCCCTGGTACGGCTGGAACTGGTGAGCGATATTCTGGAACGGACAGGCATCGCTCTTTAGGGCACCTCTATAAATTCATTTTTCGGGCGAATTCCTGCGTTGGGCGGTGCTCGCAATCCTTATGCACTCAAGTGCATTCCGGTGTGCTGTGCTCCGTCCGCCTGGCACTTCATCCCGGAAATCTGAATTTCTAGA
>JBBAPP010000436.1:0-1211 GCA_040400775.1 Polaromonas sp. | reverse complement strand
ACTGCGCGCCTCGCGTGCCTACGAAGCAGCGCGAACGGCTGGGGTTGATTTCAAGGCACCTGTGGTCCCCGCGCACTGAACTGCCCCAAGCGGGCGCGACTTGCTGCAAATCCTCCTGCCCCTGGTTTCAATGCAAGTTTTATACGCCAGTTGGGAAAAAATGTAGTCTTGTTATCTGGTTATTCGCAGCAAATTAGGCCATTGTCCATTTCATAAGACAACGTAAAACTTGCTGAAAAATCCATTGCGTTTACTTTTTATCGGCCTCGCGCTGGCCGCTGCCGTGTTCGTGGCCAGCGGCCCAGCCATGGCGCAGGCCGAGCCAAGCATCAACCAGATCTACGATGCGGCGCAATCGGGCAAGCTCGACCAGGCCCAGACCATGGTGCAGCAGGTACTGATCCTTCACCCGAAAAGCGCCAAAGCGCATTACGTACAGGCCGAGCTGTTTGCCCGCTAGGGTCTGGGTGCCAAAGGCCGCGAAGCGCTGGCAGAGGCAGACAAGCTGGCGCCAGGCCTGCCGTTTGCCAAAGCTGAAGCGCTGCAAGCCCTGCGTGTTGCCGCCGACCGAAAACTGAGCCACTTATAGAGGTTGTGCCGCTTCAAAACTGAGCCAGGTGTTTTACTAGCTCTGCCTGATTTTTGGGCAGGAGCAAACAAGGTGATCACTATGGAAATGTTAGGCAAGATACGGCGCATGCATGTGCGCGACAAGATGTCGGTGCGCGCAATAGCAAAGCGCACGGGGCTGTCACGCAACACCCTGCAAAAATGGCTACAGACGCCAGAGGAAGTCAAAATACCCAAGTACGCTCGAGCCAAGGGATACAGCAAACCTTTGGCTCCGGTGTGGCGCCTGGGTATGGTCAGCCAGCGTACGGCCAACAAGCCGCAGGCACGGGCATGGGCGGCCGCGTCATGGGCGGCCTGGCAACTGGCCTGGCCGTAGGTGCGGGCGTGATGGCAGCGCAAGCTATTGGCAAATATTTGATGGGCAATGACGACCGCAATGCGAACAACCATGGCTCGAATGTGAACGACGGCCAAAGCAACCGAGTAGCAGCCCTGCCTGGCAACAACGACCTGGGTGGCCAGAACTTCGGCATCAATGACAGCACCTCGTGGGACGACGCGGGTGGCGGTAATGTGGGCGGCGGTGGTGACTGGGACAGTTGATGCGCTCACCATGCCGCCGGTGGCTAAAAAAGCCA
>JBBAPP010000435.1:0-1214 GCA_040400775.1 Polaromonas sp. | reverse complement strand
GCCTGGTCCTGGTTAATCGCTGGCCTTATCAGTTGCGCCATAGGCGTGTTGCAGTACTTCGGCGCAGCAGCAGATTTCAGCCCCTGGATCAACCAGCCCCGCTACGGCGAAGCCTTTGCCAACCTGCGCCAGCGCAACCAGTTTGCGACATTGACGGGTATTGCGCTGGCGGCTTTCTTTTGGCTGATAGCGCAAGCGCGGGAAAAGGGCATGGCGCTGCCTAGCGCCTTCAAAAGTCCGGTTTTGCTGGCGTTTTTGACGGTGGGCTTGCTGGCCGTTGGCAATGCTATTTCATCCTCACGCACCGGGCTTTTTCAACTGGTTTTGTTGTGCGCTTTGTATGGGCTGTGGGGACAGTGGCGTCATGCATCCATTCGTCACCTGCTGCTGTGGGCGGTATTGGTTTATGCGGGTGCTGCTTTTGCGATGCCTTACCTGGCGGGGCTTGACCTCAATTCGTACGGAGTGTTTGCGCGGCTAAAGCAAGACGATGCTTGCTCAAGTCGCATGGTGTTGTGGTCTAACGTGCTGCACTTGATTGCTCAAAAACCTTGGCTGGGTTGGGGCTGGGGTGAGCTGGACTACGCGCACTTCATCACGCTGTACAACGAGCCCCGGTTTTGTGACATTCTGGACAATGCCCACAACCTGCCGCTTCATCTGGCCGTTGAACTAGGCCTACCCTTTGCATTGCTGGTTTGCGGCGGTTTTACCTGGTGGGTGCTGCGCCAAAAGCCGTGGGCTGAACGTGATGCAACGCGGCAAATGGCTTGGGCCGTGATCGCGCTGATTTTGCTGCACAGCATGCTGGAATACCCCCTGTGGTACGGGCCGTTTCAAATCGCCTTTGGCCTGTGTGTATTTTTGCTATGGCAAAGCGCCAGACCATTTTCAGAGCTTAAAGATATCGCAAAAAAAGCATCAAATTGGCCACTTGCCATTATGGTTCAGGCGCAATTAGCTATTATTTTAATAGCGTTTGTTGTTTATGCAGCTTGGGACTATCGACGCGTCAGTCAAATTTATTTGCTGCCCGAGGCGCGCGATGCAGCTTACCGCGACAACACGCTGGTCAAAATCCGTAGCTCATGGCTTTTTGCAGACCAGGTGCAGTTTGCCGAGCTGTTGGTCACGCCGCTCACAGCTGCCAATGCGGCTTGGACACGCAACACTGCTGGCCAGGTACTGCATTACTCGCCAGAGCCTCGGGTGAT
>JBBAPP010000434.1:0-1216 GCA_040400775.1 Polaromonas sp. | reverse complement strand
ATCAAAGACCTGTGCTGCTGGCTGCGCCTGCTGGCCAACAACGACGATGACCCAGCCTTTATGCGTGCGGTGACCACGCCCAAGCGCGGCATTGGCCACACGACTTTGGGCACCCTTGGTCAGTTTTCCAGCCAGTACAAACTGAGTTTGTTTGAAGCACTGTTCAGCCATTCGCTCAGCTCGGTGCTGCCTGCCAAGGCGCTGGCCTCGCTCAATGAGTTTGGCCGCTACCTGAATGACCTGGAATACCGCGCCAAACGTACGGTAGGGGCAGAGGACGCACTGGTATTTTTAAAAGACTGGCTGAAAGAAATTGACTACGAAAAAAACCTGTACGACAGTGAAGATAGCGAGAAAATAGCCGCCGTCAAATGGACCAACGTGATGGACTTTTGCGAATGGATGGCGCAGCGCTGCGGTGGGCAGGACGATGATGAAGCAGTCGGTAGCGTGATGACGAAGCCGACCAAGACCATGCTCGAAGTCGTGCAAAGCATCGCGCTGCTGTCCACCTTGTCTGAGCGCGAAGGCGACCAAAATGTGGTCACGCTGTCCACCCTGCACGCCGCCAAGGGGCTGGAGTGGCCGCATGTGGTGCTGGCGGGGGTGAACGAGGGGCTGCTGCCCTTCAAGATGGAAGACGACGATGGCAACAACACGGATGACATCGCCCTGCGCCTGCAAGAAGAGCGTCGCCTGATGTACGTTGGCATCACCCGCGCGCAGCGCACGCTGGCCGTGAACTGGCTGCGCCGCCGCAAAAAAGGTCGCGACACGATCGCCGGGTTGCCCAGCCGCTTTATTGCCGAGATGGCGCTGAATAAAGAGACTGCTCGCGAAGATCCACGAGAGAAAATCAAAGCGCTGCGGGCTGAATTTGCGCAGCGTGCGCTGGATGCTGCGGCGCTACAGGCGGCAACGCTGACGACGGCTGATGCGCCTGCGTGGGAGTCACCATGATGCGCCACACCTTAAAATTATTTGCTATATTTTTAATAGCTACTTATGCTCATATCCATTGGGCTGCAGCCCAAAATAACCCCAAAAATGAGCCAAAAACAACTTGCCCTGCCATCAAAGCCATCCAAGCGCCGCAGCTCTACGGCATTTGGCAAGTCAGCTTCACCAACCCGCCTGCTGGCCTGCCCAAAACTGCCGTCATGCTGTTGGAAAAGCACCAGGAGTTCTCGGACAGCCTGGCCGGCATCGTCAGCCG
>JBBAPP010000433.1:0-1238 GCA_040400775.1 Polaromonas sp. | reverse complement strand
GTGGCGTCCGCCACGGCGACAAGGTTACGCAAATGGTGGATTTTCATACAAAGAGCCTAAAGTGATACCAAAAAAGTATCAGTACATCTATTTTGCACTCTTTTTGTTTATCGATTTAGCGCTTAGCATCTGCCTTATTCAAGATGGCTAAAACCAATGGAGATACCAACATGAAACAGTCACGGGCTATTTATTTTGCGGCTGCCCTCGCTATGGGATTGGGCCATGTTGCGGGCCCGTCCAGCGCGCAAACAGCGGCCAGCTTCCCCAGCCAGTCGGTGCGCATTATTTCGCCCTTCCCGGCGGGCAGTGGCCCGGATGTAGTGGCCCGCATGGTGGGAGAAAAGCTGGCCACCAGCTTCAAGCAAGGTGTGATCGTTGACCCACGGCCCGGTGCCAATGGCTTTGTGGCAATGGGTGCTGTCAAACAAGCGCCGCCCACTGGTTACGACCTACTGCTGGCCGATGTAGGGCACCTGGCCATCAGCACGTCGCTGTTTAAAAAGCTCCCTTACGATCCGAAGGCAGACTTCACCCCGATCGGCGGCGTGTACCGCACTTCGTTTTTTGTGGTGGTGGGTGCCAACAGCCCGATTAAAACTGTCAAGGACCTGGTGGCCGCGGCAGCAGTGCCGGGCAAGATGACCTATGGATCTAACTCGGTGGGTGGCCCGATTCACTTGGGTGCCGCGCAGCTTGAAGCCGCATCAGGTACAAAAATGGTGCATGTGCCGTATAAGGAAATGTCGCAGCTGTATGCCGCGGTGTCGACTGGCGAGATCGACTGGGCCATGGGCAGCATTGCAACGGCGGGCGGGCTGCTCAAGGCCGGCAAGCTCCGCTTTATTGCGGTTGCCGACACCAGCCGAGCTGCCGCCATGCCCAATGTGCCAACCGTTGAAGAGTCTGGTGGCCTCAAGGGAGTGGAGGCACGAACCTGGGTGGTGCTGATGGCCCCAAAAGCCACGCCAGGTGCCGTGGTCGACCTGCTGAACCGCAGCCTGAATGACGCCTTGAGGCAAGTCGATGTGGCCGAAAAGTTTGCCAACTTTGGGTTTGTGCCTGACCCCATCACGCCAGCCGCGCTGGCGGCGCTGATCGACAGCGACACCGTTGTGTACGCAGAGGTGGTCAAACGCACAGGCGCTAGCGCCGATTAACTTTCAAGGCGGTTTGCGTGACTGAATTGATCAAAACAACCGACGTGGCGATTGTTGGCGGCGGCCCTGCGGGCCTGA
>JBBAPP010000432.1:0-1244 GCA_040400775.1 Polaromonas sp. | reverse complement strand
GCGAGGCGCTCATTGGCAGCAGCAACCAGACGCAGTCGCGCCGGGGCGCTACGGGGCGCTAAGACGTCGCTTTTAAGCATCATTTTGGCCCCTAGCTCAATAAACACGGGCGCAAGCAGCTACTGTTTTAATAGTGATTGGCCAGGCCAACCCTGCACCTGCCGGTCATTGCGATCGGGTTAGATCCGTCTGCTACCAGATCTCAAGCCTGAAGGAGTCGAGCAGCAGTTTGTCGGGCTCTATGCTGGCCAGGGTTTGAAATGCTTTGTCCCGGCTGACCAGCGTTGTGCTGGTGGCGACGGCGTGCGCGGCGATCATCATGTCAGGGTCACTCAGGTTAATGCCTTGGGCCTCTAGTGCGCAGCACAAGCGCCCGTAGCACCGGGCAACAGACTCGTCCCACGGCAGCACCTCCACACGCAGCAGCACCTGAAACAGGGCATTTTGAAGGCGGGCTGGTTGGCCTTTGCGGTGCAAGCCGTATTCCAGCTCGGCCAGGGTGACACTGGACATCACGGCTTGACTCACGGGTATTTGACGTAGCCGCGCCAAGAGCGCGGCGTCGCGCCCCTGCATGATGTGGCTAACGATGTTGGTGTCCAGCATGCAGCGCTGGGTCATTCCTGCCAGCCTTCAAATGGGTCGCGGCGCGGCTGGTCGTGTACTTGGCGGCGACTACTCGTCGTTGTCAGCAGATCGTCTTGGGTGTTGAGTGCTACCGTGTCGAGTAAACCTTGCCAGTCAGATGGTTTGCGTGACAGCACCACATCTCCCGTGCTGGGGTCGTGTCTGATGAAGACTTCGGCCACATCAAAGCGAAACTCCAGCGGAAGGCGTACGGCCTGACTACGGCCCGTGGCAAATATTTTGGCGGTTTGCAGCATGTTGACATCCTTTAATCCTGATATGCCTCATGATATATATCAGAGTCGCTCTGGTCAAGTTCTGACTCGCGGGGTGCCGGGAAGCGTGACTGCACTTTCTGCGAAAACAGTGAGGGCTTGCAGCAGATCCAATCCCGCCTTGGGAATCCTTATTGCTCTTGAATTCGCCCGCCACCGCGCCCAACTGCTAGTCATCCTAAAAACGGCAGATGACCGCTAGCAAACGTCCCGCACACACTATGACCACTCCCTTTTGCATTCCTTTCGACGTTTACTTCTTGGTTGAAAGCGCTATGCACCCGATAGCACCCCGCCCAGCGCGCCCGGCTGCGTTGTTCCGCCTAGCGGGCACGAGCCCGC
>JBBAPP010000431.1:0-1246 GCA_040400775.1 Polaromonas sp. | reverse complement strand
GGCGGCCACCACGCTGTAGACGATGCGGCGCTGCTTGACGTCGGTAAATGCAAAGTGGAGGGCTGGGTTGAGCGCGAAACAGGCGGCACCCGTACGCTACAGCATGCCGGCGCAGGTTGCCGCCTGGGGCCCGTTGAGCTGGGCTTGAACCTGGACAAAGACAAGCTGAGCACATCCGATGCCGCCACCACTTTTGGCCCGCAAATCAAATGGGCTTACCCCTTGACCGATGTGTTGAGCATTGGCGCTGTGGCATCGGCCAAGTTCAACAGCCAGGCGCCGCGCTATGCCAGCAGCACACTGGTGCTGCCATTGACCTGGCGTGCAACCGATGCCTTGTCAGCGCATGTCAACTGGGGGCGCAATTTCTTGCGGGGTGGTGTGGGTCAGCCGCGCGGTGGTGTCTCGCTGGAATGGCTGCCCATCAGCGACTTGTCGTTGGTTGCAGAGCGCTTTCGGGAAGCGGCGAACAACGCAACCCGCCTCGGTGCGCGGTATGCGCTAACGCCCGATGTCAAGCTGGACATCAGCCGCGCGCGCAGCCTGCATGCGGGAGGCGTGAGCTGGTTGACGGCGAGCGTGATATGGGAATTTGACCGCTAGTGGCAACGTCTTCAGCGCGTTAATGCAGCTGTGCTTACAATGCACTTGCTTGTCGGGGTGCCCAATGTTGATAGGGCTGAGATCACTTTTAAGAAAGTGAGACCCGCTGAACCTGATCGGGTTGATACCCGCGTAGGGAACAACGCTTTTTGGCTCCCATAGTCCTTTACACAAAGGGCGGGCTCTCCAGGCAGGCTTTTGATCACCTGCAACCCCAAGGAGACCCGCTATGGCAAAAACCTCGCTGACAGTTGACACCGCCGACCTCACCAGTCGTATCACGCGCACGCCGTTTCCCGGTTCGCGCAAGATTTACATTGAGGGCTCGCGGCCTGACATTCGTGTGCCGTTTCGTGAAGTGTCATTGACTGACACGTTGGTGGCGGAAGGTACCAACACCCGCCGTGAAGCCAACCCGCCACTGCGCTTGTTTGACGCTTCGGGCGTGTACACCGATCCGGATGTAGCCATCGATGTGACACGCGGCTTGCAACCTCTGCGTGGCGCATGGATCAATGAGCGGCAAGACACCGAAGCGCTGGACGGCATCAGCAGCGCTTATGGCCGTGAACGCCTGAATGACCCGGCCTTGAGCGCCCTGCGCATGGCCAAAGCCCCGGTGCCGCGCCGCGCCAAGCCCGGC
>JBBAPP010000430.1:0-1249 GCA_040400775.1 Polaromonas sp. | reverse complement strand
ATAATATCTAATTATACGGGAATTCCGTACAAAAGAACCCGTCTCACTCCCACTCGATCGTCGCAGGCGGTTTGCTGCTCACGTCGTACGTTACGCGGTTGATACCGCGCACTTCATTGATGATGCGGCTGGATACTTTTTTGAGCAGCGCGTACGGTAGCTCGGCCCAGTCGGCCGTCATGAAATCACTGGTTTGCACGGCGCGCAGGGCCACCACGTAGTCGTAGGTACGCCCGTCGCCCATGACGCCAACAGATTTGACGGGAAGGAACACTGTGAAGGCCTGGGAGGTTGCTTCGTACCAGTTTTTTGGGGTTTTGTTGGGGGTGGGAGAGGGGGCGGATTCGGGAGAGCTCTCACCCCTGCCCTCTCCCAGAGGCAGAGGAAGCAAGCCCGGGGAGGTGGAAGGTAAGAAGGGGAAATTGCGTAGCTCTTCTATGAAGATCGCATCGGCCTGGCGCAGCAGATCTGCATATTCTTTTTTGACTTCACCCAAAATACGCACGCCCAAACCGGGGCCTGGAAAGGGGTGGCGGTAAACCATGTCGTGGGGTAAGCCTAGTGCTACGCCAAGCTCTCGCACTTCGTCTTTAAACAATTCACGCAATGGCTCTAATAATTTCAAGCCCAACTGTTCAGGCAGGCCACCGACGTTGTGGTGACTTTTGATGACGACGGCTTTTTTGTTTTTACCGCCGCCGGACTCTATGACGTCTGGGTAAATGGTGCCTTGGGCCAGCCATTTGACCTCTTTCAGGCCATCTTTGTCAGCTCCGTTTTTAGTAGCTGCTTGCGCCCGTATTTGTTCGGCTTGAGCCTTAAATACCTCTACAAATTCACGACCAATGATTTTGCGCTTGGCTTCAGGCTCGCTTACGCCCTTGAGGTGGCCGAGGAATTGTGCTTCAGCATCCACCCGAATGACTTTGGCACGCAGCTTGCCGACGAACATGTCCATCACCATGTCGCCTTCGTTTAACCGTAGCAGGCCGTGGTCAACAAAAACGCAGGTTAGTTGGTCACCAATGGCGCGGTGGATCAGCGCCGCAGCGACTGACGAATCCACCCCGCCTGAGAGTCCCAAAATCACCTCTTCGTCGCCGACCTGCTGGCGAATTTTTTCAACCGCTTCTTCAATATAGTCACCCATGATCCAGTCAGGCCGGGTACCGCAAATGTCTAAAACAAAGCGGTTCAAGATGGCCTGGCCTTGGGTGGTGTGGGTGACTTCTGGGTGAAACTGCAGCGC
>JBBAPP010000429.1:0-1256 GCA_040400775.1 Polaromonas sp. | reverse complement strand
GACCGATCAGCTCAAGCGCTCTTTTTTGCTTGTCGCTTGGTGTCGTGGTGATCTGGAAGCTTGGTGCATCGGCTGCGCCTGGTGTTCGACAGGTATTGCGCACGATGGTCTCCAGCTCCTTCATCAAAGTCTGGAAACTGTGCGCTGGGGTGCCGTCATCCAAGGTGCGACTGTGCACCTTCTTCCATGCTGCATTGGAGCGCGTGGCCGGTGCCACCGGATCACGCGTGAGCTTGGCCGTTTGATCCTCATCGGCAAACATCAGCTCACGCCAGACCTCGCGCATGTGCCACTCCACGTAATAGGCCAACATGCACAGAAAGATGTGCGAGCGCACCCGCCCTTCCAGATGGTGATGAATCGGCCGCACTTTCAAGTCCATCGTCTTGATCGAGCGAAACGCCCGCTCCACCTGCGCCAGGGACTTGTAGGTGCGCACACAGGTGGCGCCGTCCATGCGCTGGGCCGTGACTGAGGTGCGAATGATGTAGAGCCCGTCCAGGGCCGCCTCAGCCGCAATGTTCTCAGCCAGGCGCGCAAAGGTGAACGCGGCATCGGCGATGGCCAGCTCAAAGTGTTTGGCCACCTTGTATCGATTGACCACCTTACCCACCGCCAGACCAATCTGGTCCTTGCCCACCAGCTTGGACGCATCCACTCTGACTTTGATCTTTTGCAGGTTTTTCTCAGTGGCCGCCAGTAAATCATCTCTGGTATGCGCCCGCAGCTTGGCCAGCTCCGGATTGCGGCACGCCAGCAGGCGCTCACCGGGGAAGTCCGGCGAGCTGATCTCCAGCAAATTGCGCTCATCAAACAAGCCCAGTTGCAGGTGACGCTGCGCCACCAGGGTGCGAATCGAGCTGCTCCTCAAAGCCGTGATCCAGGCCACATCGGAATCTTTGCTCATCTCATCGATGGCCTTTTGCGAGATCATGCCCCGGTCCCCCACCAGCACCATTCGCTTGATGCCAAATTCCTCACGCAGACGCGTGACCTGCGGCATAAACGTCGTGCTGTCCGAGGTATTGCCATCAAACACTGAGATCGCCACCGGGCAACCACGGCCATCGGTGAGCAGCCCGTAGTTGACTTGCAAAGTACCGCGTTTGCCGTCCCGGCTGTAGCCCAACTTGGCCAGGGGACAGTGCGAGCCCTCGAAGTAACTCGATGAGAGGTCATAGAGCACCAGGGAGTCTTCTTTGAGGTGGCGCGCCGCCAGCTTCTTCTGAATCCGATTCTGGCCCGCGAGCAGCCAG
>JBBAPP010000428.1:0-1277 GCA_040400775.1 Polaromonas sp. | reverse complement strand
CACGGGTGCGCACATAACCCAGCGTTGGCCCGGCTGCCAATGTTTTTGCAATGCTACTGACTTCAGCTTCAAAGTCATCCGCGGCAACACACTTCCATATCAGTCCCCACTGTGCAGCCTGCTCAGCACTGAGCTTGTCGCCCAGCAGCGCCAAACCAACAGCCCGCGCGCGACCGACCAATTGCGGCAGCAGCCAGGTACCGCCCGCATCAGGCACTAAACCCAGCTTGCAAAAGGGTTGAATAAAACTGGCGGTTTGCACCGCAATCACGATGTCGCAGGCCAGCGCAATGTTGGCGCCTGCACCAGCCGCCACACCATTGACAGCGCAAACCACCGGCTTGGGCATAGCGCGCAAGCGGCGCACCAGCGGGCTGTAAAACGTATCGACCACAGCGCCAACGTCGGCTGGCGAGTCTGAGCCGGGCTTGGGCGACATGGCGGGGTCGGCCAGGTCTTGCCCGGCGCAAAACGCACGGCCAGCGCCTGTCAGCACCAGCACTTTGGCAGCGCTGTCGCTAGACGCCTTGTCCAGCGCGCTGTGCACCTCCAGCGCCATCGCGCCTAACAGGCTGTTGAGCTTGTCAGGCCGGTTCAGGGTGATGGTGGCTACGCGGTCGGCTACGGCGTAGCTGATGTATTTAAAGTCATGCATGGATGTGTTCCTGGTCAAAATTAATCACTAGCTTATCTGAGACGGGAAAGCTCTGGCAGCACAGCACAAAGCCGCGTGCAATTTCGTAGTCTTCCAGCGCAAAATTGCTGTCCATGTCTACCTCGCCGCTCAAGACTTGCGCCCGGCAGGTGGAGCACACACCGCCCTTGCAGGCGTAGGGCATGTCGAGCCCGGCTTTCAGACCACCGTCCACCAGACTCTGGTTTTTAGCCATGGTAAAGGTGCGGCGCGCGCCGTCAAGCGTTACTTCAACTTCACATTGTTCATCGCCTTGCACTGCAACAGATACCGTACGCGGTCTGGCTGGCAGCGGCGAACCAAACAGTTCAGCCTTGATGCGTGACTTGTCAACGCCCTTGTCTTGCAAGGCCTGCGTGACTGCCAGCATCATCTCGTGCGGGCCGCAAATAAAAACCGCGTCAATGCCCGCAGGGTCAATCCAGCGGCTGAGCAACTCAGTGGTTTTGTTGTAGTCAATCCGTCCATTGAAGAGCTCAATGTCCTGCGTCTCGCGGCTCATCACCCACACCAGATTCAAGCGGGTAAGAAAGGTGTCTTTCAGGTCTTCCAGTTCCTCCTTGAACATCACCGCGCTGGACGA
>JBBAPP010000427.1:0-1278 GCA_040400775.1 Polaromonas sp. | reverse complement strand
GAGGCCCTGACCAACAAGAAGGAAGCCATTCGACGCTTTTTGTGGGTCTACCTGAATGCTGAAGAGCAGATGGCCAAAAACAACGATCTATTTGCTGATGCTTATTCAAAGTACACCGGACTGCCGCTTGCTATAACCAAAGAGTCGTCAAAAATTATCAAGTTGGGCGGCGTACTGACCAAAGAGCAGGTGCGCTTGCAGGCTGACGCAGCATTCAAGCAAGGCATCGTGCAAAAAGATGTCGGTGCCGATGCAGCTGCGCTATATGACGACAGTATGGTGCGCGAGATCAAGCGATGAACTGAATAGACGTGTCAACCATGTCACGCATGAAGCAACTCCTTCTTGGCGCGGTGGTGCCTGTGGCGGTGCTGGCTTTTTGGCAATTCGCTGGTAGTCAAGCCAACATGGCCGGTATCGTACCTACGCCGCTCGCCGTTTTGGAGGGCTTCAACCAATGGGTGTTCGGCAAGCCGGGCATGGGGCTGAACCCCTACCTGGGTACCTGGTTGTCGAACGTGCAGTACTCAGCCATGCGGGTGGCGCAGGGCTTTGCACTGGCGACGCTGCTGGGCGTGCCGCTGGGCTTGATGATCGGCTGGAGCAAGCTGGCTTCGCAGATGTTTGACCCCTTCATTCAAGGCCTGCGACCCATCCCGATCACCGCCTGGTTGCCGTTTTCAATTGCGCTGTTTGGCATCCGTGATATGGGTTCGATTTTCCTGATTTTTCTAGGTGGGTTTTACGCCATCGTCGTCAACACGACTCAGGGTGCGCGTGATGTGGAACGCAACCTGATGCGCGCTGCCATGATGATGGGGGCGACCCGCATGCAACTGCTGCGGCGGGTGGTGTTTCCATCAGCTATGCCGTCGATATTTACCGGCCTGCGCATTGGTCTGGGTATTTCATGGACGGCTGTTATCGTGTCTGAGATGGTGGCCGTCAAATCAGGTCTGGGTTATGTGCTGTGGGACGCCTATTACGTGGGCCGCATGGACATCGTACTGGCCGACATGGTGTCGATTGGTGTCATGGGCTACCTCAGTGACCGCCTGATTGTGTTTGCAGAGCAGCGGGTGCTGCGCTGGCGCATGCTTCAAAACCATTAAACCCGCCCCAACATTTCCAAGCCAGCATGTCCGCCATCCATATTGAAAAACTCGACAAAACCTACCCGACAGAGCCGCCGGTGCGGGCATTGGCCCAAATCGATCTGGATGTTCAAGACGGTGAATTTGTCGCGCTGCTGGGGCCGTCGGGCTGCGGCAAGTCAAC
>JBBAPP010000426.1:0-1279 GCA_040400775.1 Polaromonas sp. | reverse complement strand
AATATCTCGCTGCTGCTAAAAGACGACAACTGGTACCTGTCGCCCACCTACGACATGCTGCCCATGCTGTACGCCCCCATCAACGGCGAGCTGGTCGAAAGGCAATTTACCGACCGACCGCTATACCCCACAGCGGCCACCCTGACAGAGTGGCCAGCAGCCAAAGACCTGGCCGCAGTGTTCTGGCGTGCTGCTGCGGCGCATGCGTTGATTTCTGAGGACTTTAAAGCGATTGCTGTTAAAAATCTGCAGAGCTTGCTGGTGTTGTAGCGACTTATCTTTTCTTTTGCTGCCTATCTCGCCGCTACCTTTATACGCGCTCGCCACGTCAAACTTCAACCCGCTGAAGGAATAAAGCCCCTATCCTTGCATGTCCGAACAAAATAACCAGCACATTCCAAGGCTTACCCATGAACCAAACCCTTTCAGGCAAACGCATTCTTGTCACGCAAGCTAACGCATTCATGGGCCCAGCGCTTTGCGAGGTACTTGCGCAGCACGGCGCGATGGTCATTGCCAGCATCGATCCGCTGGTCGAGGTCGGGGCGGCAGAGGCCGTTGTCGAGGCAGCGGGAAGAGTCGATGTGTTGGTAGCCAACCTGGCCGTATCGGCTCCCACCTCTCTGGCGACTGAAGCGTCCGAGTCCGAGTGGCGCGATACCTTCGCAGCGCTGGTTGATCCTCTGCCGAGACTGTTCCGGGCGGTCCTTCCGCAAATGATCGAACGCCGATCTGGAAAGATTCTGGTCATTGGCAGTGCTTCCGCGTTGCGCGGCTTGAAGCGCACCTCTACCTACAGCGCTGCACGCGGTGCGCAACTTGCCTATGTCCAGTCAGTTGGTACTGAAGTAGCGCCCCACAACGTACAAGTCAATGCCATCGCGCAGAACTTTGTCGAGAACTCCACGTACTTCCCGGCTGAGGTTCAGGCCAATCCCCGCTTCCAGGAGCGGCTCAAGCGAGAGGTGCCGCTGGGTCGACTGGTCAGCGCAACAGAAGACGCAACATTCGCCGCCTACCTTTGCAGCGAAGCAGCCAGTTGTTTCGTTGGTCAGGTGTTTCCCGTGTGTGGCGGGTGGGTCGCGCGGTAACGCCCGCCGCTGCGCCCTGCCGAAAATCTGTCTGCCACCGCGGCAACGCAGAGTCGCCACGCATGGGGTTAAAAGGCTTTTTAGCCAAAAAATATAAAGGCTAAATGCTATTGATTACATAGCTTTTTATCTTATGTTCGAACCTGTCAAAAAAATAGAACTGTTTTTCCAGCGTCGGCCGTGACCCT
>JBBAPP010000425.1:0-1279 GCA_040400775.1 Polaromonas sp. | reverse complement strand
TTTAACCGCCTGTGATGGGTGTGACGATGTCGATGCGGTCGCCGTTTTGCAGCGCGCGTTCAGGCCACTGCTGGCGCGGCACAAAGATGTTGTTGATGGCGCAGGCAAAGGCGGTCTCCAGCTTGTAGCCGCGTGCCAACAAGAGAACTTGCAAGGTAGCGGCTTCGGCGTTTGTGCGTTCGCCATTCAATGAAAGTTCAATCGTCATGGGTCAATTTTCCTACCAAATCATCGACCAGCGCAGGCGCGCACAAATAGCCATGCCGGTACAGGCCGTTGATGTGCCACACGCCGCCCAATTGTTCAACCCGGGGCCGGTGGTCGTCCAGCGCAGGCCTTAACGCGGCAGACATGCGCAAAATACGTGCCTCACCAAATGCCGGGTGCAAACTGTGCAGCGCACTGGCCAGCTCCAGCACAGAGCGCACGGTAACCGGGCCATCGTCTTCAGACTCCAGCTCGGTTGCGCCAACGACAAACTGACCGTTCGGGCGCGGCGCGACGTATAGCTGGTAACGCGGGTGCATCAGGCGTACGGGGCGCAGCAGCGTTACGCCCGGGCATTGCACACGCAGTACCTCACCACGCACACCGCGCAGGCCGGACAAAAATGACTTGCTACCTACACCGCGCGCGTCTACCGCCATGTCTACGGAGTAGTGCTGGTCTGCACAAACGATGGCCTGCGTTTGAATATGGTCAACCTTTTGACCTTCCTGCCACCGCACGCCCAGGCGGTCCAGATCAACCGCCAATGCGGCCATCAGCTGGTCATTGGCCAGCTGGCCTTCGCCCGCCAGAAACAAACCACCGTTAAAGCGCCCAGCAAGGGTAGGTTCGAGCTGCGCCAGTGCTGCTGCATCAAGCGTTTGCACTTGCGCTTTAGAAGCCTCAGGCAGCTTGTGATGCAGCAAGCGGCTGAAGTGTTCAAGCGACGCGCCGTCTTGCGTATGCGCCACCACAACCGTGCCGTCTTGCCGGAAGTAGACAGGGCTGGCCAGTTGCGCCAAATACTGTGGCCACAAAGCCAAAGAGCGCTGACCCAGCTCAAACACCGCATCATCTGACACTGCCAGCTCCGCCAGAGGCGAGAGCATGGCGGCGGCGGTTTGCGATGCGGTGTCTAGCGCATCACGGCGCTTGGCGTCGAACAAGCTAACCCGGCAGCCCGCCAAAGCCAGCCGCCAGGCCAGCAGGCGACCTGCAAGGCCTGCACCAGCGATGCCGATGTGAGGTTTTGTCATGATGTGGTGTATCGACGAAAAAGCTTAAAACCGCT
>JBBAPP010000424.1:0-1294 GCA_040400775.1 Polaromonas sp. | reverse complement strand
TTGGGCGTTGCCTGCACCGGTATCGCCTACATCCTGTACTTCAGGCTGATAGAAAGAGCCGGCCCGCAGCGCACCCTGACGGTGACATTTTTGATCCCGGTGTTTGCGGTGTTTTATGGCGCCGTCTTTTTAAGTGAAAGCGTCACCCCCTGGATGCTGCTGTGCGCGGTGGTGATTGTGTGCGGCACGGCGCTGGCGACGGGGCTGATAAAACTTTTCCGCTAACGCTTAATACAAACGGTCAACGCAGAGCCTACACAACAACCAGGAGACGAGATGACATCCATGACCAAAGCCTTGGCTATTGCAGCTGTAACCAGCCTCATGCATCTGGGGCTTGGCAGCCAGGCGCTGGCCCAAACCTATCCTTCTGGCCCTATCACCCTGGTCGTGCCTTTCGCTGCCGGCAGCGGTACGGATGCGGTTGCACGCGTGATTGCCCAAAAGCTGTCAGACCGCTTGCGCCAGACGGTCGTAGTGGACAACAAGCCGGGCGCCAGCGCGCAGATTGGCGCGGTATTTGTAGCGCGCGCCAAGCCCGATGGCTACACCCTGTTGATGACCACCAACACTTCACATTCGGCCAACCCCAGTCTGTTTCAGAATCTGAAGTACGACCCCCTCAAGGATTTCACGCCGATTCTGCGCACTGGTGAATTACCGTTTGCTCTGGTGGTGGCCAACAGCCTGCCGGTCAAAACCATGAAGGACTTGCTGGACTATGCCAAAACCAATCCGGGCAAGCTGTCTTATGCCACGCCTAACAGCACGTCCTTGGTCGCGTCTGAAACCATCAAACAGATGGCCGGCATCACGGTCACGGGCGTGCCCTACAAGTCAAGCCCACAGGCCATGACGGATGTGGTGGGCGGGCAAATCGAGCTGTATGTGACCGACTTTGGTTCTGGCCTGGCCATGATCAAAGCCGACAAGGTACGGGTGCTTGCCGTCACGCCAGCCAGTGGTTCGAAAATTTTGCCCAACGTACCGCCTGTCGCGCAAACCCTGCCAGGCTTTGACCTGACCTCATGGAATGGCATCTTTGGACCCGCTGGGCTGCCGCGACCGATTGTGGACCGCATCAACACCGAAGTCCTTGCCATCCTGTCTGATAAAGAAGTTCAGGACCGGCTAGCCGTGATGGGTTTCGAAGTCATGCCATCAGCATCTCCAGAAATGTTTGCCAAGTATGTGGCCGACCAGCTGGCACTATGGAGCCGGTTGATCAAGCAGGCTGGTATCAAGCCAGAATAACGCCTGTCTATTGATCCGGCCTTATGAACTATGAACCGTT
>JBBAPP010000423.1:0-1299 GCA_040400775.1 Polaromonas sp. | reverse complement strand
CTGCCTTTGTAAGGCACACGGCCTTCAATACCTTCTGGCACCAGTTTGTCGGCGTTGGGGTTGCCGGTGCTAGATTCCTGAAAGTAGCGGTCGGCACTGCCCTGCTGCATGGCGCCTATGCTGCCCATGCCGCGGTAGCTTTTGTAGCTGCGGCCCTGGTACAAGATGACTTCGCCGGGCGCTTCTTCAGTGCCTGCAAACATGCCGCCCATCATCACGCTGCTGGCGCCTGCCGCGATAGCTTTGGCGATGTCACCGCTGTAACGAATGCCGCCGTCACCAATCAAAGGCACGCCGGTGCCGCGCAAGGCCGTGGCCACGCTGTCAATCGCCATGATTTGAGGCACACCTACGCCTGCCACGATGCGGGTGGTGCAAATGCTGCCGGGGCCAATGCCAACTTTAACGCCGTCAGCACCCGCATCCACCAGCGCCAGCGCTGCCGCGCCAGTGGCAATGTTGCCGCCAATCACGTCAATCTGCGGGTAATGAAGTTTGACCCAGCGCACCCGGTCAATCACGCCCTTGCTGTGGCCGTGCGCTGTGTCAACCACGATGGCATCAACCCCCGCTTTGACGAGTGCTTCAACCCGCTCTTCTGTGCCCTCGCCTACGCCGACTGCCGCGCCTACCCTCAAGCGGCCCGAGGAGTCGCGCGCTGCATTGGGAAAGTTAGTTTGCTTGGTGATGTCTTTGACCGTGATCAGGCCTTTGAGCTCAAAGTCGTCGTTAACGACCAGCAGTCGCTCAAGTTTGTACTTGTTCAGCAAGGCCTTGGCTTCAAGTGACGACGTACCTTCTTTGACGGTGATGAGTTTTTCACGCGGCGTCATGATCTGATGGGCTTTGACGTCGTAACGGGTTTCAAAACGCAAATCCCGGCTGGTCACAATGCCGACCACTTTGCCGCCGTCACACACCGGAAAGCCCGATATACCGAGCTGCTCAGACAACTCCAGCACCTGGAGCACGGTGTGCTCGGGGGTGATCACCACTGGGTCACGCACCACGCCAGATTCGTAGCGCTTGACCCGCGACACCTCAGCCGCCTGCTGCTGGGGCGTGAGGTTTTTATGCACGATGCCAATACCGCCTTCTTGGGCGATGGCAATGGCCAATCGGGCTTCTGTCACCGTGTCCATTGCGGCGGACACGAGTGGCAAATTCAGGCGAATGTTGCGTGAGAATTGGGTCGATAAACTGGCGTCCTTGGGAAGGACTTGGGAGTACGCAGGCACCAACAATACGTCGTCGAAGGTGAGCGCTTTGCCGAGTAGGCGCATAGGTAAAGCTCCAAAA
>JBBAPP010000422.1:0-1303 GCA_040400775.1 Polaromonas sp. | reverse complement strand
CTTTAGTGTTTTTCCAGCGCTGATGGTTCGGTACTCTGGTAACCGGCCAGCAACATATTGTTGAGTGTCAACTCATTGTCACGAATCGCAAACAGCCGCTCAAGGTCTTGCGCGGTGTCGTCTTGTGCGGCGGCTGGTTCGTCAATCAGCGACGGCAGGGGCTGGGCTGGATCCAGCAAAGGGGCAGCAGCTAACGCAGCGGCCGCAGAAAGTTCAGGCCACGTGGGCGCGGCCATAGGCGCTGCAGCACCGGGCACAGGTCTGGGCTCAGGAGAAGCCGCCACCGCATCCGCTGGCGAGGTGGTGGTGTCAGATGGGTCGACTGGCGTATCTGCCTTGACGTTCGCTTGCGCTGCCTGCCAGAACTCAGGGCCTGGCAATTGCGTCAATGGGCAACTGCTGGCGACTTCTAGCTGCCAAGCAATGCCTTGTAGCCAGCTTGCAGCTTTGGGTTCCAACTGCAAGATTTCGGTGAGCAAGGCTTTTTGAAATGCGAAAGCGTATTTCATCAAGCGCTCGTCCCAATACCTGACAACCAGCCGCACATACAGGCGCTGGCCTGGCGTGCGGCTGTGCATCACCTGAATCTGGCACAGAACCAGGCCCGCCGGCATGCCATTTTTACGCAGCAGGTCGCGCAGCAAAACCTGCACCAACAGGGTGCGGGTTGCAGTTTCAGAACCGTCATGCTGCAAGGATGTCGGCGGGTTGCGGCTGCCAGGCAATGCGCGGTGTAGCGGCGCAGCTTTGCTAGCGCCAAGCCATTCTGTGAATTTTTTCATTAGCTTATTCATGGGCAGGCTGAACTAGCAAGCATAACGGTTAACTCTGCTGACTTTATAGGTCTTTATAGTGCCTTGCAAGCCCACGATCCTGCCTCATCTACTTTAATCTTTCAGTCGGCTTGCGCGCAGAGGGGCCTGCCGAGCGAAAAAAGCTGGCCTGTGATACCTTCCAGCCCGACAAAGAATAATTCTGGAACTTGAGAATATGAAGCCATTTCAGGCAGTGACTGCCAGCCAAGCCATCGATTTGCAAAATAAGTCCTTGCTAGGCATATGTTGCGGGATTGAAAAAGAAAGCCTGCGCGCCCAGCCGAGTGGTGCTTTGGCGCTCACGCCGCACCCACTGGCCTTGGGTTCGGCGCTCACGCACCCTAGCATCACCACCGATTTCAGTGAATCTCAGGTAGAACTTGTTACCGGGGTTCACCAAGGGGTGCAGGCGGCTATCGACGAGCTGACCCATATCCACCAGTTCACCTACCGAAGCCTGCAGGAACTGGGCGATGAAATGCTGTGGG
>JBBAPP010000421.1:0-1305 GCA_040400775.1 Polaromonas sp. | reverse complement strand
CGGGATCGTTCCAGGCGATGCAACGTTCATGCTCGGGGTTGTAGTAGTCAGTGGTTTTGTACAAAAAATCTGCTGAATCGCTCAAGGTCAAAAACCCGTGCGCAAATCCGGGCGGGATCCAGAGTTGACGGCGATTGCTTTCTGACAACTCGACGCCAACCGACTGCCCAAAAGTGCCAGATGACCTGCGCAAATCGACTGCCACGTCAAACACAACGCCACTGACAACCCTGACTAATTTCCCTTGGGCTTGCGCAACCTGGTAGTGCAAGCCACGCAATACGCCTTTTTCTGACCGGGAATGGTTGTCTTGCACAAACCCCATGCCTAGGCCGGTGGCTTGTTTAAATGCCTGCTGGTTAAAGCTTTCAAAAAAGAAACCGCGCGCATCACCAAACACTTTGGGCTCGATGATAAGAACGTCTGCAATAGCGGTGGCCGTCACCTTCATGCCTGGCCTTTTTCTTTGAGCAGGCGCAGCAGGTATTGGCCGTAACCGTTCTTGGCAAGGGGTTCTGCCAGATCGGCCAGCTGGGCATCGTCAATAAAACCGCTGCGCCAGGCAATTTCTTCCAGGCAGGCGATTTTTAGGCCTTGGCGATGCTCCAGTGTGGCAATAAACTGCCCCGCCTCCAGCAGGCTGTCGTGGGTGCCGGTGTCCAGCCAGGCGTAGCCGCGCTTCATGATTTGCACATTCAGCTGACCGCGCTCCAGGTAAGCCTGGTTCACGGCTGTGATTTCGAGTTCACCGCGCGCGCTGGGCTGGATGGATTTGGCAATCTCTACCACCTGCGCGTCGTAAAAATACAGGCCTGTCACTGCATAGTTGCTCTTGGGTACTACGGGCTTTTCTTCAATGCTGCTGGCCCTGCCCTGTGCATCAAACGCCACCACACCATAGCGCTCTGGGTCTTGTACGTGGTAGGCAAATACCGTGGCGCCTGCCGCATTGGCATCGGCTTGCCGCAGCAGTGTTTGCAGGTCGTGTCCGTAAAAAATATTGTCGCCCAACACCAGCGCGCTGGGTGCACCCGCCAAGAACGCCTCGCCAATGATGAAGGCCTGCGCCAGCCCGTCCGGGCTGGGCTGCACGGCGTACTGCAGCTTCATGCCCCACTGCGACCCATCACCCAGAAGCTGTTCAAAGCGGGGGGTGTCCTGTGGTGTGCTGATGATGAGTAGCTCACGGATACCCGCCACCATCAAGATGCTGAGCGGGTAATAAATCATCGGCTTGTCATAGACCGGCAGCAGTTGCTTGCTGATGGCCAGCGTGGCGGGGTGCAGGCGCGTGCCTGAGCCACC
>JBBAPP010000420.1:0-1308 GCA_040400775.1 Polaromonas sp. | reverse complement strand
CATCACCACCAAAGGCCTGATCCCGCCAGGCCACAAAGTAGCAACAAAAGCCTTGAACACAGGTGATGCAGTGCGCCGCTACAACCAGATCATCGGCTTTGCCAGCAAGCCGATTGCAGCCGGTGAGCACGTCCACACCCACAACCTGGACATGGGGGCCAACAAAGGCGACTTTGCGCGCGACTACGCGGTGGGCGCTGATGTCAAACCTGAAAGCGCCAGGCTTGAAGCCAGCTTCATGGGCATCAAGCGGGCGGATGGCCGGGTGGCGACGCGCAACTACATTGGTATTTTGTCCAGCGTCAATTGCTCGGCCACTGCGGCGCGGGCAATAGCTGATCACTTTTCACGCCACAACCACCCGGCGGCACTCCAAGCCTTCCCCAATGTCGACGGCGTGGTGGCGCTGACCCACGGCACCGGTTGCGGCATGGACACCGACGGCCTGGGCATGCAGATTTTGCAGCGCACGCTGACGGGCTACGCCACGCACCCCAACTTTGCCGGCGTGCTGGTGGTAGGGCTGGGTTGCGAGTCGAACCAGATCAACGCCTGGCTGGCGCATGGCAGCTTGACGGAGGGCGACAACCTGCGCGTCTTCAGCATTCAAGATACCGGCGGTACCGCCAAAACCGTGGCCAAAGGCATCGCGCTGATCGAGGACATGCTGCCGCGCGCCAACGCTGTACAGCGCGAGCCCTGCAGTGCGGCGCACATCACGATTGGCCTGCAGTGCGGCGGCTCGGATGGTTACTCAGGCATCAGCGCCAACCCGGCGCTCGGTGCGGCGGTTGACCTGCTGGTAGCGCATGGTGGCACGGCCATATTGAGTGAAACCCCTGAGATTTACGGGGCTGAACATTTGCTAACGCGCCGCGCTGTGCGCCCCGACATTGCCGCCAAGCTGATAGAACGCATCAAATGGTGGGAGCACTACACCGAGATCAACGGCGGCGAAATGAACAACAACCCCTCACCCGGCAACAAGGCCGGCGGCTTGACAACCATTTTAGAAAAATCATTGGGCGCAGTGGCCAAAGGCGGCACCAGTAATTTGCAAGCGGTGTGTGAATATGCTGAGCCTGTCAAAGCGCATGGCTTTGTGTACATGGACACACCGGGCTACGACCCGGTCAGCGCCACAGGCCAGGTAGCGGGCGGTGCAAACCTGATTTGCTTTACCACTGGCCGAGGCTCGGCCTACGGCTGCGCGCCCTCCCCTTCGCTGAAACTGGCCACCAATACCGCCCTGTGGCAGCGCCAAGAAGAAGACATGGACATCAACTGCGGCGAGATCATTGACGGCGG
>JBBAPP010000419.1:0-1314 GCA_040400775.1 Polaromonas sp. | reverse complement strand
CCGGGGAACGCTGACACCGGTTCGGCTCGAAATCGCTGCCCGCTACCTCGCACTAGCCAGCCCTCCTCCTCCTCCGGCGTGATACAAACAGGCTCTTGACTCGAAAGGAAAAAATTGAAATTCAAAATGGCTGAAAAGTCGCTCTTTGCCGTCTTGCTGCGCTCGCCGTGGTGGATCAGTATTGCCCTCACGCTCGGTTTCGTGCTGGCCGCCAAGGCCTTGCTGCCGGCGCAGTATTTCGTGTACGGTGCATTGGGTGGCCTGCCCTTTGCTGTGATTGGCGTGATCGCTGCGTACCGGCTACTACGTGCACCCAGCACCGCGCATGTCCCGGACACGCTGGCGCAGATCGGCGCGCTGTCCTGGCGTGATTTTTCCAGCCTGATCGAGCAGGCGTTTCGCCGCGATGGTTATGAGGTCCAGCGCCTGGAAGGTACCACGGCTGATTTTTCGGCCATCAAGGCGGGGCGCACCACGCTGCTGAGTTGTAAACGCTGGAAAGCTGCGCGCCTGGGCCAGGAGCTTTTCGAAAGCCTGGAAGTCGCCCGAAGCAAGCGTGACGCCGATGCCGCCCTCTGCATCACGATGGGCGAGGTCACCGAAAACGCGCGCCAGTTCGCTGCGACCCACCACATCAGGGTGATGCAAGGTACAGAGCTGGCGCAACTGCTTCGGCCGGCGCTGAGAGCCAAGCCGAAAAACTAGGGTTCGTTAATTTGCTATTATTTCGATAGCTTTTTGGTCCAAATCTAAAACGATAGAGACTTATTGAACTGCATAAATCTGAAAAACTTCAGCTTTATCGTTTTGTCACTGGACAAGTGCTCACCATCCATAGGTACAGCACCGCCCCGGCCAGCAAGGCGGCGGCAATCTCCAGCGACAGCGTGAACCCTTCGCCCAGTGTGCAGCTGTCCCTGAGCGGCACCGCCACCAGCGGCGGGCCGGCAATTTGCCCGATAGCGCACATGACGGTCAGCAAACCGATAGCGCTGGCCGCTGTCGCCTGGTGCACGCACATTCGCGACACCTTGCTCAACCGGCGGGACTTGCGGGCGGCCAACACGATGATGATGAACACCACACTGGAGCAGCTGCGCCAGCTCAAGCTGCTGAGCATGGCGCAGGCCTTGGAGCTGCAGATGCATCAAAGCGGCATCGCCGCCATGAGCTTTGAAGAAAGATTGGCGTTGCTGGTGAACCGAAAAGTCCACGGCCGGCAAGACCGGCGCTGCGCCAAGCTGCTCAAGTCAGCCAAACTTATTCCGTTTCCAAATCATTTGTGTCTAGGCGCGAAGCCGCAGGCAGTGCTCT
>JBBAPP010000418.1:0-1355 GCA_040400775.1 Polaromonas sp. | reverse complement strand
CCAAACAAAAGCCACGCTATGACGGCACCTGGCGGCCAGCGCCCGGCAAAACTTTACCTGCGGTACCTGTTGGCGTACAGCCTGTATTGCGCTTTAAAAATCCGCAAGGCGGCAGCGTGGTGTGGGACGACAAGGTCAAGGGCCGTATCGAGATCAGCAACGACGAGCTTGATGATTTGGTAATTGCAAGGCCAGACGGCACACCGACCTATAACTTTTGTGTGGTGGTTGATGATGTCGACATGGCCATTACGCACGTGATTCGTGGAGATGATCACGTCAACAACACGCCGCGCCAAATCAACATCTTCAAAGCGCTTGGTAAAGACGTGCCGGTGTACGCGCATTTGCCCACTGTGCTTAATGAGCTGGGCGAAAAGATGAGCAAGAGAAGCGGCGCCAAAGCCGTGACGCAGTATGCGGTGGAAGGCTATTTGCCAGACGCGATGGTCAACTACCTGGCACGTTTGGGCTGGAGCCATGGCGACGATGAAATTTTCAGCCGTGAACAGTTTGTGGCCTGGTTCAACTTGGACCATCTGGGTAAAAGTGCGGCTCAGTTTGACGAGGCCAAGCTGCGCTGGGTCAACGCGCAACATCTGAAAGCCATGCCTGATGCTGCGCTGGCTGACGTGGTTAAACCTTTTCTGTCACCTGATGCAGCGGCAGGTCTCAACGATTCGCGTCTGCTTCGCGGTTGCGGCTTGTTCAAAGAGCGTTGCACCACCTTGGTCGAGTTGGCCAACTGCTTGCAAATGCTGGTGACAGGCGGGCAGGCGACTGCTGAAGATGTAGTGACCCACGTGACAGACGCTGTGCGCCCGGCGCTGGCCATGTTGGCAGACACGCTTGCGACGTGCGAATGGACTAAAGCGGCTATTGCTGCTGCCATCAAACAGGTACTAATGCAGAGCGGTTTGAAAATGCCGCAACTTGCCATGCCGGTGCGCGTCCTCGTCATGGGCACGCCACAAACCCCTTCACTTGATGCCATTTTGGAGCTGATGACACGTGAAGTTGTGATCTTGCGTTTGCGCGCTTGAAGGCACGCAATTTTTCACGCTATAATTCAAGGCTCGACAGAATTTACAGCAATGTGTTTTCTTAAGGGGGTATAGCTCAGCTGGGAGAGCGCTTGCATGGCATGCAAGAGGTCATCGGTTCGATCCCGTTTACCTCCACCAAAACTTCAGATTTGGTTTTTTGGTTGGGTTGTTGAGAAATTTTAAGAATTTTATGTGGAGAGTTTTTTGTCAGGCTTATGTGAACAAAACATAAGCTTGTCCGGAAGTTCCAAGGCTTTGACCCCATCGTCTAGAGGCCTAGGACATCACCCTTTCACGGTGAGTACCGGG
>JBBAPP010000417.1:0-1358 GCA_040400775.1 Polaromonas sp. | reverse complement strand
CCTCTTTGCCCAGCTCGCCGGAGCCGAGCAGCATGACTTTGGTAGCGTGGGGGGATAAAGGGGTACCGATGGTGATCATGATGAATTTAAAGTTAAAACGCCAAATGAATAATCGCAGAAATGGCAAAACAGTTTACCTGCCTAAGCCTGCATCAAGCATACTGGCAAGGCACAATACACAGATGAATTCAGTAAGCGTAGCCCCGATTTTTTCAATTCAAGGCCTGACCAAAAAATACGGTGACACCACCGTCGTCAACAACTTGTCGTTCGACATCCAACCCGGTGAATGCCTGGGCGTGATTGGGCCCAACGGTGCCGGCAAGACCACCACCATTCGCATGTGCCTGGGGCTGACTGCCCCTGATGCGGGCAGCGTGACCTTTTACCAGCCGGGGCAAAGCACGTTGCAGATGCCGCGCGATGCGCTGGCGATCAAAGACAAGCTGGGCATCGTCAGCCAATTCGACAGCCTGGACCCGGACTTTTCTTGCGCTGAAAACCTGCTGGTATTTGGCCGCTACTTTGGTTTGAAGGATGCCGTCATCAAAGAACGCATCCCCATGCTGCTGGAGTTTGCTGCGCTGACCAGCAAGGCAAACGCCAAGCTGAGTGAGTTGTCAGGCGGTATGAAGCGGCGTTTGTCACTGGCGCGTGCCTTGGTCAATGACCCGCAATTGCTGCTGCTTGACGAGCCCACCACGGGCCTGGACCCGCAAGCCCGCCACCTGATGTGGGAGCGCCTGCAGCGCCTGGTGCAGCAAGGCAAATCAATTTTGCTGACCACCCACTTCATGGACGAAGCCGAGCGCCTGTGCAACCGCCTGTTGGTGCTGGACCACGGCAAAAAAATGCTCGAGGGCAGACCACGCCAAATGATTGCTGACAACCTGGAACCGGATGTGGTGGAGGTCTATGGCACAGGTGCTTTGGCACTCGCGGATGCGCCCCTGAAAGCCTTTGCCGCGCGGGTTGAGGTCAGCGGTGAAACGGTATTTTTTTATACCCAAGACGCCAAGCGCTTGCTGGAGGCGCTGGCCGACTACCCGCAACTGCGCACCTTGCACCGCCCGGCCAATCTGGAGGACTTGTTCTTGAAACTGACGGGCCGCCAGATCAGGGAGGACGCATAGTGCAACATTCTCTGCATCCGATTGCCGGGCGCATAGCAGCGTTGCGCGGTGCTCGCAATCCTCATGCACACAAGTGCATTCCGCTGTGCTGTGCGACCCTCGTATGCGCTCGAAGAGCGACACGACAAGCGCCTTGCTCTGCATCCCGGAAATCGTATTGACAGAAGTTTACTAAAGCCAAACCATGCATCCAGGATTTTTTACTGCACCGCGCATCAGCCTGCG
>JBBAPP010000416.1:0-1362 GCA_040400775.1 Polaromonas sp. | reverse complement strand
TTCTCGGTTTCAGAAGTCAAGCGCGGTGTGTTTCCGGCAAACGGCGGTACCCAGCGAATTGCACAGCAATTGCCGCACCCGATCGCTATGCAGATGTTGTTATTGGGTGATACTTTCGACGCCCAGACGGCGCTGCATTGGGGGCTGGTCAACAAGGTGGTGAAAGCCTCTGAGCTGATGGATACTGCGCGCGGGTATGCAAACCGGTTGGCGCTCAACGCGCCGTTGGCAGTGCAGTCGGCCAAGGAATTGGCGATGCGGAGTCGTGACGTTGATCTGGCCACCGGCCTGAGGATGGAGCAGATGATGCTGCGCTTGCTACAGACATCAGAAGACGTCGTCGAAGGCACCAAAGCCTTCGCTGAAAAGCGGGTTCCGGCGTTCAGGGGGCAATGAGATGAATACCCGTTACGAGCTGCGCGACGGTGTCGCCATCATCACTCTGGATAGGCCCGATAAGCTGAACGCTCTGACCGTCGAGATGCGCGAGACCCTCGGCACCCATTTCGAAACTGCTGCGCTAGACCCGGCAGTGCGCGCCGTGCTGTTGCAGGCTACTGGCAAGGCTTTTTGTGCCAGCGGCGACGTCAGCAAGATGGGTGACTTCACAGCGGAAAGCGGTCGCGCGCTGCTCAAATTGGCGCACCGCATGGTGCGCAATTTAGCGAATATTGAAAAGCCGGTTGTCGCCAGTGTGCGGGGTGCGGTGGCCGGTATCGGCTGGAGCATGGCGCTGGCCTGCGACGCGGTGATCGCCTCCGAGACCGCACGCTTCACCCAGGTTTTTCGCCATGTCGGTCTTGTGCCAGACGGCGGTGCGATTTACTTTTTGACGCAGCATCTTGGCGTGCAGCGCGCCAAGGAGCTGGTCTATTCTGGTCGGCGTATCGACGCCCAGGAAGCCCATGCGCTGGGACTGGTCAGCCAGGTACTGCCGGACGACGCGCTGGATGCCGCTGCCTTGGCGTACGCGCAGGAGCTTGCCAATGGCCCAAGCTTTGCGCTCGCGGTAGCCAAAAAGATGTTCAAGCTGATGTACCAGCCCGACCTGGAGACGCTGCTCGATGCCGAGGCCTGGGCGCAGGGTTTGGTACTGCTGACAGAAGACCATGCCGAAGGTGTCAAAGCCTTTTTCGAAAAACGCAAACCGGTCTTCAAGGGACGCTGAAAATACGAAAAGACCCTGTGACAGACGCTCTTCAAGTCGCAACCCGCTTGGGTATAAAAATCTGGACCGGCATGAGACCTAAGCATCCCGCCAGAACCAGCACGCCGTACCAAGCCGTGGAGATGCTTGAAAAAAGCTATAAACCTAGAAAAAGCAGTTGACCGCTCGCAGCCCTTTCGCAGACCGCATGAACG
>JBBAPP010000415.1:0-1362 GCA_040400775.1 Polaromonas sp. | reverse complement strand
CTGGCGGAAGAGGCGGGATTCGAACCCGCGGTAGGTATAACCCTACGTACGCTTTCCAGGCGTATGACTTAAACCGCTCATCCACCCTTCCGCAAGTATCCTATTGTAGCGCGCCAGTGAAGCGGTGCTTTTCTAATTGCGCCAACGTGACGAACCTGAGCGCGGCGGCGTGGGTAGATTCCAGCACCACTGGCGGGGCAACGCCGGCTGCTAGCGCTTCAGCCCAGCGGGTGGCGCACAGGCACCAGCGGTCGCCGGGTTGTAGGCCTGCAAAGCGGTATTCAGGCCGGGGCGTGCTCAGGTCATTGCCGCGCTCACTTGAGAAAGCCAAAAACTCTGACGTTACCCGCGCGCAAATCAGGTGTGATCCGGTATCGGTGGCGTCGGTTTTACAGCAGCCGTCCCTGAAGTAGCCGGTCAGCGGGTCATAGGAGCAGGGCACCAGTGCGGTACCCAAAACATTGATGGTGTCCATTTTCATGCTTTGTTGGATTGAACCATCTTCATGGCTGAGCTTATCAAGGCTGCGACTTCTGACATATTGCTCGGCACGATCAGGGTGGTTGTCGCATCGCTGGCCACGCGTGAATAGGCCTCAACTGCCTTTTCTGCTACTTTGAGTTGCACCGCAAGCTCACCGCCAGGCTGGCGAATCGCGTCGGCCACCAGCGTAATGGCTTTGGCGTTGGCGTCGGCTACCGCCAAGATTGCTGCGGCCTCACCTTGCGCGTTGTTGATCGCGGCCAGTTTTTCACCCTCAGAGCGGGCAATAAAAGCCTCACGCTCACCGGTTGCGATGTTGATTTGCTCTTGCCTGCGGCCTTCTGATGCAGCAATCAGCGCACGCTTTTCCCGTTCAGCCGTGATTTGTGACTGCATGGCGTGCAAAATTTCTTTGGGCGGTGTCAGGTCTTTGATCTCATAGCGCAGCACCTTCACGCCCCAGTTCAAAGCGGCCTCGTCAATCGCGGCCACCACTTGCGCGTTGATGATGGCGCGCTCTTCAAAGGTTTTGTCCAGCTCCAGTTTGCCAATCACCGAGCGCAGCGAGGTCTGCGCCAATTGCGTGACCGCAATAATGTAGTTTGACGAGCCGTAGCTGGCGCGCATCGGGTCGGTGACTTGAAAGTACAAAATGCCATCTACCTGTAGCTGGGTGTTGTCGCGTGTGATGCAAACCTGGCTGGGCACATCGAGCGGGATTTCTTTGAGCGAATGTTTGTATGCCACCTTGTCAATAAAAGGCACCAAAAAATTCAAACCCGGGGTCAGGGCGCCGTGGTATTTGCCCAGCCTTTCAACCACCCAGGCGTTTTGCTGCGGCACCACCTTGATGCTGCGCACAATAAAAATAACCGCAAT
>JBBAPP010000414.1:0-1387 GCA_040400775.1 Polaromonas sp. | reverse complement strand
CCCACCGCCGTGCTGTGGCGCTCATGGTTCTCTGTGCCTTGCTGTGGTCTACCGCCGGCGTGGTCACGCGGCAGCTTGAGTCTGCCCGCAGCTTTGAAGTCACATTTTGGCGTAGTTTTTTTACGCTGCTGTCGCTGCTGGTGATTTTGCCGCTATTCAAGGGCAGGGCGGTTTTTGCACAAATGCGACAAGGCGGCCTATCGCTTTGGCTTTCAGGCCTGTGCTGGGCGTTTATGTTTACCGCTTTCATGGTGGCCTTGACGCTGACCACCGTTGCCAATGTGCTGGTTACGCTGGCGCTGGGGCCGCTAATGACGGCGTTGGTTGCGCGTGTATTTACCAGCTACTGCATACCGACCCGAACCTGGCTGGCCATTGCGCTGGCGGGCGTGGGTATTGTGTTGATGTACGGCGGTCAGGCCGATTTGACTGCCCAAATGACCGGAACCCTGGTTGCCTTGCTGGTGCCGATAGCTGGCGCTTGCAACTGGACGGTGGTGCAGCATAGCCATGCACAAGGGCACAAGGTTGACTTAGTGCCTGCGGTGCTGGTTGGCGCAGTGATTTCATCGGTGGTCACGTTGCCGCTGGCTTGGCCGCTGGCTGCAACCCCGCATGACATTGCTCTTTTGGCTGCGCTCGGTTTGACGCAGTTAGCCGTTCCGTGCGTGTTGTCCGTCTGGTGCGCATCAGTTTTGAAGGCACCTGAAATTTCATTGCTGGCATCGCTGGAGATTATTTTTGGTATTTTGCTGGCCTGGGCAGGTGCGGGCGAAGTACCTGGCAGCCATGTGCTGTATGGTGGCGCGCTGGTGATCACCGCGCTGATGATGAACGAATTATTGGGATGGAGAAACAGGCCACGATGACGAATATTTTGACAAATTCCTCAGCAGATATTTTGCTGGAACGGCGTGGCAATGCGGGGCTCATTACGCTGAATCGGCCCAAGGCCTTGAACGCGCTGAGCTTGCCCATGGTGCGCGAAATAAGCAGCGCTTTGTCTGCCTGGCTCAGTGACCCTGCGGTGGCGCTGGTGGCCATTCGCGGCACCAACAAGGTCGGTAAACCGGGCACGCCCGAGGCGCTGTTTGGCGGCTTTTGCGCGGGTGGGGACATCCGGTTTTTTCATACAGCGGCGCTGGCTGGTGACACGGCACTCGATGACTTTTTCACCGAAGAGTACAGGTTGAACCACCTGATTCACAACTACCCCAAGCCGTATATTGCCTTTATGGACGGCGTGGTGATGGGTGGCGGTATGGGACTCTGCCAAGGCCAAGCCTTGGCAGCCCCAATGGGCAAAAATGAAGGCGCAGGCCGGGCCAGCCGGTCTGCGCGTGGCCAGAGTTCAAAAATCCGCATCGTCACCGAGCACACCAAGATG
>JBBAPP010000413.1:0-1389 GCA_040400775.1 Polaromonas sp. | reverse complement strand
GGTTAATTCCAGCCATTGGTCGCAGTGCACAGAGCTGAGCTGCCGCATGCACCCCCCGACGCCGTCTGAACCATCGCCCCTTGCCAGCGCTGCCATAACGCCTCAAACCCCAAAGCTCCCCGTCAGTCCTGGCTTGGCCAAGGCCTTTATGGCTGCAGTAGCGTCATTGCTGATCGCTACGACATGCATGCCATGATGGCTGCCGTCGAACAGCCGTTTGGTGCGTGGGGGTCGGGCACCCACCTGCATCAATGATCGCGCAAGCCCCGGCAAATAGTTAGGTTTGCAGCTACCCATTCAAAAAAGATCAGCCGCCACTGTCGAGTGTCAACCCAGCATGGCGATCCTGCCCCAACAGCGCAACCATCTGCGGTAGCGCCAGTTGCAACTGTGCCTTCAGCGTGTGCGGTGGGTTGATGATAAACACGCCGCTGGCAGGCAAGCCTGGCCGAACGACGCCACCTTCGTTGTCTGTCAACAATTTGCTTGATTTAACGGTTAAAACCGCGTTTAACCAGCTTTTACCTGCTTTAACTGCCAATGTTTTAAGCTTGCGCGGCAAATCATGCGCTTCTGGCCTGGGGATGACCGGGTACCACACGACATAGGTGCCAGTTGCAAAACGCTTGACGGCGTCAGCCATGCAGGCGCTGACCCGGGCGTAGTCGCTTTTCATCTCATAACTCGGGTCACAAAACACCATCGCACGGCGTGAGGGTGGGGGCAAAAAGGGCTTAAGTGCTTCAAAACCGTCTTCGCGTGCTACGCTAACTTGGCGGCCTGCGCCCAGTTGCTCAATGTTGCCCGATAACGACTTGAAGTCGGTCGGGTGTAGTTCAAATAGCTTGAGCTTGTCGCGTCCTGCTAAAAATTTTTGCGTGATAAAGGGGGAACCAGGGTAGATTTTCAGCTGGCGTACATCGCCAGTTTCCGCAAACTTGGGGTTCAGGTCACGTAATAGATTGGCGTAATCTTGCAGGGCAGGGCAAAACTCATCCGGCGTGATGCTTTTGAGCGGTGCTTTTTTAGCCGCTGCTTGCCCTGGTATTTGTTGGCCTAAAGGTTGAGGTGTCGCCTGAAATAGTCTGAAGACCCCCTCTTTTGCCTCGCCACTGGTCTCGGTGTAGTCGCCATCCAGCCGGTACAGCCCGGCGCCGGCGTGGGTGTCGATCACGCTCAAAGCGGTGTCTTTGCCGCATAGGTACTTGCACAACGCAATCAGCGTGGTGTGTTTGAGGACGTCGGCGTGGTTGCCGGCGTGAAAGGCGTGTCTATAACTGAACATGGGGCACTTTTATAAATTCATTTTTCGGGCGAATTGCGTCGTTGGGCGGTGCGCGCAATCCTCACGTACCGAAGTACGCTCCGGTGTGCTGCGCTCCGTCCGCC
>JBBAPP010000412.1:0-1398 GCA_040400775.1 Polaromonas sp. | reverse complement strand
CCCGCGCCGGGTTTGATCTTTCATTCGGATCGGGGCAGCCAGTATTGCGGCCATGCGTTCCAGAACGCGCTTGCGGGCAACAGGGGCAAGGTCAGTCAACGTAACGGTCACTGATGCGGTCAATCGACGAATCGTTGACCGGTACCGCCAATCGAACAATGGCTTTGCTTCGCAGAAACGTAAGCAGCAGTCGAAACACCGCGAGCTCGAACTGAACACGAACCGCCGGTGCGCAAGCTGAGCGGTTCACGAAAGCGCCAATCGTGGATTCGTCAAGGTGCGCCAAAGCTATGTTCTCGCCCTTCATCCGTCGAACAAACGCGTAATAAGATTAAATTTTTAGAATCTAGCGGAATCTTTTGAAACACAGTTTGAATCGACTACAGACCAAGGGGTCGTGGGTTCAATTCCTGTCAGCCGCACCATACATTTTCTATGTATTTCAATAGCTTAGAGGCTTACCCCGCTAGGCTATTTTTCTTTGTGACTCGCATATCATGTGTTTGCAGATCTTTCTGCGCAGCGCACATCCCCACTTAGCAACACCATGAGCAAAGCCTTCACCAAAGAAACTGATTCTGATGACGATGACCTGGTGTTGCCGCCGTTGCCTGCTGGCGGTAAAAACTACATCACGCCTGCTGGCTACACGCGTATGCGGGATGAGCTTTTGAACCTGATGGACGTTGATCGGCCCAAGGTGGTGGAGGCGGTTTATTGGGCTGCCAGCAACGGTGACCGGTCTGAAAACGGTGACTATATTTATGGCAAAAAGCGCTTACGCGAGATTGACAGGCGCATCCGGTTTCTGACGCAGCGCCTGGAGATTGCTGAAATCACCGATCCGTCTGCCCATCACGGTAAAGACCAGGTGTTTTTTGGCGCTACGGTGACCTATGAAGACGAGTCGGGTGTCGAGCGCACCATCACCATTCTGGGCATTGATGAGGCTGATACCTTGGCGGGACAGGTCAGTTGGGTCTCGCCTGTGGCTCGGGCGCTACTGAAGTCTCGAGTCGGTGATGACGTCAATTTACCCATGCCCGATGGCATGCGGGTTTTGCGTGTGATGCGTGTGGATTACCCCAAGCCGCCATAAGTCTCAGCTGCCCGGTTTTGCTCGCTGTACCCGCAGCACCGACGGTGTGCGTTTGACGCTTCTGAGTACGGTTGCCAAATGCACCCTGTCGCGTACCGCCACACCAAAGCGCAGCTCTGTGGCGTCTTGCGCTCTTTCTTGGCCCATGTTGACATGGGTGATGTCGGCCTCGGCGCTGGCCAGTGCTGCAGCGACTCGGGCCAGTACCCCTTTGCCGTTGGCAACAGTGATGAGCAAGGCAGTTTCAAACAGCCGCGTGGGCTCGTCTGACCAATCCACCGCAATAAAGCGCTCACTGT
>JBBAPP010000411.1:0-1402 GCA_040400775.1 Polaromonas sp. | reverse complement strand
GAACGCGCCGAGCCGGGCACACTCGGGAGCATCCAACTGCTTTTTCTAGGTTAAATTGACCAGTAACCAACGCCTCACCCGGTATTTCTTAAGCCAGCCGCAATCCCATTAATAGAAATATGAATCCCGCGCTGCACGCGCTCGTCGGCCTGGCCTGCGCGGTAGCGGCGCACCAGCTCTACTTGCAGGTGGTGCAGCGGATCGATGTAGGGGAAGCGGTGGCGGATGGAGCGCTGTAGCGATGCGTTGTCCGCCAGCAAATGCTTTTCACCGGTGATCAGTGCCAGAGCACTTACAGTGCGGTGCCATTCAACCTCTATCGTTGTGAAAATCTTCTTTCGCAGTTTGGCGTCTTTCACCAGTTCTGAATAGCGTGATGCCAAGGCCAAATCGCTTTTGGCCAGCACCATGTCCATGTTGCTTAAAAGTGTTCTGAAAAACGGCCACTCTTTGACCATTTTTTGCAGCAGGGCGAGGGCTTCTTTTCTTTTGGCGGGGGTGCCGCCGTCCGCCAGCATGTTCTCAACCGCTGAGCCAAAACCATACCAGCCCGGCAGCATCAAGCGGCATTGGCCCCAGCTGAAGCCCCAGGGGATGGCGCGCAGGTCTTCTATTTTTTGACTGGCCTTTCTGCTTGCGGGCCGAGAGCCGATGTTGAGTTCTGCTATCTCACGTATCGGTGTGGCGCTAAAAAAGTATTCGGTAAAACCGGGCGTCTCGTAGACCAGCGCGCGGTAGGCGGCCATGCTGCTGGAGGACAGCTGGGCGGCAGCTTTTAAAAAAGCCGGCGTTGCTGATTTGGTCGGTTGCAGCAGCGTCGCTTCAAGCGTGGCAGCAACCAGGGTTTCAAGGTTACGGCGGCCGATTTCAGGGTTGGCGTATTTGGAGCCAATCACCTCGCCTTGCTCGGTCAAGCGGATTTGCCCGCGCACGGTGCCGGGCGGCTGGGCTAGGATAGCCTGGTAACTCGGACCGCCGCCACGGCCTACCGTGCCACCTCTGCCGTGGAACATTCTTAACTGAATATTAAAAGAGTTGGCCAACTCATCAAACAACGCCACCAGCGCAATCTCGGCACGGTAGAGCTCCCAGTTGCTGGTAAAAATGCCGCCGTCTTTGTTGCTGTCTGAATAGCCCAGCATGATATCTTGCTCAGCGCCGCTGCGCTTGACCAGTTGCGCGATGCCGGGCAAGGCGTAGAACTCACGCATGATGGCTGCGGCATTGCGCAGGTCTTCAATGGTCTCAAACAGCGGTACGACGATCAGGTCACAGCTTGCGTTGGCTTCAGCGTAGGGCCGCCCCAAGCCGGGCCGCGCCCCCTCGGGGGGTAGCGAGGACACGTCAGTGCCGAGCGTGGGGGCTTCTAGTCTGCCGTGCATCAGGCCAACTTCTTTTTGCA
>JBBAPP010000410.1:0-1404 GCA_040400775.1 Polaromonas sp. | reverse complement strand
GCTCGCCTAGCCCTGATGCGCCTGTCAAGTGGCCAAAGACAACTGCATTGCATAGATTAGTGCCGTGTTGCGCTCTATCTGGCATTTAAAATCGCGTCTTTTCGCTCAGTGCGTTGTTGCAAATCCGTGCGATACCTTTGGGTATGGCTATGGCTTGCGCCTAGCCCTGAGCAAAATCCACCGGTTTTAAATATGCCATCAAGAATGCAACACTCCACTATCGCTCCGGTCTGATGATGGATATATTCCCGTTTGGGTTGAGCCCTTCGACGGGCTCAGGACAGGCTTGGTAGAAACCCTTGGACAAGCTCAGGGTGTACGGCTCATAGTGCATAAGGCCGGATCAATAGGCAGCAGCCATGTCAGCGCTGGTCTTGAGACATCAGGCAAAGCGCTGAACGCGCGCTGCGGCGCTTACGGATTGGTTCAGACCGCTGGAACCTGCCACCGAAGGCGCCAGCCGCAGCGTTGAGACTACCAGGTTTGCATTGGCAGGTAGCCATAACCTCAGGCTGGACGTTGAATACAGGGGCTCCCATCAGAACGACGCCATCCTGCATAAGCCGGGTTTTAAGCGAGCCAGCCAGTAGGGGGAGAATATACTTATTGACGCTTGCTGGCGCTTGTTAACGCTTTTTGCGCTTTTGGGGGGCTTTAAGCCAGAAATACGGCGATAAAAGCCAGTAAAAACATCAATATACCGCCCACGATGGGCAAAATAATTGGCGCTACGTGGGCGATGGACGCGACCACATCTGCCTCCGGTGCAGCAGCTGTGGATGTGGCGGCGTGATCAGTGGGCTGGGACATGAAAATTCCTGAAAAATACGGCGATAAAAAACTTTGGTGTATTTTACCTATTAAACCCAAAACGAGCAATTTAACCTAAAAAAAGCAGTTGAATGCTACCAAGTGTGCCCGGCTCGGCGCGTTCAGCAAGGCGGGACAACGCCGCGGGCTTTTGCCCGCTAGGCGGAGCAACGCGGCTGGGCGGGTCGGGCGGGGTGCCATCGGGTGCATAGCGTTGTCACCCAAGAGGCGATCGCCAGCGACGCTCAAAAGCTGAACGTTCATGCGATCTGCCAAAGGGCTGTGAGTGGTCAACTGTTTTTTCTAGGTTTAATGCAGCGAACTGAAGGCACACTTGATAAATGAAACACCCACTTTCAATCAAATCGATACACCCCTTGCTTTACAGCTTGCTTTTTGCGGTGCTGGCGGGATGCGCCACGACCGGGCCTCACAGCGCATCAGCCAAACCGGTGCTTTACCCCAACGCCACCTTCACACGCGTTGGCGAGGCACAAGCCAAGGCTGAGGCCGATGGCTGCATGGCGCGTGCTGCGCAAGCCGGCTTAACAGCCGATCAAAAAACCAGTGACGTGGGTCGACGCGCCGCCGAGG
>JBBAPP010000409.1:0-1406 GCA_040400775.1 Polaromonas sp. | reverse complement strand
AAGGGCGCTTTCATTCCGCTCAAGTTCAAGCAGGGCGAAGCCTTCCAGTTTGACTGGAGCACCGAGTACACCTTTATCGGCGGGATCAGGCGGCGCGTCGAGCTGGCGCATACCAAACTGTGCGCCAGCCGAGCCTTCTGGCTGGTAGCCTACCCCGGGCAAGGCCATGAAATGCTGTTTGACGCCCACGCCAGAGCGTTTGAAGCTTTCGGCGGTGTACCGCAGCGCGGCATTTACGACAATATGAAGACGGCTGTCGATCAGGTGCTGGCAGGCAAGAAGCGAAAGATCAACGCCCGCTTTGAAGCGATGACGGGTCACTACCTGTTCGAGCCAGAGTTCTGCAACGTTGCCAGCGGCTGGGAGAAAGGCATCGTTGAGAAGAACGTGCGCGACCGGCGCACCAGTATCTGGCATCGCGCCAAAGATAGGCGATGGGCCGATTGGGCAGAACTCAACGCGTGGCTGGCAGAGCAAAGTAAAGCTGCATGGGCCGAGCTCAATCACCCGGAGTACCCTGCGATGAAAGTGGCCGATGTGCTGCAGGACGAGCAAACCCAGCTGATGCCCGTGCCGCGCCCCTTTGACGGTTATGTGGAATTACTGGCACGGGTCTCTAGCACCAGCTTGATTCATCTGGAGCGAAACCGGTACAGCGTTCCCACCGAGCACGCCAACAGTGTCGTTAGCTTGCGGATCTACCACGACCATATTGCCGCTGTGGCCGATGGCGTGCGGGTGGCAACGCACCGGCGCTGCTTTGATCGCAGCCAAACCCTCTACGACTGGCAGCACTACATCAGTCTGCTCGAACGCAAACCTGGCGGGCTGCGCAACGGCGCCCCGTTTGAGACCATGCCTGCAGCGTTCAAGCAACTGCAAGCGATTCTGATGCGCAAATCTGGCGGTGATGCGGTCATGGCGCAAGTCCTAGCGGCCGTACCGGTGCACGGACTTGAGGCGGTGCTGGTCGCTGCCGAGTTGGCGCTGGAGTCTGGCAAGCCCAGCGGTGAGCATGTCTTGAACGTGTTGGCGCGCCTTAAAAGTACGACGCCAGCGACCAACCTGGGCGAGGTCATGGCCGCTGAGCTTGTGCATCTGCCTTTAAAGCTGCGCGTTGAGCCCACAGCCAATGTGGCCCGCTATGACGGCTTACGCCAGTCAGCCGCTCCATCTACAGTAACTGAGGCTCAACCATGAGCGCACAAATCATCAGCAGCTTGAAGCAGCTCAAACTTCACGGTATGGCAGCCAGCTTTCCAGAGGTTTGCGCCCAAGCGCGGCACACCGAGTTCAATCCGGAGAGCTTTATGCACCAGCTGATCCTGAGCGAGTCGGCAGAGCGCTGCGTACGTTCGACCGCCTATCAAATGGGGGCTGCACGGTTTGCTGCGCACCGGGATCTG
>JBBAPP010000408.1:0-1424 GCA_040400775.1 Polaromonas sp. | reverse complement strand
CGCGGCATTGGCAGGCCAACATGGGATGAACGCAAATGTGCTGCACCGCTGGCTAAGTGATCTTGTGCTGGTTGCTCTATGATGTTCTAATACAAGTTATGAAACCCGCAGTGCAGTTGTCAACCCCCTTGCGCATGCCGGTTCGTACTTCTGTGCAGGCTAAAAAATCGCCTGCTGTTGCGCTGAACCGAACCAATGCAGAACCCCTTTACCGACAGCTTGCGCATCTGTTGCTAGGCATGATTGATTCGGGCAAACTGGCTGCGGCGCAGCGTTTGCCAAGCGAGGCCGATCTGATGGCCAGCTACGGCGTCAGCCGCATTACGGTGCGCCAGGCCAATGAGCTGCTGGTGCGCCATGGCAAAGTTACGTCGCACCGGGGCAAGGGTACATTTGTTGCCGGCAGGGTGGTGCGGCATGACCTGGATGCCCTGCAAGGGTTTTATGCGGCGTTGCGCAGTCAGGGCATTGAACCCCAAACGAGGTTGATTGAATGGTCAACGGATGCAGGCGGGTTGGATAAGGACGGCTTGAAAGGCATTGATCTGCCAGTGCGGCTCAAGCGTCTTTATTCGATTGATGAACGACCCTTTGCATTGGTGGTGGGTTACTTGCCCGCAGCGGCTGCCGGGCTGGGCAAGGTCAGAGCAGAGCGCTTGACGGTCTACGAAATTCTCTCGGACTTTATGGGTTTGCGCGTCGCGCGGGCTACTGTGGCTATTCGATGTGAGCAGGCGCCCCATGAGGTGCGTGAATTGCTGGGTTTGAGAAAAAATGCCGCAGTTCTCGTCATGGAGCGGCAATCGTTTGCTCAGAACGACACGCCTTGCGAGTTCATGCGCATTTACATCCTGCCTGAGCGCTATGAATTTCGTTTGAATGTGACGGGACCGTTTGAAATTGCACGGGCTCTGCACAAGGTTTCTTCGCCGCCCAACTCTACACAACAAGGTGTGACAACATGACTTCAGCACAACAGACATTAAAACGACGTGCGCTGCTGGCGCAACTGGGCCTGACGGGTGCGGTGTGGGCGGGGCTGACGCCCGGACTGGCCTGGGGACAGGCCTTTCCCACCAAGCCGATGCGGCTGGTGGTGCCGTTTCCAGCCGGTGGGCCAACCGACATTGTGGCCAGGCCACTGGCACAAATGCTGTCTGCCGCACTTGGCCAGCCCGTGACAGTCGACAACCGCGCCGGTGCGGGGGGATCCATTGCGGCTGATCATGTTGCCAAATCTCCCGCTGACGGCTACACCCTGTTGATGGGAACAGTCGGTACCCATGCCATCAACGCTGCGCTGTATAAAAAGCTGCCCTACGATGTGGTGAAAGACTTCACAGCTTTCGGCCTTGCGGCCAGCGCGCCTGTGGCTGTCGTGGTGGGCGCCGCATCAAGTTACACCACAGTGGCCGAGCTGGTGG
>JBBAPP010000407.1:0-1424 GCA_040400775.1 Polaromonas sp. | reverse complement strand
TCGTCAAATGTGGCCTTGCTCAAGAAGATTCCCTACGATCCGAACAAGGATTTTTCTGCCGTCACGGGCATTGGCGAGACCATGCTGGTGCTGTTGGTCAAGACTGCTTTTCCAGCAAGAAATCTGCAAGAATTTATTGCTTATGCCAAACAGCGGCCTGGCAAACTAACGGCGGGATACGGTTCATCAACCTCACAGGTCAGCATTGCCATATTGAACAAACTGGCAGGTCTGGATACATTGTCTGTGCCGTACAAGGGCATTCCGCTGGCTGTCAATGACGTGCTGGGCGGCACGCTTGACTTTACCTTTGCAGACATCGGCAACGCGCTGGCGCAAAGCAAGGGGGGTGCCATGCGTGCTATCGGCGTGACGTCGACCAAACGCAATGCCCTGGCACCCGACTGGCCAGCGATGGCTGAGTTGCTGCCAGGCTTTGATGTCACCGCCTGGTTTGCTGTGGTCGGGCCTGCTGGCCTGCCGAAAGACGTCACGGACAAACTGGATGCAGCCACGGATCAAGCCCTAAAGCAGCCAGAGCTTAAAGCCAAGCTAGCCAGCATCGGCATAACACCCATGCCGATGCCGCCCGAGCAGCTCAAGACCTTCATCGGTACGGAGATCACCAAGTGGACGCGCATCGTTAAAGATGCAAATATTCAACCCGAATGAGTGTCATGAAAAAAGTCATGCTGGTCACCGGTGGCAGTCGTGGCATTGGTGCAGAAATAGCCTTGTTGGCTGGGCGCTTGGGTTACCGCGTGGGCGTGAACTACCTGCGCAGCCAAGCGGCAGCAGAACGCGTGGTAAAGCACATCGCGCAAACAGGCGGCGAGGCCATCGCGCTGCAAGCTGATGTCGCTCAGTTGAGCCAAGTGAAGGCCATGTTTGAGCAGTTAGACGCAGCATTCGGTGCGCTGGATGTTTTGGTCAACAACGCCGGCGTGCTGGCCAGCTTTAGGGTGGACGCGGTGGACACCAGCAACGTGGCGGACATTTTCAGCGCCAATGTGTTCGGTGCCTTTTATTGTTCGCGCGAGGCGATTCGCCGCATGTCTACCGCGCACGGCGGCAAGGGCGGTGTCATTATCAACATGTCGTCGGTGGCCTCACGACTGGGCGGCCTGGGCGGCGGCGCAGCCTACGCGGCAAGCAAGGGCGCTGTTGACTCGTTTAACCTGGCGCTGGCCAAAGAAGTCGGGCCCGAGGGCATCCGAGTCAACGCCATCCGGCCCGGTCTGATCGCCACCGACATGCAAAATATCCACGGCGGTATCGCCAAAATAGAGCAACTGGCTAAAACAGCGGTGCCGCTGGGTCGAGCCGGTTCAGCTAGCGAGGTCGCCGAGGTCGCCTTGTGGCTGGCATCTGACGCTGCATCCTACGTTCATGGCAGTATTGTGGATGTGGCTGGCGGGCGCTAG
>JBBAPP010000406.1:0-1435 GCA_040400775.1 Polaromonas sp. | reverse complement strand
GCAGTTGCTTGCTGATGGCCAGCGTGGCGGGGTGCAGGCGCGTGCCTGAGCCACCAGCGAGGATGATGCCTTTGCGAGAGTTGTGTGTTAAGGCCATTTTTAAAGATTTACTGTGTTATGACGGCTAAAAAGACTTGTACTGCGCTTGCTGCAGACAGATTAGAAAGGGGAATACTGGTTAAATGATTTTTACATCAGTTGCGGCGGTGGTGGTTATCGACATTACCGCTCGTTCGGCTGCAACAAATTATTTGTATAGTTTTCTATTTGATGTGCAGTATCTAACAGCGAGGGCGACAGCGTCATGACTGCTGCGTAAATTTCTGGCATAGCATCAGTGGCGTATTCGTGGGCAATGAGGTTGCGCAATTCCCTGATTTTTATCAGCTGGTCTGCCTGCGCCCACCCCCGCTTTTCAGCACGGTATATGCGGTCTAAAACCGTGCTGGAACCCACCAATTCAATGTCGTCAATCAAGCGAAAGATGCGCTGAATGAGGATGTCTGAAAGCCGCGCAAACCGGGCGCTCATAGATTCCAGCCGCTCAAGCTGCTCCGGCGTGGGCTCATGCCATGCATCAAAGCCTGCGCAACGTTCGAGGGAATAGCCCAAGTGTTGCGCTGCCAAATCAATATTAGGCAGCTCTTGCTGGAGCAGGGCAAGTTTGACTTGCATGATCAACTCAGGCGTACAGCGGTTTGTAGTGCGAGTTGTACAAAAGGATTACCACGGTCTGCAAACACAGTCAGGTCAATTTTTCGTTCGCCCAAGATGGGGCGCAAAATGGTCAATATGTCCAGTTTGCCCATTAAATTGATCTTGTCAGACAGAAGCAGCACATCAATGTCGCCGCCTAGGGCATTGTTGTCTGCGCGTGACCCATGCAAGTAAATATCTGCACCCGCATCAACTTGCTGCACGGCAGAGACGATAGCTAATTTTTGTTGCTGGGTCAGACGCATGCGCTAAGTTCAACTTTCGTGGCTTTATTGGTCAATATAAATTTTACGCCCAAGCCTACAGCTTTATGACTTGGGTAGCAAGGCAACCGAGGGCTGCGCAGACGCCAGGGTTTGCGTCTCGGCCAGCATGCGCGCCACGCCCTGCTGCCAGGGCGCCAGTTGCAAGCCGAAAGTGTGCCTGAGTTTATCTGTGTTCAGGCGTGAGTTGTGGGGGCGTGCCGCAGCCGTCGGGAATGCGCTAGTGGCCACAGATTCAATTCTATTAGCTATTATTTTAATAGCTTTATGCGCTTGTATTGATTGGTCTATGACGTATTTTGCATAGTCAAACCAGGTAGTTTCACCGCCGGCAGCCAGGTGATACAGCCCAGCCAGGCCAGGTTGCCGTGGCTCCTGCGCCATCACCTGCGCAATCGCCTGCGCCGTCACATCGGCCAGCATATCTGCCCCGGTCGGCGCGCCAAACTGGTCGT
>JBBAPP010000405.1:0-1437 GCA_040400775.1 Polaromonas sp. | reverse complement strand
CTGCTGCGCCAGCCGAGACCTGGGGCGAAGACACCGCCAAAGTGCTGGCAGCAGATTTTGACGCAGGCAACGCGCGACGCGTGCAAAACGTGCTGAAGGTGCTGCTCAAGCGCTGAGGCTAAACGTTGCCAAGCACCATCGTTGCCAAGCACCAACCGTTCGCCCTGAGCCTGTCGAAGGGCTATACCGGCTTCGACAGGCTCAGCCCGAATGGTGATTTGGTTCTTCTATCGTAAAAGCCTTCTTGACACACCTTGATTCATGCCGCATGATGGCATGAAATGGAGTTTAATCGTGTCAAGGAGTAGCGCATGCTCAAAGAAGTCGGTGCCAGCGGCCAGATATCGTTGGGTAAAAAGTACGCAGGCCAGTTGTTCGACGTGGTTTTTTATCCCGATGGCCGGGTAGAACTGGTACCCATGAAAGTTGTGCCCACCGTGGGCGAACCGACAGCCTTTCAACACCCGGCAGCTGCACCAGCAGCCCCGCACAGGGCGCAAGAAGAAGCAGCTACCTACCGCGTGGGAGACGGCTGGCTAACACCTGAGCGGCTGGCGGCCCGCAAGGCGGCATACGAGCGCACACCTGAGGACTTAAATGCAGCGGCGGGCAAGTGGGAAGATGAGAACAAAGACGCGATTGAGGCGATGAACCAGCGCATGGCAAAAATCGGCTCGATGGGCAGGCGTATTCACGAGTGGAAAAAAGCCAAATATCAAGCGCAGTCAACCGTGAAGGTGGCCAGTGGCGCAGTTTGATGTATATCCTCACCCGATTGAGGATATGCGGGATTCTTACCCTTATGTGGTTCAAATTCAAAGCGGTTTCTTGAAACGCCCGATTGCCATCATCACCCTCCCACTGGCGCGCCTAATGCCCGGAAGCGAAGCTGTTGCGGTGTTAAACCCGCGCTTTGATATTGCAGGCGAAGAGCTTGTCCTTGAAACGCTGGGCGCTGGCTCCTTTGAATCTGGCGACCTGCGCCGCCCAGTCGCCAATCTGCGCAGCGACGCCGCCGCCATCTGGTCGGCCCTCGACTACGCCTTACATGGTTACTGAACGGTTATTGACGCTATGACACCGCAAAACTTCATCCAAAAATGGGGCCCAGGCGGCCCGGCGTTTTATTTGAACGAAGAGCAGGGCGCGCAAAGTCACTTTATTGATTTGTGCGACTTGTTGGGTGTGCCCAAGCCGGGCAGTGAAGACGGTTATGTTTTTGAAAAACAAACGCTGGTGTTGGGTGAGGCGCGTGGCTAACGACCCCACCTACAACGCCAAATCGTGTTTTGAAACCTTCCCGTTCCCAACCGAGGGACTTAAAACCAGCGGTTCAAGCGAAGCCATCGCCAAAGCCGCCAAACACCTGAACGACCTCAGGCAAAACTGGCTCAACCCACCCGAGTGGACCGACCGTATCCCAGAAGTCACCCCGCT
>JBBAPP010000404.1:0-1438 GCA_040400775.1 Polaromonas sp. | reverse complement strand
TTGATTGCCTGATAAGCTTTAGCCATGAAAAGCCTTTTCCACTTTGCCTTCAACGTCACCGACCTAGACATCGCCCGCCAGTTCTACGCCGGTGTCTTGGGCTGTGCAGAAGGGCGCAGTACAGACAGCTGGGTAGATTTTGACTTTTTCAACCACCAGATATCGCTGCATTTGGGCCCGCCGTTTAAAACCGAACGCACCGGCCGCGTCGGCGACACGCTGGTACCCATGCCGCACTTCGGTCTGGTGCTGGCGCTGCCCGACTGGCAAGCCATGGCGGCGCGCCTGATCGCTGCCAACACCGCGTTTGTGATGCCGCCGCAACTACGCTTTGCAGGCCAGCCTGGCGAGCAGCACAGCATGTTTTTTTGCGATCCGTTTGGCAACCCGCTGGAGATCAAGGGTTTCAAATCGCTAGACACCCTTTACGACGCTTGATGCATGACCTACAGCTTTGCCTCTGCCACGATTTTGCTGCTGCTGATCACCGACCCGTTCGGCAACATCCCGATTTTTGCCAATGCACTGAAAAACGTTTCACCTCAGCGCAGGCCACTGGTGATCTTGCGTGAGGTATTGATTGCTTTCGCTTTGCTGCTGGTCTTCATGTTTGTTGGTGAAGGCTTTCTGCGCGTCATGAATCTCAGCCCACTGGCGCTGCAAATCGCCGGTGGCGTGATTTTGTTTTTGATCGCCCTGCGGATGATCTTCCCGCCGCCAGTGGTGGAAGATCTTCAGGGGCTCACGGTGGAACCGCTGATCGTGCCGCTGGCCATCCCCGCGCTGGCCGGGCCATCGGCCCTGGCAACGGTTTTACTGCTGGTCTCCCAAGCGCCCGAACGCCGCTGGGAATGGATAGCTGCGCTGACCGTGACCATGCTGGTTTGTGCAGCGGTGTTGATGCTGGCTGAACGCATTCAGCGGGTACTGGGCGAACGCTTTGTGGTCGCCGTTGAACGGCTGATGGGGCTGATTCTGGTGGCTGTGGCGGTTGAAATGCTGCTGCGGGGCATCAAGGAGTTTGTGCTGCAGATGGGGTGAGGACTTATTTGCTGACTCCGAAGTAGACCCCAACAGGCGACGGGCATTGGCAGCGTGCTCTGGGCTTTACCGGCTTCTGAATCTAAACTTCTTAGCTATTGTCAAGCAACATCCATTGCTTGCGGCCCGCCACCAAAGTACAGACCAGCATGCAATTGCCTTTAGACCCGACGCAAGAAAACCCCACAGCCACTCACCCAAGCCAAGAGCTCGAAAATTCCAGTACTCTGCGTGTATTCCAGCCTTATAAACCACCCCTACGAGAGCGCAAGCTGACGCACACGGCGATCCGGATGGTTTTGTTTTTGGCCGCGGTCATCGGCTGCGCTGCGGTCACGGTTTGGTTGTTTTTGCCCAGTATGCTGCCCAAATTGCCTTTAACCTTTCTTTAAACCTA
>JBBAPP010000403.1:0-1448 GCA_040400775.1 Polaromonas sp. | reverse complement strand
GCCGAACAAGGCCTGAACGCCTTGCTCGTCAAGCCGACCACCGAACCGCTGCCGGGCAACTGGAAACCCTACCTTGACAAAATGCCCAACGACCCTTGGGGCCGGCCTTACCAATACATGAACCCTGGCATCAAAGGTGAAGTGGATGTGCTGTCCTTTGGCGCCGACGGTCAGTCTGGCGGAGAGGGCATCAATGCAGACCTTGGCAGTTGGCAATAGTTACCCGTTGGGCGCTGCCAACGGTTTCACGCTGCTGGAGCTGATCGTGGTGGTCGCACTGATAGCCATTGCCACGGCAGGTATCAGCCTGTCATTGCGTGACAACGCCCACAGCATCCTGGAGCGTGATGCCCAGCGTCTGGCCAGTTTGCTGGAAACCGCTAGAGCCCAGGCGCGCGCCAACGGCGCACCTGCGCAGTGGCAACCTACTGCAACAGGTTTTGTTTTTGAGGGCTTGCCGCGCAGCAATTTACCCACCCAGTGGCTGTCCGACACGACCCGTGCCAGCGTAGCATCAGCCATCGTGCTCGGACCAGAGCCCTTGATAGGGCCGCAAGCGGTGGCATTGAGCCACTCAGCCCATGCCGGCCGCAGCCTGTGGGTGGCGACCGATGGCCTGCGGCCTTTTGCCGTGCAAAGCACCCCCGGTAACCCAGCCCCTGCGCAGCGCCAACCATGAGGTCCAGCACCTGCAGCGGCGGGCAAAACGGCTTTACATTGATTGAAGTTCTGGTAGCGCTCGGCATTGTTGCCATAGCGCTGATGGCCGGGCTCAAGGCAACGGGTTCACTAAGCAGGAATGCCGAGCGACAAACATCCAGCATGCTGGGGCAAATCTGCGCAGAAAACGAGTTGATCCGCCTGCGACTGTTGCGTCAATTGCCAGACGCTGGCAACAGCCAGATTGAATGTCCGCAAGCAGGTCATGCTTTTCAGGTCAATGTATCGGTGCGCCCCACACCTAACCCGAGCTTTCGCAACGTCGATGCCCGCGTGCTGGAGCGGGGCGAGTACGTGCTGCAGCTGTCCACACTGGTAGGACAAAACTGATGCAGCTTCGCCAATACCACATGGGATTCACTTTGATCGAGGTGCTGGTGGCTATCAGCGTGATGGCGCTGATGACCCTGATGTCCTGGCGCGGCATTGATAGCATGTTGCGCGCGCAAAGCAGTTTGCAAGAACGCAGCAACAGCATTCGCAGCTTGCAAACAGGCTTGGCGCAATGGCAGACTGACCTCGACCAACTGGCCACATTGACGGGTAGTCCGAGTTGGGAATGGGACGGCAAAGTACTGCGGCTGACACGCCTCTCGGCCATGAGCCAAGATCTGCATGTGGTGGCTTGGACTTGGCGCACCAACCCTGCACGCCTTGGCGGCGGCGACTGGCAGCGTTGGCAATCAGCCCCCTTGCACCTGCGCGGCGACTGGCAGTCGGCCTGGAAC
>JBBAPP010000402.1:0-1451 GCA_040400775.1 Polaromonas sp. | reverse complement strand
GCGCACCACAGCGCGCGCATTGGCGAAGCGCAGAGCACACTGGCCAGCGGCATGGTGCGTGCTGCAAATGCTGCTGCGTCAGCATTGGGTGTACAAGCTGGCTGGTCTTGCCAGCAGGTGGTTGATTTTTTAGTGGCTCCTCAGAAAAGGTAAATATGTCTTCGTTTAATCCTTCAAAAAAGCTTTTTAACCAATCATTGTGGGCGCTAGCAGCTACGTTTTTAGTAGCATCTGGCAGCTTCGCGCAAACTTCCTGGCCGAACAAGCCAGTACGCATCGTCGTACCTTTCACAGCCGGCGGCACCACAGACATCTTGGCGCGCGCCATGGCGCCTGAACTGACCAAAGCATTTGGTCAACCCTTTGTGGTGGAAAACCGGGCCGGTGCTGGAGGCAACATTGGTGCCGACCTGGTGGCCAAGTCGCCAGCCGATGGCTATACCATTTTGATGGGAACAGTTGGCACGCATGGTATCAACAAGGCGCTCTACGCCAAGATGCCCTACGACTCGCAAAAAGATTTTGCACCCATCACGCTGGTGGCGGGTGTACCGAACGTGATGGTGATGAATGCCGATAAAGCCAAGGCATTGAACATCAACACCGTGCCCGAGTTCATCAAATACGCCAAAGCCAACCCGGCAAAGTTCAGCATGGCGTCCAGCGGCAACGGCACGTCGATTCACCTGGCGGGCGAGTTGTTCAAGTCGCGCACCGGTATTTTCATGACGCACATTCCCTACCGGGGCTCAGGCCCTGCTTTGCTTGACCTCATGGGCGGTAGCGTGGATGTGATGTTTGACAACTTGCCGTCGGCGTTGCCGCAAATCAAGGCCGGCAAACTCAAAGCCTTTGCCGTCACCAGTTCTGCACGCTCAGGCGCTGTGCCTGAGCTGCCAACGATTGAAGAAGCTGGCAAGCTGCCGGGCTTTGATGCCAGCTCCTGGTTTGGCCTGCTGGCCCCGGCTGGCACACCAGCAGACATCGTCAGCCGAATCCAGCAAGAAGTCGCCAAATCACTGGGCACAGCCGCAATGAAAGAAAAGCTGCTGGCCCAGGGCGCGATACCCGGCGGCAACACGCCAGAGCAGTTCAACACCTTCATCAACGCCGAGCACGTCAAGTGGGCGCAGGTGGTGAAGGTGTCGGGGGCAAAAGTCGATTAGGCCTCAAACGCCCCAAGTGACGTCAGTACCCGATTTGTGGTTACGGTTAAGCATGTCAATAAACGGCATGGCACGCTGGCGGAGTCCGGGTGAATCACCCGGCACGACGTTTTCATCATGGTTTTCATCATGTGACGCTTCGTGCGCAATCGCAGCTTGCAGCGCCTGGATGGCCGCAGGCATCTGCGCCGCCAAAATGATGCCGGTCGGCCCCGCGTCTTTGCCTATCAGCTCCAGCAGCTTGCGACCATTCGGCTCCAGCATGATCACATCGCCTGCGTTTTT
>JBBAPP010000401.1:0-1459 GCA_040400775.1 Polaromonas sp. | reverse complement strand
AGTTGTACGGCGTCGTCTGAGCTCAAGGGTTTTGACAGCAAATCGGATGCGAGCTGACTTCTGGCGGCGTTTTGTGCAGCCGTTTGACTCAAAGCCAGCTGACCGCTGGTAAATGCGCTCGCGGTTTGGTTTGTCTCGCTAACAGCTTGGTCAAAGTTGACGGAAGCGCAAGCTGCCAGCGCCAAAGCGGTGGCGGACATCGCCGTCAGTTTAAAAAGTTTGGCTTTCATGGCTTGGCCTTCTTAGTGGGTTCGGACATGGTTTCCCCGGCCTTGGTGACAGGGGTGGGCATGTTTTCAGGCTTGCTTTCCATCCCTTGTGCCTGCTTGGCGTATTCGCGCCAGCCGCCTATGCGGGCTGTGATGTCGTTGGCCGATTTCCAGTTTCCAATTGGTTCATCGGTATAGGGCTTGTAGCTTTCAAAGGCGGTTGCGGGCGGCGCTGCGGTTTGCGCCTGCGCTACGCTGGTCAGCAACGCGGTTGACGCCCATGCCGCCAGCCAACAACGCCTTATTAAAGTGGATAAAACCATGAAAATTTCCTGAAATTGTTGCGAGCGATTTTTACATCACGGTGTTATGGCCGGCGCCTGTGCAGACGCGTGCCAAACGGCAAAGTACAGACCCAGCTTGGGCCTGGGGATCAGGCGATCGGCGGTTTTTGGCCCAGCGCTGCGGCTGCGCTGGTAAATGCCGCGGCGCGCGTTGGGCGCAGCGTGGGGGATGTGAAAGAAGTACTTGCTTCAAGTGACGAGGGCGATAACGCCACCGTGTGGCAGGCCTGACAGGCTTGGCAAGTACCGCAGTGGTCGTCGCTTGTGGTTTGGTCAGATTCTTGGTGACTGGCAACCTGATCATGGCAATCAGGCTTGGCTTGAGCCGCTGCAAAAGTCTGATTTTTATGGTCAAAAGAGGCTGTAACTACCAATTCATGGGCGCTAGAAGCTTCTGTTTCTGTAGCAATTGCTGCGCTCGCCATCTGCGTGACCATCGCGTCCCCCGCCCAGCCGCGCAGGGGCAGCAGGACAATCATGAGGGCAAGAACTAAATGGCGCATGGATTAATGATAGCGGGCGGCGGAAAAAGTTCAAGGATCAAAGTGAAAAAATCAGCATCACCGCCGCCATCGCCACCATGCCCAGATCTTCAACAATCGTCACCGTGCTCATCGGCAGTTTAAACACGGTGCCCAGGCAGGCACACTGAATTTGCGTTTTGCTAGCCACAGCGCGAATCACACCAATCGCTGAGAAGCCCATCACAATGATCGTGACCCAGTGTGTGAGCAGCGGATTAAAGTGAGCCAAATAAGCTACGCCCAGCGCCAGTTCAACAAAAGGATAAATCAGCCCCCAGCCGTACCAGCGCTTGGCCAGCAAGTCATAACCCGCATACGCGTCGGCAAAGGCGTTGATGTCCAGCAGCTTGAAAAACGAGAACACCAAAAAGAAGCCCGCCAT
>JBBAPP010000400.1:0-1464 GCA_040400775.1 Polaromonas sp. | reverse complement strand
CAGGCCAATTTGATGCATAAAAAGTGCTTAAAAATCGCCACGATCGGGCTTTTTTGCCTGCCAGGCCGTTGCGGCAAGTACCGGGGTAGACCAGCGCGTCATGCCGGGTGCGTGGCTGGCCTGATGCCGCCAGCGCCGCTTGAATGTTTAGCCGTGAACAGCCGCAGGGGTAGGCTTGCGATTGCGCGATGAGCTGGTCTAAAGCGCTTTGATACAGCGCGCTGCGCTTTGACTGGTAAACCGGGGGCTGGTCAGGACGCAAACCACAAGCGGCCAGTTGTTGCAAAATTATGTGGTCGGTACCGGGCAGGCAGCGCGGCGTGTCTACATCTTCAATGCGTACCAGCCATTGCCCGCCATGGGCCTTGGCATCCAGCCAACTTGCCAGGGCTGCAACCAGCGAGCCTGCATGTAATGGCCCGGTGGGTGAGGGCGCAAACCTGCCCACATAAGCTGTGGCCCCCACATTTGTCGCTTCGCGTACTTCACTGCCCACCGAGGGGGCTAATTTTCCTGGGGGCGGCCCGTCGGAAAATTGCGTTGAAGTCGCCACGGCAAAATTTACAAAATAGCCAGAGCCATCTCAAGCCCCGACACGAACCCGTCTTCCACCCTATGCCCCAGGCACCAGTCACCACATGCGCCTATGCCCAACTTGGCGTCCCACAGGTGGCTCTTGCCGAGTGGCTCGGTGGTTTGCGCATAGCGCCAGCGGTGTACTTCTGCATACGGCGGCTGGGCCCGTATACCGGTGACTTCGGTAAAGGCTTTGAGCAGCTTGGCTTTGACGCGCTCGGCATCGTCTTCCAGGTGGCGTTGTGACCAATCTGGGCTGGCCTGCACCGTCCAGCGCTCAATCGGTCCGCGCCCGGGTTTGGACGACTCGCGTGCCAGCCAGGCAATGCGGTGGTGGGTGCTGCGGGCTGCATTCCATTGCGGGCCCAAGTGTGCCAGTGCGGGTTGAACCGCCTGCGGGAAAGCCAACATCAATGTCCAGCAAGGGGCGACCCTGACTTTAGCGATTTCAGCCATCATCGGTTTGGCAATTTGTGATGACAGCAAAAGCGCTTGCGCTTGCACTGACGGCACCGCCATGATGACCGTATCAAAGCCTGAATGCACGCGCGTCTGCTCCCCAGGCCCTTCGGTGTGCAGTTGCCAACGCTGCTCACTGAGCCGGTCAGTTTGGATGCGTGTGACCTGGGTTTCAAAATGCACCTGGCCCTTGAGCATCAGTGGTTTGGCCCATTCTTGGACCAACGCACTCATGCCAGGTGTGGCTACCCAGTGCGCTTCCTTGGGCGGCAGGCTGGACGCTACCACGCGGCCTGCCTCGTCAAGAATGCGCACCGTGTTGGCGCTCCAGCGGCGCACCCCTTGCGGGCTGATGGCCAGGGCTTTTTCAAACCGCGTGTCGCGCACCGTGAAGTACTGCGCACCGTGGTCAAAAGCCCCGAACTCTGT
>JBBAPP010000399.1:0-1505 GCA_040400775.1 Polaromonas sp. | reverse complement strand
GGAAGACAAACATGCCACGTCGCGCCACCAAAATCGTTGCCACCCTGGGCCCTGCGTCCAACACGCCTGCCATGCTGGAGGCCATGATTGCCGCTGGCGTGAATGTGGTGCGGCTGAACTTCAGCCACGGCAAGGCGCAAGACCATATCAACCTAGCCGCCTTGGTGCGTGAAGCAGCGCTCAAGGCAGGGCGTGAAGTCGCCATCATGGCCGACCTGCAAGGGCCAAAAATTCGTGTCGGCAAGTTTGCCGAAGGCAAGGTACTGCTGGTGCCCGGTGAAAAGTTTGTGCTGGATGCATCGCGTACCGATCCGGGTGACATCAAGGGTGTGGGTCTGGACTACAAAGAGTTGCCGCGTGACGTGAAAGCCGGGGATGTGCTGCTGCTGAACGATGGCCTGATTGTGCTGACGGTTGACCGGGTGGCGGGCGAGGCGGTGCATACCACCGTGAAGCTGGGCGGTGAGCTGTCTAATAACAAAGGCATCAACAAACAGGGCGGCGGGCTGACGGCTCCGGCACTGACGGCCAAGGATATGGAAGACATCAAAACCGCGATGAGCTTTCAGGCCGATTATGTGGCGGTGAGCTTCCCTAAAAATGCGACTGACATGGAAATGGCACGCCAGTTATGCAACGTGGCCGCTGCCCAGTACAAACACAAGCCGGGCTTGATTGCCAAAATCGAGCGCGCCGAGGCGATTCCCAATCTGGCAGAAATTTTGCGGGTAAGCGACGGCATCATGGTGGCGCGCGGTGACCTGGCGGTGGAGGTCGGCAACGCGGCCGTGCCCGCACTACAAAAACGCATGATCAAAATGGCACGGGCGCAAGACAAGGTGGTGATTACCGCCACGCAAATGATGGAAAGCATGATTTTGAACCCGGTGCCTACGCGCGCTGAGGTAAGCGACGTGGCCAATGCGGTGCTGGACGGTACCGATGCGGTAATGCTGAGCGCTGAAACCGCCGCGGGAAAATTCCCGATTGAAACGATTATTGAGATGGCCAATATTTGTCTGGAAGCTGAAAAAGCCGAGTACAAAGAAATTGACGCTGACTTCAGCGGCAAAACCTTTGCCCGTATTGACCAGTCGATTGCCATGGGTGCGCTGTTCACCGCCAGCCATTTGGGTGCCAAAGCCATAGTGGCCATGACCGACAGCGGCTCAACCGCGCTGTGGATGAGCCGCCACGACATTCGCGTGCCGATTTACGCGCTCACGCCGCGCGTCAGCACCCAACGCAAGATGACGCTGTTCCGCAATGTGCGTCCGTTATTGATGGACACCAGCGCCGACCGGGACACCGCACTCAGCCAGGCCGAGCGGCATTTGCTGGACCGCAAAATTGTGCAAAGCGGCGACGTGTACGCGATTACCTGCGGCGAGCCAATGGGTGCGCCTGGCGGAACGAATATGCTGAAGATTTGCCGGGTTGCTTAGCCTGCACGTACGAACCGAGATTGTCCATTGGCGTTAGATCGGTTCGGGCTGAGCCCTTCG
>JBBAPP010000398.1:0-1515 GCA_040400775.1 Polaromonas sp. | reverse complement strand
ACGATGGTCACGCCATCTACCAGCTTTTCGCGCAGGGGTGGCTCCATCGTGACCAGCAGGCATTGTGCGGCTGGGTGTTCAAGCTGCGCGGCCTGAAGAGCGCGGATTTCGCGGTTGAAGGTGTCCGTGTTGTTGATGTCGGCGCAGACCTGAATCAGCGTTTCTTGAGCGTCATAGCGGGTGGCCAAAAAATCAACCTCGTAACCTTGTGCGGTGCGCACATAGGCCAGCTCCGCACCGCGCCGCAGGCATTCGTGAAGTACCACCATTTCCAGTGCATGGCCAGTGTTGGGTTTGCCTGGAGGGTCAAACAAGGCGCATAGCCCTGTATCGACCGGGTAGGATTTGCGCGGATTGACCTGGCGGCGGCGCTCTGACTCGCTGGCGATGTGGATGCTGGTGACTAAAAAGGTGTCTTCCAGATGCGCCAGGTACTCGTGTAGGCGCTCCTTGCCCACGGCGATGCCACGCGACTTCAGGTCGTTGAAAAACTTGTTCACGCTGAAAGCGCCCGCTGCATTGCCCAGCAGTTGCTGCACCAGCCAGCGCAGTACCTGAGGCTGGGTAACGTTGTGGCGCTCAATCACGTCGCGCAGCAGCACCACATCGACATAGGTCTTCAGCAGCTCAAGCCGCTGGCGCGTGTGTTCGGGGGCTAGCAGGCTTTGCACCTCTGGAAAGCCGCCCATGGCCAGGTAGCGCACCAGTTGGTGATGCAGCGCCGAGCGTTGTGCTTTGGTCCAGTGGGTGCTGGGCTGGCTTGGCAACGCGCCATGGTGGCGCAGCATTTCACGAAAGCTGAACGGTGTGACGATGGCCTCTAGCGCACGCCCGCGCATGCTGGTGGCAATTTCACGCGAGAGTAGTTTGGCGGACGAACCCGACAGGTAAATGCCTATGGTTTCAGTGTCCAGAATGCGGCGTACAAAGGTTTCCCAGCCGGGGACAAGCTGAATTTCATCGAGGAAGAAAGTGGTTTTCTGTTTGTCCCGGCGCTCGGGGTACAGCTTGTAATACTCTTCAATCACGCTCTGCAAATCCAGCGCGCTCATGCCGGCCAGGCGTTCGTCCTCAAAGCTGAAGTACACCAGCGCCTCGCGCGGCGTACCCTGCGCAAGCTGCTGCGCCATGATTTGCCAGAGCAGCGAGGTTTTGCCTGCGCGGCGCATGCCGATCACCGCAATGGCTTTTTGGCTTGCCTCGGGCAACCACACGTCACGCTGGGTCAGCTGGGGCATGGGGCGCGCGATGCCGTCGACGATTTTTTGGCGAATCGCGCTGCTATAGCTGTTGGGTGCTGTCGTTGGCCGGGTTGATTGGTCTTCCATAAAGTACAAATATTGGTAAATATGTACTTATTATAAGTACATATTTGGATTTTGACTAGCAGCCAACCCGGCGACTGCGTCACGAATCCAGCGCCACCCGAATCTCCGCCAAAAAATCTCGTGCCACGCCTGCCATTTTGTAGTGCGTAAATTGACTGGCAAGGTGTGGGAAGTGCGGACGCAATTG
>JBBAPP010000397.1:0-1529 GCA_040400775.1 Polaromonas sp. | reverse complement strand
GCACGAATCGTGTAGTCCTGATAAGCCGGCAAAGCCACCGCAGCCAAAATACCAATAATCGCCACAACGATCATCAGCTCAATCAGGGTGAAACCCTTTTGAAGAGAACGCTTGATTTGCATAAAAGCTCCTTAATTTGGTCAACACGAACAGATCTTTCTTCTTCTCATTGCCTGCAAAGCATAACTCAACTTGCCTGAAATCAGTGACACTTTTTAACATTTTTTAACACGTATACGACTCCAAGCGTCAGGAATGCCACTCCCAAATAAGCAGACGACATTTTTGTCAAGCGGTGCGCGTTGACCGAGCTATTTTTAGGTTCGCCAGCCGCATCCTTGCCTTGCCCATCCCATCCACCTTCAAGCTGTCCATCTCTCTGTTGGCATCTGAGGCTATTATTGATCCAGCCCGATGATGTATAAAATCTCCGTCGGGTTGAGCTTGTCGAAACCCATCCTTCGACAAGCTCAGGATGATCGGAGCTGCGGGCTCAGGGCGAACGGTTCATAGCCTTAGGCCGGATCAATAGCTCGGCGAGCCTGGCGCGCGGCTGACACAGCTTTTTAGCCAGCGTTTTGATGGGCGTGGCGCACTAGGAAAGCGGCTCAAAAAATTTAGGGCTTTTGGTCAATTGAACGCACTTGATCAATGCGCCGTCAACCAAGACGATCATTTTCGGCATGTCCGAGGACTGCTTTTTTGACACGCCATACGTTTTCGTTATTTCCCGCGCATTCTGGACAAAAATCCCCGCTTGGGTGTGGCCTTTTTTGCACGCGTCAGTGCAACAGAAATATTGTCCCGGCCACCGCCTGCATTGGCCGCAGCTATCAGTTGTTTTGCTTTTTGCGCCAATGTGGCATCACCCAACAAGATATCTGCGATGCCTGCATCCCTCACCATATCCGACAGGCCATCGGAACACATCAGGTAAATATCACCCACTTCGACACGGTGTTCTGTTACATCAAGTAACACATGGCTTTCAACGCCAAGGGCGCGCGTGATAAGGTTTTTGTTGCCAGAAGTTAGTGCCTGTTCGGGTGTGATCAAGCCTGCGTCCATCTGCTCTTGTAGCAGCGAATGGTCTTTAGTAATTTGCTGAAAATCCCGCCCCCTTAGACGGTAGCAACGGGAGTCGCCAATGTGGCCGAGCATGACGCGCCCCGCCTGAAATACAGCCACGACCAGTGTGGTGCCCATGCCGGTATGCTGCGGGTTGGCATTGGCTGCGTCCAAAATAGAGTGGTTGGCGTTTTGAACGCACTCCGCCAGAGCGCGCTTGACGTCCTGGCTGTCAGCGTTCAGGCCAGCCTGTGAGAGCCAGCGGCTCATTTCGAACTTGATGAAGGTGCACGCCATGCCGCTGGCAATCTCGCCCGCGTTGTGGCCCCCCATACCATCGGCCAATAGGCAAAGCCCGGTCTGGCTATCAAAAGCGACGGCATCTTCGTTGTTGTCCCGTACCAGGCCTGGGTCGGTAACGGTACAGATTTCGTAAATCATCTTTTTAATTTGTTGCTTTT
>JBBAPP010000396.1:0-1542 GCA_040400775.1 Polaromonas sp. | reverse complement strand
CCACTATAGACATATTTTCTATACAATAAGATTTTAATGACGACTAAAGCGCGTTTTCTCAACAAATACAGACTGGAAATCAGAGAACGCGATCACGGCCCAGCGCATTGCCATCTGGTGGGTGGCAGTGTTGATGTGCGCATTGAGCTTGAAACGCTGCGCTGCACAGGCCGATGGCCTACAGGCTTGAAAGTTGAAGTCATGGCATGGATAAACGCCCACATTGACGACCTATGGAAAGAGTGGAAAAAATGGCACAAATGAAACGTCCCCGGCTTCAAAGCATCAAGGTGCTAAAGGCCAAGTCAAACCCTGGTTTGCGGCTTGAATTTGTTGATGGCAGCACTTACACGGTTGATTTTGCGCCGCTGATTGCTGAATCAAAAGGCCTGGCCCCCCTGAAAGACCCTGCCGTATTCGCACAGGCAACACTGATAGATGGCGAAGGCTGGGCCGTGGTGTGGCCTCAGCAAGACATTCAAATTGGCGCTGACACCTTGTGGCTGGATGCGCAAGCGCAAAACGCGCCTGACGAAAACACACGCATTTTTGCACAATGGCGGGCGCGCAATGGCTTGTCCCTAGCCAACGCAGCGCAGGCGCTGGGCATGAGCACCCGAACCATCAGCGCCTACGGGTCAGGCAAACGAGCAGTACCACGCTACATGGCTTTGGCCTGCAAAGGCTGGTCAGCCGAAGAGGCGCAGCGGACTGGAAATTGATGGCAGTTCTGTAGAGGCGTAGCTAAGGTTGCGATTCGCCAACACGAGATATAAAGCTACAAATTTGGTAGCTATTTGCGCCAGTTTTTATTGGGCTACAGACGTATTTAACTGCAACTTCTCTATCCGTGGATGCATCACAGAAAACCACAGTGGCGGCAGTATCGCCAGCAGCAGGCAGCCAGCATAACCCGTAGGCAACTGCGGGCCGGGCAGTGGCTCCAGCGTGGGGTAGGTCTTCCAGGCATGCATGTGGTGGTCTGAGTGGCGTTGCAGGTTGGCCAGCATCGAATTGGTAGCCACGTTGTCGGCGTTCCATGCGTGCATCATGCCGAAGGGTTCGCGTTGGCCACCATCGGTTTTGCGCTGCAAGCCGTAATGCTCGATGTAGTTGACGATCTCTAGCAACACGAAGGCCACGACCGATTGCAGGACAAAAAACGCTATCGCTTTCATAGCCGTTTGCGCCGGTAAATAGGCGGCTAGCAGCACAAACACCATCAAACTGGCAGCTGTAGACCAAGCCAGTGGGCTGCATAGCCAGCTTGACTTCATTTGCACCAAGCGCAGCGCCTCCAGGTGCCAGCCGCTTTGCAAACTGCCCCACAGCGTGCGCTGTAAAAACTGGTACACAGTTTCACCGCGGCGAGAGCTGGCAGGGTCGTCGTGCGTGGCAGCGCGCGGGTGGTGACCACGGTAGTGCTCCACCATGAAGTGGCCGTAGCAAACACTGGTCATCAGCACCCAGCCGCAAAAGCGGTCAAGCTTTGACTTGCTGTGGCCCATTTCATGCGCAAAGGTGATGCCCTGCGAGCCAGTA
>JBBAPP010000395.1:0-1543 GCA_040400775.1 Polaromonas sp. | reverse complement strand
GTCGTATTCTGTATACAGAGTTTAAGCATGTCATCCAATCTCATCAAAATCGAATCCACTCCCGACCTGGTTGAGCAGGTGTACACCAGCTTGCTCGACGCCATCAGCGATGGCACGCTGCCTCCCGGCGCGCGCATCATGCAGGAAGACATAGCCGAGCAGTTGGCCGTGTCACGCCAGCCAGTTTTGCAGGCGCTGCGACTGCTCAGAAAAGACGGTTTTGTACGCGATGCGCCTGGCCGTGGCGTGCTGGTGGCGCCACTGGATGTGAACACGCTGGTGCAGATTTACCAGGTGCGTAGCACGCTGGACGCGCTTGCTGCCAAGCTGGCAGCGCAGTCGCGTTACGTGATTGACGCGCAACTCATCACGCAAGGTCGCTTGGCCGCGCGCGGCACAGACATCAAAGCCATGATGACGGCTGACGCAGCCTTTCACAGCGCCATTTATGTTGCATCGGGCAACCCGCTGATTGCACAAACCGCGCAAACGCACTGGCACCATATTCGCCGTGCTATGGGAGCGGTGCTGCAGGCATCGACCATGCGTGAATCCATCTGGGACGAGCACCAAGCGATCGCCAAAGCCATCGCATGCGGTGCTGCCACCGAGGCCGAAACCCTGATACGCCAGCATGCTGAAGATGCAGGCCAAAATCTGGCCCATTTATTGACTGCAGCCCTTTTTCAAAAGCCTTTTAAAAATCACTTAGGAGACACATCATGAACCTGACCCCTGACCAACTCGCCCAGTTTGACCGTGACGGCTATTTGTTTTTTCCCGGCCACTTCACGCCCGAAGAAACCCAAAACCTGACCGATGCCGTGCCCGAACTGTATTCACGCCGAGAGGACTACAACGTACGTGAAAAAGGCAAAGACGCAGTTCGTACCAACTTTGCCGCCCACATGTACAGCGAGCCGTTTGCCAAGCTGGCGCGCCACCCTCGCATGATCGAGCCGGTTGAAAGCTTGCTGGGCGAAAAGCTCTACATGCACCAGTTCAAAATCAACGGAAAGATGGCATTTGAAGGCGATGTCTGGCAATGGCACCAAGACTACGGCACCTGGCTAAACGACGACCACATGCCGACAGAGCGCGCCATGAATATCGCGATTTTCTTGGACGACGTGACAGAGCACAACGGCCCGCTGATGTTCATCCCCGGCAGCCACAAAAAAGGCGTGGTCGAGGCCAAGCACGACCTGACCACCACCAGCTACCCGCTATGGACAGTCGATAACAACCTGATTCGCCAACTGGTGCAAAGAGCTGGGGGTAAACAAGGCGGCATCGTCAGCCCCAAAGGCCCAGCGGGTTCGATGATTTTGTTTCACTCCTGCCTGGTGCATGCATCCGGCAGCAACCTGTCACCGTTTGACCGGGTCAGCGTCTACCTGAGCCTGTGCGCGGTGAGCAACCACATTCGCCGCCACAAACGGCCTGAATACATTGCACACCGGGACTTCACGCCGATTGATTGCCTGCCGGATGATTGTTTGCTGAAAGAATATCCGGTTGATTTGCCGTGGAAAGATGGCGT
>JBBAPP010000394.1:0-1555 GCA_040400775.1 Polaromonas sp. | reverse complement strand
ATCCACCAGTTCACCTACCGAAGCCTGCAGGAACTGGGCGATGAAATGCTGTGGGTGTCATCCATGCCCTGTGGTTTGCCGACAGACGAGACCATCCCGGTGGCGCGTTTTGGCTCGTCTAACGTGGGTCGCGCCAAAAGTGTTTATCGCCTGGGGCTGTCGCACCGCTACGGTCGGCGCATGCAAACTATCTCGGGCATCCATTACAACTGGTCGTTTCCTGGTGTGACCAGCGATCAATATTTTGCGCAGATTCGAAATTTTCGGCGCCAGGCGTTTTTGTTGCTGTATTTGTTTGGTGCCTCGCCAGCGGTATGTTCCAGTTTTGTGGCAGGTCGCCAGCACGAGCTGCAGCAACTCAGCACCAGCACCATGTACATGCCGTACGGCACTTCGCTGCGCATGGGCAGGCTAGGCTACCAGAGCGACGCGCAGGCATCGCTGGCCGTCAGCTACAACAGCCTGGAAGGGTATGCCGCGTCGTTGCAAGACGCATTGACACGGCCTTACCCGGCTTATGAAAAAGTAGGCATCCAAAACCCTGGCGGCGACTACAACCAGCTTGATACGACTTTGCTGCAAATTGAAAACGAGTTTTACGGCACGATTCGCCCCAAACGCGTTATCTTCCCCGGCGAGCGTCCGTTGCACGCGCTGCGTGAACGCGGGGTGGAATACATCGAAGTGCGTTTGATGGACTTGGACCCGTTTGAGGCGGTTGGTATCACGGCTCAGACGATACGTTTTTTAGATGTTTTTTTGCTGCATTGCCTCACCAGCGCCAGTCCGCCCGATAGCCCTGAAGAAATCGCCGCCTTGGCGCGTAACCAGCACCGTACTGCTGCACGCGGCCGTGAACCTGGTCTGTTGCTGGAGCGTGGCGGCAGCGAGGTGACGCTGACCGATTGGGGCAGTGAGATTGTGGCTGAATGCGCACCGATAGCGGCAGCTCTTGATGCAGCACATGGCACGACAGATTACAGTGCAGCGCTGGCTGCCGCCACTGTGGGCCTGAACGATGCCAGCAGCTTGCCATCCGCCAGAGTTCTGGCCGCCATGGCTGAAGACCACGACAATTCTTTTGTCAAATTTGTGCATGCCCAGTCTGAGAAAACCAAGGCCACACTGCTATCACTGCCGTTCTCAAACCAACAGCAAGCGCATTTCAAGAACCTTAGCCAGCAGTCGATGGCTGATCAAAAGAAGATTGAAGCGCTTGACAGCATGCCGTTTGAGAAGTACCGCGAGCAGTATGTGTCTGCCGAACGGTTGAATGTACCAAAAAAAACTGAAAAAGAGCCAGTATTAAGTGTCTAATTGAGCTTTAGCCCAATGGATACGGGTGTAACAAGCTATGCTATGTATAGCTGTCTAAGCTGTGTACAGCTGTAAAAGCTTATTTACCCGCTATGCGCCGCCGCGCATACACACCCACAAATGCCAGCCCCAGCACCAGTGCAAACCAGCCAACAGCTGCTGACTTGGCCACAATGCCCTGCATGCCCGGTGAGCTGATGAAATAAGGTGAAAGCACCACGGCCAGGCCAATCATGAT
>JBBAPP010000393.1:0-1555 GCA_040400775.1 Polaromonas sp. | reverse complement strand
GCGAGCTTTCAGTGCAGGTCTTTGAGAGACGTAGCATGCGTGCAGTATTCAAGCAACTCCTCCAACTGATTCGATTTGTCAAACACCGCATCTGAACCAAGCTCTGCGCAGCGCCTTCTGATGTCAGTGGTGGCATAGTTGGTCAACACCACCACCTTTTGGTTGGCATGACGGTTCTGGCAGCCTTTGAGCACACCCAAACCGCTGCCTTCTTTGAGGAACAAATCAATAATGGCCAACTGCCAGTCTTGGTTGTGCGCAGACATCCAGGCGCTGGCTGCTTGCTCGGTTTCAGCAAAACCAACGACTTTGACGGGCCCGAGTTCCTCCAAAGTCGAGACCAGATTTTCTCGAATGGTGGCGCTGTCTTCAACGAGGTAGGTGGTGAGAGCCATAGGATCTGAGTCGTGGGTGGGTTGAAAACTGTGCATCCCTAAAAATAACATGACTTTACGCAGGCAACGTAGCTGTTGAACCGGACGCGTTGTAGGAGAATTGCGCGTAGAAACTGAAACCACAAAGGATTTTTATGCGTTCCCCATTGATTGCCACCGCTTTCGCCCTGCTGGCCACGACTGGCTGGGCACAGACTGACGCGGTACTTGCCGCAGCCGCCAAAGAAGCTGGCGCACAGGTCACCAAAAGCGGGTTGGTGTACCGCTCTTTAAAAGACGGCACAGGCAGCAGCCCAGCGTCCACTGACCGTGTCAAGGTGCATTACAAAGGCACTTTTCCGGACGGCAAAGAATTCGACAGCTCGTACAAGCGCAATGAGCCGACAGAGTTCCCGCTGAATGGCGTGATCCCCTGCTGGACAGAAGGCGTACAGCTGATGAAAACCGGCGGCAAAGCCAAGCTGACCTGCCCATCCGCCATTGCCTACGGCCAGCGCGGCGCAGGCGGCGTCATACCGCCAAATGCGACGCTGGTGTTTGAGGTGGAGTTGCTGGCGATTAACGGGAAGTAATAAAACCGCTGAACGTCAAGCAATACGCGTATGACCAGCTATTCAACATTGCGCCATCCGCCACCTAAGGACTGAACCAGCGCTACCGCTGTGGTCTGGCGGTCAGCAGTCGCTTGCACCAGCGCACGGCGGGCATTTAGGGCCGTGGTTTGCGCTAGGATGACTTCGGTAAAACTGACCTGACCGCTACGGTAACGGTTCAGCACCTGCTGCTCGACCTGGTCTGCTGCGCTAGATGCCTGCGCGCGCAGGGCCTGTTGCACCTGCAAGACTCGGCTGGCCGACAGCTGGTCTTCAACATTTTGAAAAGCGCTCAGCACAGTCTGGCGATAGCGTGCCACGGTCTGTTCATACGCAGCGTTTGCGCCATCAAGCCGCGCGTCCAAAGCGCCGCCCTTAAAGAGCACTTGCGCTGTCGACAAACCCAGAGACCACAAAGCTGTTGGTGCGCTGAACAGATCCGCCACGCGGCTGGCGGATGTGCCGCTAGACGCATTCAAACTGAAACTTGGGTAGTAGGCCGCTTTGGCAATGCCGATTTGCTGGTTGGCGCTGGCCACGCGGCGCTCTGCGGCGGCGATGTCTGGC
>JBBAPP010000392.1:0-1557 GCA_040400775.1 Polaromonas sp. | reverse complement strand
AAGCTGCGGCTGCTGGTGGAGCAAGCCCGCAAAGTCAGCATGCCCAAAGACACGCTGGACCGGGCGATTAAAAAAGGCTCTGGCACTGGCGCGGAGGCGGTGCATTTTGAGCACGTCATTTACGAAGGCTTTGCACCACACCATGTGCCGCTGATGGTGGAATGCCTGACCGATAACCACAACCGTACGGCATCTGAAGTGCGGGTGCTGTTTCGCAAAGGGCAGCTCGGCACGTCGGGCTCCGTGTCATGGGACTTTGACCATGTCGGCATGATAGAAGCTGAACCCACTGCCCCCGGTGCGGATGCTGAGACTGCCGCCATTGAAGCCGGTGCGCAAGACTTTGAAGCCGGCGAAGAAGCCGGCCATGCGCTTTTTTTAACAGACGCCACCGACCTCGATTTGGTCAGCCGCGCCCTGCCCGCCCAAGGCTTTACCGTGCTGTCTGCCAAGCTGGGCTACAAGGCCAAAAACCCGATAGACCCAGCGACTTTGAGCGTCGCAGACATGCACGAGGTTGAAGCTTTTTTAGCCGCCATTGATGCCAACGACGATGTGCAAAATGTCTATGTGGGTCTGGCGGGTTAAAGACATTAGCGACCCATTGAAGACCCCAGCATGAACTTGAAAAAGATATTTTTACCAGTGCTGCTCTTTGCACTTGCAGTTGGCGCTTGGGCCCAAGATTCTCTGGCCACCATCCCCAGCTTGAACGTACAGCGCTACATGGGCACCTGGTACGAGATTGCCAAGTACCCCAACTTCTTTCAAAAAAAGTGCGTCAGTAACACGGTGGCAAATTACGAGGCGCTCGCCAACGGCACTATCCGCGTGACCAACCGCTGCACGGATTCTGACGGCAAGGCCAAAGAAGCCTTGGGTGAAGCACGGCAGATTGGTAACGCCACATCGCCCAAGCTGGAGGTGCGCTTTGCACCCGCTTGGCTGTCGTTTCTGCCCTTGGTGTGGGGTGACTACTGGATCATTGACCTGGATGCCGACTACCAGCTTGTCGCCATCAGTGAGCCACGCCAGGAATTGCTGTGGGTGTTGTCCCGCACGCCTGCTCCCAATCCCGAGGCGTACAAGTTACTCACGGAAAGATTAGCGAAAAGAGGGTTTGACTTGAATAAGATGGAAGCGACACCGCAACGCAAGCCGTGAGCGAAGTAACATTGCTATTAATTTAGTAGCTGATAGTGCCCGTATTTAAAGGGATAAAGACACTTTTCGTATAAAAAATTAGCGTTTTTGACCTGTTTTAAGCCGCCCGCTCCAGGTTCAGCGCCAGCAGGCGTTTGAGGATTTCATCATCTGGCATACCAGCCGTGTAGTCGGCCCAACCGTAGGCTAGGGCTACTGCTGCGTCTAGCTGTTTGTGTGCCGCGTCCAGCCAGGCGGGGCGCTGGTTGTAGAGCTTGGTGAGGGTGCGGTCAGCCAAGTCTTTGTCATGTCCGGGTTTGGCGACGATTCTGTCTGGGTAGGGGCTGGTGGCCATGCCTAGCGGGGTGACTTCTGGGATACGGTCGGTCCACTCGGGTGGGTTGAGCCAGTTTT
>JBBAPP010000391.1:0-1559 GCA_040400775.1 Polaromonas sp. | reverse complement strand
AGTATTTTCCAATTCAGGTATGAGCCTGAAGGGTTCTCAGTTTGGGTAATTTCGATGTGCGGGTTGACCGGGTTGAAAAGGGAAGTTTAAGGGCTTGCGGAATTTTTTAAATCAGGCCCCTGCCAGGCCGCCGGAGGCCCCCCCTTTTTGCGAGCGCCACAATTCACCCCGAATGCATCACGCCCGCTGTTTTTGTTTTGCAAAGCTGGCGAACAATTCGTTTTTGGCTTGCTGCATATCCTGCGCCGCAGCAAGGTCCGTTTGCTGCCTGGCCTGCGCCAACAAATCTGCCAGCATCGAGTCTGTTTTGAACCTCACCAGGTCCAGTTTGTTTAGCTTCGCCAGCGCCTCCAAAGGAGTCTTCACATCGGCGTGTTTATAGACTTTAACAACCTTGCCTTTGCCGTTGACTTTGCTGGTTGCAAACATGCAGGGACGGTGCAGATTGAGCCACGGGTTGAACACCTCCTGGTAAAACGTATTGATCGGCTGGGCGTACTTTTGCGGGATGTGGCTGTAGCCCATATGCTTCCTGACCACACTGGCATTCTTACTCTCCGCCAAGGCGTTGTCATTGCTCTGGCGCGAGCGTGATTTGGTCTGCTCGATGCGCAGTTTTTCCAGCATCTTGGCAACTTTGTGATTGATGTACTCGGAGCCGTTGTCGGAGTGGAAACCTTCGATGACAAAGGGAAACTGCTCCATCACCAGCTCCAGCACCGGCAGCAAAAATGCCTCGCTGATGCCCTGCACGCAAGCCTCCACTTGCCACTGTGAAATGCTGTCCACACAGGTGATGTGATAGACCCCTTTCATGCCGTCTTGGTCGCCCTGGTGAACGCTATCAATTCGCACAAAGCCAGCCCTGCCATTGGGGTATGGTGCCTTGCGCACGCCGATGCTATTGCACACCGGATGGGTCTTGGTAAAGCTCACCCGCAGGTACTGGTAGCCAGCACTTCTGCGCAAGTTGTACAGGTGCGAAGAAGACAGCGTAGCCAAGCGTTCGTAACGCACATCGCCATAGTCGTGAAAGGCTCGTTTGAGGAGGTGAATGATGGCCGGGCCGCAAACATCCTCGTGCGCTTTGTCCATCTCCACCAGGCGTTCGATATCCAGGGGGGTGTATTTGCGCGCAAAGGGAGCAGCGGGTGCTTTGTAGCGCTTGGCAAGGGGCAACTTGGCCAGGCGGTTGGTGTGCCACTGCTGGACCAGCCGATTGACCTGGGCGCGACTGTAGCCGCTGGTGTGCTGCAGGTAGCGCAGCAGCACACCGCGCTCGTGTTTACTGCAGCGGGGGTAGTCAAAGCGCTTGAGTACGTCGCTGATGTGCGCGTAGCGTTCGAGGTCGCCGCCGTGCGCCGAGAAATCAATCTCGGCGCTGGCCCCCAGAAATTGCTTGACCTGCTCAATCGTGCATAGCCGCGTTTCGTTCATGTTGATCACCATTCTTGGGATGATCAACCCGCCCTTCGATTCAGTCCAAATCTACCGCTTCAGGCTCATATCTGGGTGGAAATACAGCCGCCGCTCAGGCTCATACCTCGTTGGACAAGGCT
>JBBAPP010000390.1:0-1561 GCA_040400775.1 Polaromonas sp. | reverse complement strand
GCTGTTTATCTCGCTTAAAAAACACCACAGCCTGATTGTGGTGGAGCATGACATGAGCTTTATTGAGCGGATTTCTGAGAAGGTCACGGTGCTTCATGAAGGAAGCGTTTTGGCCGAAGGCACACTCGCACAAGTGCAAAACAACGAAAAAGTCATTGAAGTTTACTTAGGCCGTTGAAGCCACATTACCCATGACGACCCCGATCCTTCAAGTCAAAGACATCAACCAATACTACGGCGGCTCGCACATTCTTCGCGGGGTCAGCCTCCAGGCGCGCCTGGGCAAAGTTACGGTGCTGCTGGGCCGCAATGGCGTGGGTAAAACCACGCTGCTCAAGTCGCTGATGGGGCTGGTTCCGATCCGCTCTGGCAGCATTGAGTTTGACGGTAAACCCATAGAAAAAGCCACGTCGTACGCGCGTGCCCGCTCTGGCATTGGCTTTGTGCCGCAAGGCCGGGAGATTTTCTCGCGACTGACGGTTCAAGACAACTTGCTAATGGGCTTGGCCTACAAAAGCGCGTCCACTCCCATCCCGGCGGAGTTGTTTGAGCTTTTCCCGGTGCTCAAGCAGATGATCTCGCGGCGCGGTGGCGACTTGTCGGGTGGTCAGCAGCAGCAGCTCGCCATTGCACGGGCACTGGCCGCCAAACCCAAACTCTTGATACTGGACGAGCCCACCGAAGGCATTCAGCCCAGCATCATCAAGGACATTGGCCGCGTGATTCGCATGCTGGCCGACCGGGGTGACATGGCCATTGTGCTGTGCGAGCAGTACTACGACTTTGCCGAAGAGCTGGCCGACGACTACCTGGTGATGCAGCGCGGCGAAGTCATCGCCAGCGGGCCCGGCAGCGAGATGCAAGCCAAGGGCATCCGGCAGCTGGTGGCGATTTGAAAGTGCGCTGAAACGCTCCTGAATCAGGAGCTGTCTGCGCCCGTATTCATTAGGCTAAAGTCGTATTTGGCTGCTAAAAATGGTCAAAAAATGTCTCGAAACTGCTATTTTGGCCCCGTTCCAATAAAACAGTGCCCCCTAGCAGCGCTTGCATAAATTGATTGCAATATATGGAAGATCCAACCATAATGCAGTCATGAACAGCAAGCATAAGAAGACGCTTTCCATCGTGTTTGCCAAGCCCATCACCGCGTCTTTGGATTGGGCGGATATGGAGACGCTGTTCACCGCGCTTGGGGCGCAGACGATTGAGGGTAACGGCTCGCGGGTGCGCTTCATTTTGAACAACGTGGTCGGCACCTTTCACAGGCCGCACCCCGCCAAAGAGGCCAAACCCTACCAAGTGCTTGATGCCCGGAGGTTTTTAGATCAAGCGGGCATCAAGCCTTGATGGCCAGGCTAACCGCACTTAGATAAATTGAAAGATTAACCACCATGAACACCATGCAATTCAAAGGCTACGCAGCCCAAATCAACTACAGCGATGACGACGCCTGCTTTATTGGCCATATCGCCGGCATCACCGATATCGTTGGTTTTCATGCTGACAATGTGACCGAGCTTCGTCAGGCTTTTGAAGAGGCCGTGACCGACTACCTGGCCAC
>JBBAPP010000389.1:0-1563 GCA_040400775.1 Polaromonas sp. | reverse complement strand
AACACCCGACCTTCTCATTACGAATGAGCTGCTCTACCGACTGAGCTACACCGGCTTGTGTATTTTTAGGACACTTCTATAAATTAATTTTCGAGCGAATGACGACGTTGCATGGTGCTCGGAAACCTCGTGTACTTAAGTACATTCCGGTGTCCTGCGCGGCCCTCGTATGCGCGCAAAAAGCGATACGACATGCGCCTTGCACTTTGTCTCGAAAATCTGAATTTATAGAAGCACCCATCGTTGGGTTTTTTAAGTACAGCAATAAATTATAGCCCGGAGTGGTAGGCGGTGACCCGCTCGACTTCATGCTTTGACCCCAGCACCACGCTGACGCGTTCATGCAGTTTGCTGGGCTGCAAGTCCATGATGCGTTGTTTGCCGTTGGTAGATGCGCCGCCTGCCTGCTCCACCAGCCAGCTCATGGGGTTGGCCTCGTACATCAGGCGCAGCTTGCCAGCTTTTTCAGGCTCGCGTTTGTCCCAGGGGTACATAAAAATACCACCACGCGTTAATATGCGGTGCACGTCGGCCACCATCGAGGCGATCCAACGCATGTTGAAGTTTTTGCCGCGCGGCCCCTCTTTGCCCAGCAAACATTCGTCAATATAGCGTTTGACGGGTTCGTCCCAGTGGCGCATGTTGCTCATGTTGATAGCGAACTCTTGCGTGTCTTCGGGGATGTGCAGATTTTCTTCTGTCAGTACAAATGAGCCCTGCTCGCGGTCCAGCGTGAACATGGCTACGCCGTCGCCTACCGTCAAAACCAGGGTGGTTTGCGGGCCATAGACGCAGTAGCCTGCGGCGACTTGCTTGTTACCTGCTTGCAAGAAGTCTGCCTCTTTAACACCTGCATCGCCCTCAGGTTTTTTCAGTACGCTAAAGATGGTGCCAATACTGACGTTGACATCAATATTGCTGCTGCCGTCTAAGGGGTCAAACAGCAGCAGATACTCGCCTTGCGGATAGCGGTTGGGGACCACGTAAATACTGTCCATTTCTTCACTGGCCATAGCCGCCAAGTGGCCGCCCCATTCGTTGGCTTCAATCAGTACGTCGTTGGCGATGATATCGAGCTTTTTTTGCACTTCACCCTGTATGTTCTCGCTGCCCGCCGTGCCTAGCACGCTGCCGAGCGCGCCCTTGTTGACAGCCTGGCTGATACTTTTACAGGCTCGGGCCACTACTTCAAGCAGCAGGCGCAGCTCGGGGGGGATGTGGCCGTCTTGACGTTGCTGTTCAACCAGGTAGCGGGTCAGGGAAATGTTTTTCGGCATGGTATTTAAATTGCTGTGGGTTAACCAGCAAGGGCACGTGTGATCACTTCAAGCGTGTCTTTGCTCAAATCGTTTTTGGCGGCGATGCGCGCAATCGCCTCACGTGCTGCGCTGCGGTAGGGCTCAGCCAGTTTGCTCCAGCGGTCAAGGGCTCGAGCCAGGCGGGCAGCGACTTGTGGGTTCATCGCGTCCAGCTCTACCACGCGATCGCTCCAGAACACGTAGCCCGCCGCATCGGCACGGTGAAAGGCCGCCGCGTTACCGCAGTAGGCGCTGATGACGCTGC
>JBBAPP010000388.1:0-1574 GCA_040400775.1 Polaromonas sp. | reverse complement strand
TTTTGTTCGGCTTAGCGCCCGGATATCTCTTTGTTTTCCTGCTATAGCCTCGTGAGTACGCCCATGTCCGCCGTCTTCAATTTCACCTTTGTGCCCTGGTTTCGCTCAGTTGCGCCCTACATCCACACGCACCGGGGCAAAACCTTTGTTGTCGGTATTGCAGGCGAGGCGATTGCTGCTGGGAAGTTGCAGCACATTGCACAAGACTTGGCGCTGATCCAAAGCATGGGGGTAAAGATTGTGCTGGTTCACGGCTTCAGGCCACAAGTCAATGAACAACTGGCCGCCAAAGGCCATGAGGCCAAATACTCCCACGGCATGCGAATTACCGACGAAGTGGCGCTCGACAGCGCACAGGAAGCCGCCGGCCAATTGCGCTACGAGATTGAAGCCGCCTTCAGCCAAGGCCTGCCCAATACACCCATGGCCGGCGCTAAGGTGCGGGTCATTTCAGGCAACTTCATCACGGCCCGGCCGGTAGGAATTGTCGATGGCGTTGACTTCAAACACTCGGGCCTGGTACGCAAGGTCGACACGCTGGGCATCACCCGCACGCTGAACTTTGAGGCCATGGTGCTGCTGTCACCGTTTGGCTTTTCACCGACTGGTGAGGCGTTTAATTTAACCATGGAAGAAGTGGCCACCAGCGTGGCGATTGCGTTGGGCGCTGACAAGCTGATCTTTTTGACCGAAATCCCAGGTATTCGGATGCACCCGGACTTGCCCGCCAGCGATGACAACCCGATTGACACCGAGTTGCCGCTGGCAGCGGCTGAGAAGCTACTGGCACAACTGCCCAACGCCACCCAGCCGCTAGATGCCGCGTTTTATTTGCAGCATTGCGTGAAAGCCTGCAAATCAGGTGTGGAGCGCAGCCACATCTTGCCGTTTGCAGTCGATGGCGCGCTGCTGCTGGAGGTTTACGTGCATGACGGCATTGGCACTATGGTGATTGATGAAAAGTTAGAAGAGCTGCGCGAAGCAACCGCCGACGACGTAGGCGGAATCTTGCAATTGATTGAGCCGCTTGAAAAAGACGGCACGCTGGTCAAGCGCGACCGCACCGAGATTGAACGCGATGCCGACAACTACACCATCATTGAGCACGACGGCGTGATCTTTGCCTGCGCAGCGCTATACCCCTACCCCGAAGCCAAAACAGCTGAAATGGCCGCACTCACGGTGTCGCCGCAATCCCAAGGCCAGGGCGATGGCGAGAAAATTTTAAAGCGCATCGAGCAACGCGCACGGGCAGCTGGCCTGCAAAGCATTTTTGTACTGACCACCCGCACCATGCACTGGTTTATCAAGCGCGGCTTTGTGCAGATGGACCCGGACTGGCTACCCGATGCGCGCAAGCGCAAGTACAACTGGGACCGCAAGTCCCAGGTGCTGGTGAAGAAGCTGGCTTAGGTCAGCAGTGCCCAGCGCCTACAAGGGCTCCAAACGCGCCAAATCTGGGCGCAACAACCATTTCTGCCACTCATCGACCAGTTGCTCACTGGCCAATGCGGCTGCACTCCAGGCTTTGACCCGCGCCGACAAATCAGTGCCGTAACGGGCAAAGTCGGTGC
>JBBAPP010000387.1:0-1574 GCA_040400775.1 Polaromonas sp. | reverse complement strand
CAGCGGCAGGATGCGCCTAGGTGTGCCGCGCCTGGCAGGTCTGGCATGGCGCTTCAACGCTGCCGGCGACAAAGGCACACATCGTCAGTGCGGTGGCAGCGATGTTGGCACCGCAGTACTCGTGCTGGTCACACCAGCTTCACGTTGATCGGCTTTGGCAATCAGCGTCTTTTTCATCGCCAAAATCTGCGCGCTGGTGTAACCCACCTCAGCCAACAAGCTATCCGTGTGCTCGCCAAGGCGCGGTGGGTTCAGGCGCAAGCTTGGGCGCTTGCCAGCCAAGGTCATCGGCATCAACGGCGCATGGGTAGCCCTGCCATCGGGCAAGGTCATGGCCGCTAACCCGCCAGTGGTCAACAAGTGCGGGTCGTCAAACAAGTCTTGCGGTTTGGTAATAGGCGCAAAGGGTAAGCCGTTGAGCTCAAACACAGCGCTTAGCTCTGCTGCGCTGAACTGCAGCATGCGGTTTCTCAGCAGTGGCATCATCCAGTCACGCGCCCTGACCCTGTCATTGTTGGTCGCCAGTCGCTTGTCTTCCAGCATATTTTGCAAATCAAAGGCTTTGCAAAATTCTGTCCATTGGCTGTCACTGACCACTGCTAAAAATATCTGTTGATCGTCCTTGACAGTAAACACGTCATACACCGCCCAGGCAGAAATACGGCTGGGCATGGGCGCTGCGGGCTGACCCGTCACCGCAAACTGCATCATGTGCTGCGCCATTAAAAATACATTGTTTTCAAACAGCCCTGACTGCACTTCTTGTCCCTTGCCTGTGACTGCCCGCTGAGCCAATGCCGCCATCGCGCCGATGGCACCAAACATGCCGCCCATGATGTCGTTCACGCTACTGCCCGCACGCAGTGGGTCGCCCGGCCTGCCGGTCATGTAGGCCAGGCCGCCCATCATCTGGACCACTTCGTCGAGCGCGGTACGGTGGTCATAAGGGCCAGGCAAAAACCCCTTGTGGCTGATGTAGATAAGGCGTGGGTTCAGGGTTTTGAGGCTCTCGTAGTCCAGCCCCAGCTTCTTCATGCTGCCAGACTTGAAGTTTTCAATCACGATGTCGGCGGTAGCGATCAGCTTGAGCGCAGCCTCCAAGCCGGTAGGGCTGTACAAGTCAAGTGCGACGCTTTTTTTATTGCGGTTGCACATGGCAAAAAACCCTGCGCCAGAACCCAGCAGATGCCGCGTGTTGTCGCCTCTCAAAGGCTCAATTTTGATGACCTCAGCCCCCAAGTCAGCCAGTACCATGCCGCAAGTGGGGCCCATCACCATGTGGGTAAATTCAATCACGCGAAGGCCGTGATAAGGCAGTGCGACAGGGGCAATATCAGGCAATCCTTGCGGTGGCAGTTGTGGGCTCATGTGAGCAGCTTAACAAGCACTGCGGCGTATCGAATAAAGTATGCCTTTGCTATTGATTGATATTTAACTTTTTTGGAAACTTAAAATGCCTGCCCCCGTTACGACAAAACCGAGCATGACAACCCTCCACCGCTTGCAAGTTGCCAGCAACCTGCAGCAGTTTATTGACACCCAAGTGCTACCCGGGACAGGCGTGACAGCCGCTG
>JBBAPP010000386.1:0-1591 GCA_040400775.1 Polaromonas sp. | reverse complement strand
GGCCAGTTCACGCAGCTCGTACAGGCTCAATTGCGGCGCAGAAAAAACCACCACATCGATGTCATCCGCCGCGGCGTAGGCGGTTTGAAACGACTTGATGTCTGCCTCGCCCACGCGGTGCGCAACCGGCAGCTTGTCACCTCCCACGTCTTCGATGCGCATGGCCTCCGGGGTGATGCCCACCAGGTGAAACAGTGCAATCGAGCCAAAACTGGCCATGGCCGCACCGAAGTGCTTCAGTGCGTCCGAGCCAGGCACCGCGTTCAGTCCCTCAACCACAGGCACAGACCAGTAGTTACCCGCCAGACGGCCAATCACACCGCCCAGAGCCCCCCAGTCGTTCAGCGAACGCGGTGTGTAGTCCACCCGAATGCGCAGCGTTGCTTGGCGCTGCGCGTCCAGATGAAAACCATAGCGCGGCGTGCGGCCTGTCAGGCCTGCCGAAAGCGCTGACGGGCCACCTTCAAAGTTGGTGCGCGCGCCACATACCGAGTTGGAATAAATCACCACGCCGGTATCGCCAAAAGCCACGCTCTCGTTGCGTGTAGGGGCCTGAATGGTTTGGTAGTTGATGCAGGTGTCGGTCATGCTGACCCCGAGCTTGACAAAAGCATCAATGGCGCGCTGCTCCAGGTCAAGCATCCAGCCACTTTGCTTGAGCATGGCGGCCTTGGCAAAGTCAGTGCCGCGCGGGTCGGTGATGGTGGGGATGATGACTTGTCGCTGGCCATCCTGCACCGTGGCCAGCTTTTCCAGCCACATCACACCCGCCTGGCCCAGGCTTTCAGTGTCGGCCATGATGTGTGCCTGGGTGACAGGTACGAAATCTTTTGCACCAAAAAAATCGCCCACAGCCATCTGGTGTTGCAAAGCCCATCGGGGAACTTGTCCCATGTCACCGGCCAATATGGCTTTTTCTTCTGCGTTGAGTTGCATGCGTTTTAGTCCTGAAAAGTAACGGGGGCTTACGTGTTGAAAATTTTGCTCATTCAAGCGTGGCGCCAGAGTCTTGCACCGCCTTGCCCCATTTGGCAACCTCCAGGCGATGAAAATCTGCAAACGTGGAGCGCATGGCCGCTGCCGGTGTGACGCCCAGATTGCCAAGCTTGTCGCGAAAAGCGCTTGAAAGCACGATGCGTTCAATCTCAAGCCTGAGCAGGGCGGACACCGCAGCGGGCATATTGGCGGGGCCAAAAACGGCCCACCAGGCTTCGGCATCAAAGCCATGGAGACCGGCTACGCCGGTTTCAGACACGGTCGGGGTCTGCGCCAGCACCGACGCGCGCTCCTTGCTGCTGATGGCCAAAGCCCGCAGTTTGGCACCAAGCACATGCGGCAATACCGACTGCACCGGATCAAACATCAAAGGGATTTGCCCGCCCAACAAATCGGTAATTGCCGGTGCACTGCCCCGGTACGGAATGTGTTTGAGCTGTATGCCAGCGGCTTTGGCAAACAGCTCCCCGGTCAGGTGGCCAGGTGTGCCGTTGCCTGCGGAGCCAAATTCAATACGGCCCGGCTGCCTCTTGGCAGCCGCCACCAGCTCGGCCACTGTGGTGTAACTTGATGCGGCGCCCACCACGACAGCCAC
>JBBAPP010000385.1:0-1610 GCA_040400775.1 Polaromonas sp. | reverse complement strand
CCAACATTTGGGCGTGCGTGCCACGCACACATAGCGACCATGCAGGATCAGCCAGTGGTGGGCATCCACCAGATATTCAGCGGGAATGCGCTTTAACATTTTCAGCTCTACCGCCAGCGGTGTCTTGCCGGGTGCCAGGCCCGTGCGGTTACCCATGCGAAAAATATGCGTATCTACCGCCATCGTTGCCTCGCCGAAGGCCGAGTTCAGCACCACGTTGGCTGTCTTGCGGCCCACCCCGGGCAGCGCTTCAAGTGCCTCACGCGAGCGCGGCACCATGCCACCATGTTGGTCAACCAACATTTGGCAGGTTTGCAGCAAATGCCTGGCTTTACTGTGAAACAGGCCAATGGTTTGAATGTAGGCTTCAAGCGGCTTCAAACCCAAGTCCAAAATTGCTTGCGGCGAACTGGCTATGCGAAATAGCTTGCGCGTGGCTTTGTTCACGCTCACGTCAGTGGCTTGGGCAGACAGCAGCACGGCCGTCAGCAATTCAAACACGCTGGTATATTCAAGTTCAGTGACTGGCTGTGGATTGGCTGCCTTCAAGGTGGCAAAAAACGGCGCAATGTTTTCTTTTTTCATAAAGCTATTTTTACATGTCTCTTCAATTCGCCTCCCGTTTGAACAACGTCGAAACCTCTGCCATTCGCGAGCTTTTCAAGCTATTGGGCAAGCCAGGCATCATTAGTTTTGCGGGCGGCTTTCCAGACCCCGCCATGTTTGATGTAGAGGGCATCAAAGACGCGTCCAGTAAAGCCCTGGCTGAAAACCCTGGTGCAGCGCTGCAATACGGTGCCACTGAAGGCTATGGCCCGCTGCGTGAAGAGCTGGCCAGCTTCATGGCCACCAAGGGTGTCACCATCACTGCCAATGAACTAATCGTCACCACCGGTAGCCAGCAGGCGCTTGACTTGCTGGGTAAAACCATGATCTCGCCGGGCGACAAAGTGATTGTTGAAGGCCCCACGTTCTTAGCCACCATCCAGTGCTTCAGGCTGTATGGCGCTGAGCTGATCAGCGCGCCCTGCGATGGCCATGGCGTCAAAACTGACGAGCTGGAAAAACTGATAGCTGAACACAAGCCCAAGTTTGTCTATTTGATCCCTACTTTTGGCAACCCTAGCGGCGCATTGCTCAACCTGGAGCGTCGTAAAAAAGTACTCGAGCTGGCTGTTAAATACAACACACTGATGGTTGAAGATGACCCCTACGGCGATTTGTACTTTGACCAGCCTCCGCCGCCTTCATTGCTCGCATTAAGCGGCAGCGTTCCCGCTAGCCGTGACTTGATCGCTTATTGCGGATCACTGTCAAAAGTACTGTCTCCCGGCCTACGCGTAGGTTGGATGATTGCCCAACCCGAACTGCTGGCCAAAGCCACCATGTGTAAACAGTTCAGTGACGCGCACACCAGCACCTTTGCCCAAGCGACTGCCGCGCAATACCTCAAAGCAGGCCGTATGCCTGCCACACTAAACAACGTGCGTAGCGTTTACGCCGAACGTGCCAAAGCCATGGGCGAAGCTTTGAGCCGCGCGCTGGGCGATGCGGTGGAGTTCACGCAGCCGCAGGGCGGCCTGTTCTTTTGGGCGCGCTTGACAGGCAAG
>JBBAPP010000384.1:0-1621 GCA_040400775.1 Polaromonas sp. | reverse complement strand
GTCTCCAGGACGGCGGTTGGCGCTTGTGCCTGTGCCGTGCGGGTTACGGCCAGCGCAGCCAGGGCTGAAGCGCAGGTCAAGGATTGCATAAAGAAAGTTCTGCGAGCGTTAGTCATGATGGTTCCTTAAAAGTAATGGGTATCAGCCCAAAGACGCATAAATAAGTGCTGGTCAGCAACAAACGCCAACCATGACGCATAAACCTGTGGCGCAAATGTGATCCTCAAACCATCGTCCGCTGCCAAAGTCATACCTGAAATTACTGTTGCTTGGCACCTTCAACCAAGCGCCTGCCAAGGGACACGGCGTAGGGAGCAGCTCTGGCTGCCAGCATGGGATCCGCCGATGCTTCAACGCCTTTTGGCATCACCATCGGGTTGTAGTTTGTGGTCAGGCACGGTCCGCCGCCATCTTCAGAAACTGACGTTATTTTCAGCACGCCCAGATTGACTTTTTTCCGGCCTTCAGGAAGCGGTACTGTGGCGCTGTCGAGCTTGTCGCCCGGTTGTGCCAATTCAAGGTTAAAGTTAAAAGCTACTTTTCCGTCCTTGACACGTTGACGTAAATCGTCAAAAAGAAAGTTTGCTCCCTTTGCTTTGGCTTCGTCGTCCGTCAAGCCCTGCAGGCCTCCTACAGGCTCAAAAATCCATTTGCCAAATTGTTTGGTGCCGCTGGCATTGACAAAGCCATGCGCATGGACGCCCCAATAATTCACACTTCCGTAGCTGGCGGGCACCGGCTGGGACGCATAGTGTTTGCCTTGCAGCAGCACCTCGGGGTTGGCGTCGTTGAAGGCCTTGACTTTTGCCGGATCGGCGGCCTTGGTGACTGGATCTGCTTGGCGCGAGACCAGCAAGGCAAGAAGTTGCTGGGGCGTAGACGAGCCGAAGACAGGCGCTGAAATATTGCCCATCATCCAACGTTCGCCGTCGGGCAAATTGAACTGCAGCGAAAGATTTCGCTGCGTTTTTGCGTTGTCGGGCGCATTCGGATTACCACCACCGACTGAAAAACGCACCACCACCGGCACACTCTTGCCACTGAAAACTGATGCACTTGACAAGGCCTTGGCATCAGCGCTGCCCATAAACTCACCGCTAGCGCAAATGCCTTTGGCCCCCGATCGGCGATAACCGGCAAACTTGCCGCCAGTCGCTTCAAACTGGTTGACAAATGTCGTCGGGTCAACCGGTGCAGCACTAGCGGCAACCGGGCTGCCTTGCGCCACCGCGCCCAGTGACAATAAGGCAGTGGCTGAAGCCACTATGGACAAAGTCGATATCTTCATGGGTATGTCTCCTGGTTATAAATTTAGTTTTCAGCTGCGCTCAAAATAATCATAGAAAATGACATTTGCAACATTCTTACAATTATTTCCAGAATATGAATTTACTAGGTTTTTCTCATACGCAGCTTATTAATTGGGGTCAGACTCCAATTAATTCTTCATTTTGACCCGTTCCCTCATCATCGCGCCGCAGTGGATAGGCGATGCTGTGATGACCGAGCCGCTGCTGCGACGCTTGGCGGCACGGGGCGAGCAACTGACCGTCGGGGCGCTGCCTTGGGTCGCGCCTGTCTACCGCGCCATGCCGCAAGTCGCTGAGGTGATTGAATTGCC
>JBBAPP010000383.1:0-1629 GCA_040400775.1 Polaromonas sp. | reverse complement strand
ACGCGTCGCTTCGGACCACGGCCAACGGTTGCAGGGTCAAACAGCAGCAGGTCTGCAGCCATGCCTTCTTTGATGATGCCGCGGTCCGTCATGCCAAAGATGCTGGCGGGTTGCGATGTCAGGCGGCGAATGGCTTCGCTCAAGCGCATGGCGTTTAAATCGCGCACCCAGTGGCCGAGCAGGTGCAAGCCAAAACCCGCATCGTTGAAAAACGTCAAATGTGCGCCGGCATCGCTAAGCGAGATGATGCTGTTGGGGTGGTTCAGCATGCGGCCTACCGCATCTGCATCGCTGTTGAGCAGTTGGGCGGTGAAAACCGTTTGCAGGTCTTCGGCCAAGGCCAAGTCAAGCATCACGTCCAGCGGGTCACGATCTTGAGTTTTGGCAATGTCAGCCACGGTGCGCTGTTCAAGCGCAGCATTTGACGCCAGCGCGCATTCAACAACATGCACCTTGTCCCACTCGCCGTTGAAGAGACGAAAGGTCGTGGGGGCTGCAATCTCCGCGCGTACCGACTGTCTGAAGGCTTTGTCTTTGAGAACGGCTCTCAAAGCATCACCTTGCAGGCCAAGTGCTGGCTTCCAGCTTAGCAACCCCTCGACCGGGTAGGGCGACGCCAGCGTGAAGTCCATCGTCAACGGGCAGCATGACACTTGGCCAATCAGGCGATGGCCGCGTGTGTTGGCGCTGGCAATTTGGTCCAGGTCTTTGAAGACGCCTGTCGGGTTGGTGCTGTTGTGCAGCAGGGCGGCAATCATGACTGGTCGGCCAGATTGCTTGGCCATATCTTCCAGAAATGGCACAGGCATCTGCCCGCCCTTGGTCACCATGTAGACGCCTTTGCCTTGGCTGCCCATGGCTTTGATCAATGCCATCATTTCACTGTCACTTGCCAGCCGCGACGGCATGGGCAAGCCGCCTTCTCCGTTGTGCGCCGGGCTGGTGCTGCTGGCAAAACCGACGGCGCCTGCGGCCATCGCGTCCTGTACGATGGTTTGCATCTGTTCAATCTCTACCTGCGTTGCTTCACGCTTGGACGCATCTGCACCCATCACCCAGGTGCGTACCGATGAATGGCCTATGTATGCCGCGGTGTTGACCACGCAGCCCTTGCCGCGCAGCATCGCCAGATATTCTGTAAAGGTTTCAAAACCCCAGTCGATACCGCTTTTGAGCACATCCAGCGACATGCCCTCAACCTGTGTCAGGTTACGCATGGTCATGTCGCGGTCAGTGGGTTTGCACGGCGCAATGGTAAAGCCACAGTTGCCAATCACAGCGGTCGTTACGCCCAGCGCGGGCGACGGTTTTAGTGTGGCATCCCAGGTGATTTGGGCATCAAAATGGGTGTGGCTGTCAATGATGCCAGGCATCAGTGCCAAGCCTGTGCCATCTATCACATGGTGCGCATTTTCAGGTATATTTTGAGCTACAGCCCTTATTTTATGGGCGTAAACAGCTACGTCTTTAATAGCGGGCTCTGCACCTGTTCCGTCATACACCAGAGCGCCTTTGATCAGCAAGTCATCCATTTTTGTATCCTTAATGCATGCCGTTGCGGCTTGCCAGTTCTACGAACAAACCCGAATGGTCCAGGTCACTCAGACCGTGCGCAATACCTTCAGCGTA
>JBBAPP010000382.1:0-1630 GCA_040400775.1 Polaromonas sp. | reverse complement strand
GCAGAGCTACAAGAGTCGCAGCACAGCGTGCAAAGTCGCTACTTCGAGGTACTGGGTCGTATGCGTATCGACAACGTGGTGCAGCAAGATCGGGCAATGCTCAAGCGTGATGGTTTGCAGGTGAGTATGTTGTGGCGCCTACGCAGTCATAGCAACGCCATGAACGCTCCTTAGAATATCCTTTTTATGCGTACATTGATTGTCCAGCTTCCATTGGGTTCGCCATCCTCAGGCACAGCCTACCCGCATGCCCTGGTGCTGGCCACCACAGCCACGCCTGCGCTAGCGCTGCAATGGGCCGCCGCCAGCTTGCTGCCTGCCGCTGATCGCCAAACCGAAGTAGTCGTACTGGTGCCAGCATTGGCACTGTCATGGCATCAGCTTGATTTACCGGCAGGCCTGCACAAGCAACCCGCCAAACTAAAAGCAGCTTTGGAAGGCCTGCTGGAAGAACGCCTGCTCGACGAAACTGCAGCCCTGCACATGGCGCTGGCGCCTGATTGGAAACAATCGGCCCGGCCTTGGGTGGCCGTATGTGACCGCCAGTGGCTGAGTAGCCACTTGCAGATGTTAGAGACTGCAGGCCTGACGGCGAACCGTATCGTGCCCGAGCTGACCCCAGCCTCAGCGCCTTTGCGCATGCATGCATTGGGCGCTACAGAACAAGGCTGGCTCTGGTCTAGCCAGGCCGACCGCGGCGTCTGGGGTTTGCCCTTGCAGGCCGTGCCGCCAAATGGAGAAGGCCTGTGGCTTTCAGACGAGGAACGCAGCCAGACCGATGTGCTGGCAGAACCCGCCATGGTGGCGGCCACGTCGCAGCGCCTGGGCCTTCAGGCCCGCTTGATGGCGCCGAACCAGCATTGGCTGCAGGCTCTTGCCAGCGACTGGGACTTGGCTCAATTTGAGTTTCAGGCCAATGCGCACACGCGCCGCGTCAAAAACTGGCAGCGTACCACCAACCATCTTTGGCAGCACAGCACTTGGCGACCCGCCCGCTGGGCCCTTTCAGTGCTGTTGGCAAGCCTGCTGCTAGGCATCAATGCTTGGGCCTGGAAAACCCGCGCCGACTGGCAAACCCAGCAGCAAGCTTGGACGCAGATGCTGTTAGAAACTTTTCCGCAAACCCGGTTGGTGGTTGACGCCCCCCTGCAAATGGCCAAAGAGGTAGCTCGCCTGCGCCAAGGTTCAGGCCAACTGTCCGCGCACGACTTGGAAAGCATGTTGGCCGCTTTCGGACAGGCACTGCCCACAGGCGTAGCCGGACCTCGCCAGTGGCGTTATCAGACCGGGCAATTGCAGCTGCCAAATTTTGAACTCAGCGCCAGCCAGCAAGAAAACCTGCGCCAGTCTCTTAACGCCAAAGGTTACCAGTGGCGCGCCGAAGGCCAGTCCGGGCTCATGAGCCTGCTGGAGAGCCCAAAATGACCTCACCTAAATTAAAACTGCAGGCCGTGCTGCTTGACCTGCAAACCGCATGGCAACAACGTGCCCCCCGCGAACGGCAACTGCTCAGCGCGGCTGCCGTGCTGTTGCTACTGGCCCTGGTGTGGCATAAGGCCATCGCCCCAGCGCTGCACACTTGGCGTGAGGCACCGGCGCGTCAGGCGGCGCTGGACGCACAAACCAGTCG
>JBBAPP010000381.1:0-1635 GCA_040400775.1 Polaromonas sp. | reverse complement strand
CCAAAACCGTCGCCGCGATCGGTGTCGCCGAGCACCACCCGGACTTTTTCAATCGGTACGCCAAAGGCGTCCACCACCAACTGCGCGAGCGAGGTCAAGATACCCTGTCCCATGCCGTTGACGGCTGAGAATACCTCGATCATGCCGTCGGCCTGCACCGCCACCGTGACGGTTTCCTCCATCGCATTGCCGCCTGTCCACTCTAAAAAAGTGGCGATGCCTTGGCCGCGCAACATGCCGCGCTTGGCCGAGTCTGCCGCGCGCGTTGCAAAACCTGACCAGTCCGCCAACACCAGGGCTTGGTCCATGATGGATTCGAACTGACCGCAGTCGTAGATTTGACCCATCGGATTTTGATACGGCATTTGCGACGGCGCGATGAAGTTGCGCCGACGCAAGGCGATGCGGTCAATGCCGGACTGACGCGCCGCCTCGTCCATCAGCCGCTCCATGATGTGGATCGCTTCTGGCCGGCCAGCGCCTCGGTAAGCAGCAGTCGGCGAAGTGTTGGTCAACACTGCTTTGAAATGAAAATCAATGGTTTGGATATCGTAGACGCTGGTCTGCACCCAGGGGCCGATCAGCAGTTGAATGGCTACACCGGTGCCGGTCGGGTAAGCGCCCACATTGGCCAGTGAGGCGACCCGCAGCGCCAGGATTTTGCCACGCGCGTCGAGCGCCAATTCAGCCTGCGTTTGCAAGTCTCGGCCGTGCGTGGCCGCGATGAATTCTTCGCTGCGTTCAGCCACCCACTTGATCGGACGCTGCAGCGCGCGGGCGCAAAAAACAATCGCCAAGTCTTCCGGGTAGATGCCGGTTTTTATGCCAAAACCACCGCCGACATCACCGACCTGCACGCGCACATCGGCACGCTCAATGCCCAGCAAGTCGCAGACTGAATTGCGCACGCCCGATGGCATTTGCGTGCTCATGCGAATCGTCAAACGGCCGGTCACTGGGTCGGGCTGGGCCAGCACCGTGCGCGGCTCTAAAGAAACCGCCGACAAACGCTGGTTGACGATGTCGAGTTTGACCACATGCGCGGCCTGGGCAAAGGCTTGGTCGGTGGCCTGCACACTGCCGTAACGGGTTTCGCCGGCGATGTTGTCAACCGCCTGCTCACTCAACACCGGCGCATCGGCAGCCGTGGCGTCGTCCAAGTTGACCAGCATAGGCAATTCTGCGTAGTCAATTTCAATCGCCTCGGCAGCGTCACGCGCTTGCTGCAAGCTCAGTGCCACCACGGCGACCACCGCTTCGCCGACAAAACGCACCCGCTCGTGGGCCAGCGCGCGGCGTTCTGGCGCGGCACAAGGCAAATTGTCGATCCGCTTGAAAGCCGAGCCGGGTATCGGCTTGACCCCCGCCGCCACCATGTCAGCCCCAGTGAAGATGCCCAGCACCCCGGGCATGGCCAGCGCAGCCGTGCTGTCAACCGAGACAATACGGGCGTGCGGGTAAGGCGAGCGTAAAAAGAAGATGTGAACTTGGCCTACAGGGCTGACATCAGCCGTGAACTGACCGGCCCCGACCAGCAGCTTGTCGTCTTCAAGACGGCGCACCGACTGTCCGCTACCAAAACGGGCGGGTACGTCGGCGTGGACTGTGGAAGTGGAAGAAAAAGACGTATCAGCG
>JBBAPP010000380.1:0-1637 GCA_040400775.1 Polaromonas sp. | reverse complement strand
TTTTCGGCGGCGAAGCCCGCGCACGTATGGTCGAAGGCGTGAATATTCTCGCCAACGCCGTCAAGGTAACTCTGGGCCCTAAAGGCCGTAACGTGGTGCTGGAGCGCTCTTTCGGCGCCCCTACCGTGACCAAAGACGGTGTCTCCGTCGCTAAAGAAATCGAACTCAAAGACAAGTTGCAAAATATGGGCGCGCAGATGGTCAAGGAAGTTGCTTCCAAGACGTCTGACATCGCTGGTGACGGCACCACGACCGCTACCGTGCTGGCACAGGCCATCGTTCGCGAAGGCATGAAGTACGTTGCCGCCGGCATGAACCCGATGGACCTGAAGCGCGGTATCGACAAGGCGGTGACGGCCCTGGTTGAAGAACTGAAAAAAGCTTCCAAAGCCACCACCACCTCCAAAGAGATCGCACAGGTCGGCTCGATCTCTGCCAACTCTGACGAAACCATTGGCAAGATCATTGCTGATGCGATGGACAAGGTCGGCAAAGAAGGCGTCATTACCGTTGAAGACGGCAAGTCACTCGAGTCCGAGCTCGACGTGGTTGAAGGCATGCAGTTTGACCGTGGCTACCTGTCACCATACTTCATCAACAACCCAGAAAAGCAATCCGCCATTCTGGACAACCCGTTTGTGCTGCTGTACGACAAGAAAATCAGCAACATCCGTGACCTGCTGCCAACGCTGGAACAAGTCGCCAAGGCTGGCCGTCCGCTGCTGATCATCGCTGAAGAAGTCGATGGCGAAGCTCTGGCAACGCTGGTGGTCAACACCCTGCGCGGCATCCTGAAAGTGGTGGCTGTCAAGGCCCCAGGCTTCGGTGATCGCCGCAAAGCCATGCTGGAAGACATCGCCTGCCTGACCGGCGGCAAGGTCATTGCTGAAGAAGTCGGCATGTCGCTTGAGAAAGCCACGCTGGCTGACCTCGGCTCTGCCAAGCGCATTGAAGTTGGCAAAGAAAACACCATCATCATCGACGGTGCAGGTGCTGCTGCTGACATCGAAGCACGCGTTAAACAAGTGCGCGTTCAAATCGAAGAAGCGACCAGCGACTACGACCGTGAAAAACTGCAAGAGCGCGTGGCCAAGCTGGCTGGCGGTGTTGCTGTGATCAAGGTTGGCGCTGCCACCGAAGTCGAAATGAAAGAGAAAAAAGCCCGCGTTGAAGACGCCCTGCACGCTACCCGCGCTGCTGTGGAAGAAGGCATTGTGGCTGGCGGCGGCGTTGCATTCTTGCGCGCCAAGCAAGCTGTCGGCACCTTGAAAGGCGACAACGCTGACCAGGACGCCGGTATCAAGCTGGTGATGAAAGCCATCGAAGCGCCATTGCGCGAAATCGTCTTCAACGGCGGCGGCGAAGCGTCGGTGGTTGTGGCAGCTGTGATGGCTGGCAAAGGCAACTACGGCTACAACGCAGCCAATGAGACCTACGGCGACATGATTGAAATGGGTATCCTGGACCCTACCAAAGTGACCCGCACCGCACTGCAAAATGCAGCTTCTGTGGCCAGCCTGATGCTTACCACAGAGTGCATGATTGCAGAAGCACCAAAAGACGACGCCCCAGGCGGCGGCATGGGTGGTGGCGGCATGGGTGGTATGGGCGGCATGGGCGGCATGGACATGTAATGC
>JBBAPP010000379.1:0-1639 GCA_040400775.1 Polaromonas sp. | reverse complement strand
TTTAGCTATCGTAAAAATCCCCTCGACAGGCTCAGGGCGAACGGTCTAATAAAGTATCCCGGTTCAAAGCTGCGCCAAAAAAACCATCAAACTGCTCGACATAACTTGACCAACCACCACACTGCCGTCGTTCGGACGGCTTTAGGTGACTATGGCTTTCACGCCGCTGTTTTGCATGCGGGTCAGTACGTCGGCCAGGGGATGTGCGCCGTTGCTTGCCTCTTCGTTGTGGTGCAGATGTCCGTCATACAGCTGGCCGGTATAGTCGGCAGCCTGCGCTGAGAGGCTAAAAAACGCTATTAAAATAATAGCTAGTTACACCCGTATCCATTGGTCTAGAGCCCTAAAAGACATCCAAAAACGGCTTTTCGAAGCAATATCAACCTCTTTAAGCCAATTTTTCAGCAAAAAACGCCAGTGTGCGGCTTCTTGCCAGCGTGGCGGCGGCTTCGTTGTACGAACCGCGCTGGTCACAATTAAAGCCGTGGTCTGCAGCGTAGGCGTGTACCGTCACTTCAGGGTGCGCGGCTGCCAAAGCGTGTACACCGTCCATTGGAATGTGATGGTCATTTTCGCCAAAGTGCGCCATCACCGGGCACTTCGGCTGGCGTGCGACTTCTGCGGGCGCTGTCATGCCGCCGCCGTAGTAAGGTGCAGCGGCGCTGATACCGTTCAAGGTACAGGCAGACTGCCAGGTCAACAGGCCGCCCCAGCAAAAACCAATCACACCCACCTTGCCGCCTGACTGTGCTGCCGCATAGTCAATCGCCGCTTGTATGTCTTGCATTACGCCCGCACCGGGCAAGGCTGTGGCCGCAGTTTTCAGGCCCATGCCAGCCGTCATGTCGTCTGGCTTGTAGCCAAGATTCACATCCGGGGTAACGCGTTCAAACATGGCGGGTGCAATCGCCAGGTAGCCCTGCGCGGCAAAGCGGTCAGTCACAGCCTGAATGTGCGAATTAACGCCGAAGATTTCCTGAATCACAACAACCGCCGCTTTGGCAATGCCCGCGGGTTGGGCCAGGTAGGCAGGCACAGCAAAGCCGTCAGCAGCTTTGAGTTGGATGAATTGACCCATGGTGTTATCTCCTTTAGTCGCGTGATGCGGCGGGTTGGTTAAAGTATATTCTTATAACAAATTGGCAATTACGCAGGAAATCACTTTGAGCAAAGTCCTTTTAATCACTGGCGGTTCGCGCGGCATTGGCGCTGCAACCGCATTATTGGCTGCGAGCCAAGGCTACGCGGTAGCCGTCAACTACACCGCCAACTCGCTGGCCGCTGATGAAGTGGTGCGTCAAATACGCGCTAGCGGTGGCACTGCCATTACCGTACAGGCTGATGTAGCGGTCGAGGCGGATGTACTGGCGATGTTTGAAAAAGTCGATGCCAAACTGGGCCGCTTGACGGCACTCGTCAACAGCGCAGGCGTGGTCGACCTGACCAGCCGAATCGATGCCATGAGCCTGGAGCGTCTGCAGCGCATGTTCGCCATCAACGTGTTTGGCAGCTTCATGTGCGCGCGCGAAGCCGTCAAACGCATGAGCACCCGCTACCAGGGTGCAGGCGGCAGCATCGTGAATTTGTCAAGCGCCGCAGCGCGTCTCGGCGCACCCGGCCAGTATGTCGACTACGCCGC
>JBBAPP010000378.1:0-1650 GCA_040400775.1 Polaromonas sp. | reverse complement strand
TTCGACAAGCTCAGCCCGAACGGAAGTTAAGACTTCATCGGGCCGGAGCAATAGTCAAGCTCAGCCTGAACAGATCTAACGCCAATGGACAATCTCGGATAAAAAATGCTATAGGGGTAAGCGTCCTGCGCTTTGTCCCGAGGGTGTGTTACTTTATGTTCTGATGCCACATCAAAAAACAGGAAACAAAGTGACACTTCGCGCCCCTAAATCAGCCGCTTTACTGGCGGCTACGGCTACATTTATTTTGCTCAGTGGTTGCGCTACCCGGAGCGTTATCATGCAGCCGCCCAACCAGCCCAGCGCTTGTGCCGATCTGAATGGCTTTGCGATTGCAGCCCAATTCATCGGCCTGCCCACCACCGGCGCAGTAGTTACCAGCGCTGCCACCATTCCTGCAGCTGGTACGGGCGTCGCGGCAGTCGCTGCTTACTGCAAAGTATTGGGCGACATCCACCCAGTTGATTCAAGCGCTCCAAAAATCAAGTTCCAAGTCAATCTACCCAGCAACTGGAACAGCAAAGCCATGATGTTTGGCGGCGGCGGCTACAACGGTGTGCTGGCGACAGGTCTGGGCAATGTCCCTGCGGGTCCGACGAACCAGAGCACGCCTTTAGCACGCGGTTACGCCACATTTGGCAGCGACTCAGGCCACCAGGCCAATGCGGATGGCAGCCGTGACGGTCGCTTTGGGGCGAACGATGAAGCGTTAAAAAACTTTTCTTCTGATGCGATCAAAAAGGTGCGCGATTCAGCGGTCACCATCATTCAGGCGCGATATGCCACCAGCGTTCAAAAAACCTACTTCGCAGGCGGTTCTACCGGGGGGCGTGAGGCGCTTTTTGCAGTACAAAACTGGCCGCAAGATTTTGATGGAGCGATAGTGCTGTACCCCGCTTGGAACGCCGCCGCGCTTGATCTGCAGTTTGGCCGCATCGCGAGAGAGCTTGCCAAGCCAGGTGCCTATCCGAATCGGGCCAAGCGAAAGGTTTTGTATGACGCAGCATTGGCGGCTTGCGACGGCCTGGACGGTGTGGTTGATGGCTTGATCAGCAACGTCAGCGCTTGCAACGCGGCCTTTAACCCGATGACAGCCTTGCTGAACGGCAAGCTGCTGCGTTGTGAGGGCGGCGCCGATAGCGGCGATACCTGCTTGTCTGATGCGCAAATTGCAGGCTTTAACGTCACCAACACCGCCTTAAATTTGAATTACAAACTTGCCAGTGGCGAAACCACCTACCCGGGCTTCAACACCTGGGGTACAGACTTTGGTAACCCTGGCACCAGCCCGCTGCAACCGACGGTACTGACGCTATCGCTGGGCACTGAGCAGCCCGCTAATCCGATGCCAGCTGTCAAGCCCGCCACCGCCACCACGGCAGCCACCAGCCCGCCGTATGGCAGCACTTTTTGGGACCAGTGGGTGAAGTATTTTGTGACCCGCGATGCGGGTTTCAACTCCCTCAGCCTGGACCCGCAAAACCCAGGCAAATGGCAACAGCGCATCGTGCAATTAACAGCACTGCAAGACACCAACAAAACCGACCTGTCAGCTTTTGCCGCCAGGGGCGGCAAGGTGCTGATGGCGCACGGCTCGCACGACGCGCTGGTCAGCACCCGGGCAACGCAGCAATACTGGCAGCGCATCCG
>JBBAPP010000377.1:0-1660 GCA_040400775.1 Polaromonas sp. | reverse complement strand
CGCTTTGACGTTGAGGAATATTGCATCAGCGAAGGCTGGATCAAAGTGCCGGTTGGCAAAAAAGTAGACCGCAAAGGCTTTCCGCTGACGATCAAGCTCAAGGGTGTGGTTGAGGCGTTTTATAAGTAAACTTTGCGCATTTCGACGGCAGTGTTAACCTTGCTGAACTGCTGACGCCGTCTATTTACCATGAAATTCGAACATGAGATGTTGTAATTTCATGGTATCATTTTCCCATGATAAGTCGAGCAGTCCTTGAGCTTTCCATTCAAAAAGCCCTGAACCGATCGCGAGGCGTTGTGCTCAGCGGGCCTCGGCAGTCTGGTAAAAGCACTTTGGCGCAGGGGTTTTTAAGCCGCCAATCCCCCAACTATTTCGATCTGGAATACCCGCCACAGGCCTTACGGCTGGAGCAGCCCGTCCAAACGCTTGAGGCACTGGAAGGCTTGGTGGTGATTGACGAGGTTCAGCTCAAGCCCAGCCTGTTCCCGCTGCTGCGGGTGCTGATGGACCGTACCGATAGGCCCGGGCAATTCTTGCTGTTGGGCAGTGCATCGCCCACACTGCTCAGTCATGCCGGCGAATCATTATTGGGCCGTGTAGAAACCATTGAGGTCGGGGGCTTTAACTTAGGCGAAATTAGCGCCGACCAAGGCGGCTATACAGACGAGGCGGCGGCCAAGTTGTGGCTTCGCGGCGGGTTTCCCCGTGCTTATCTTGCTGCAAATGACGAAGACAGCATGGTCTGGCGCGGTCATGCAGTCGCTGACCATGTGCGGCTGGATATTCCCCAGTTTGGCATCAACATTGCCGCCCCCGCCATGCTGCGCTTTTGGACCATGCTGGCCCACTACCACGGGCAAATCTGGTCAGCAGCGCCTACGGCGCAATCAATGGGCGTGTCTGAGCCCACCATCCGCCGCTACCTGGACACGTTGACGCAAACGCTGATGATCCGCCAGCTACAGCCGTGGCATGAAAACCTGGGCAAACGGCAAGTCAAAGCCCCCAAGATCTATTTCCGCGATACCGGTTTGCTGCATTTTTTAATGGGCGTCCAAAGCCTGCCGCAGTTGCTGGCCCACCCGCAAAGCGGTGCCAGTTGGGAGGGCTTTGCAATCGAACAAGTGCTGCGCATTGCCCAGCCAGACCAAGCCTACTTCTGGGCGACGCATCAGGGCGCGGAGCTTGACCTGCTGATGTTCAAAAACGGCCAGCGTGTGGGCGTGGAGTTTAAGCGCGCAGACGCCCCCCGCTTGAGCACCAGCATGCGCATTGCCATGCAAGACCTGAAGTTGGACGCCCTGTATGTTGTGTACCCAGGCTTGCACCGCTACAAGCTGGCTGACAAGGTTGAAGCCGTGCCGCTGTGGGCGATGTTGCCCGTTTGAGGTCTTAGCGCTTTGTCGCGGATTGAAATTTAACCACGTAAATTAAACAGCAGACGTTCGATTTACGGTGTTAATTGCCTTGGTTGCGATGTTTATGGACGCGGAGCGGTGGCGTTTTTATACTTAATTTATAGCTGCTCACGCCCGAATCTATTGGGCTACAGGCCTAAAACACACCTGAAAATAGGCCAGAACAGCCTTTTTTACGCCCCTCAAGCTGCTTCCAGCTCGCAACATTCATCTGCTGGCCAAGGTGCGCGGCAATGTTG
>JBBAPP010000376.1:0-1663 GCA_040400775.1 Polaromonas sp. | reverse complement strand
ATTTGCACCATGATGGGAAAGCAGCCGCCCATAGGGTTAACTTTTTCGTCCTTGTAAATCTTCATCATCTGCTGCTGCATTTCTTGCGGCTTGTCTTTCAAGCGCTCGCGCATTTCCATGATTTTTGGGTTAATGGCTTTCATCTTGGCCATGCTGGCGTAGGCCTTTGCATTGAGCCAGTAAAACGCAATTTTAAGCAGCAGCACCAGCGCCACAATGGCCCAGCCCCAGTTTTGAATAATGCCGTGCAACTTGTCAAGCAACCAGTAAAGCGGCTTGGCTAAGATTGTCAACCAACCGTAGTCTTTGACCAGTTCCAGGCCGGGGGTCAGTTTCTCCAGCATGTTTTCTTCTTGTGGGCCGACGAACAACCGGGACTCCAAGGTTTTGGTCATGCCGGGTGCGACATCGCCCGCTACGGTGATCATGCCTACCGCATAAAGATTGGTATCAACCTTGCGCTGGAACAGTTCGCGCTTGATGCCATCGCCCAGTATCCAGGCCGAGGCAAAGTAATGCTGCACCATGGCCACGTAACCGTTATTGGCTTGCTTTTCAACATCCATGCTGGTTTTTTCGATTTCCTTGAATTCTATTTTTTGGTACTTTTTAGCATCGGTGTAAATAGCCGGGCCGGTGAAGGTGGAGTAAAACGACGACTCGCCCAAAGGTGCGTTTCCATCCCGCACCAGTTGCAAATACAGCTGCGGTGAAACCGAGGCCGTGCCGTTATTTATGATGTCGTGACGCACAGCAATGTCATAGGCTCCGCGCTTCAAGGTATAGGTCTTTATCAGCTTGATACCGCCGACCTCTGCAGACTCAAATTTAACTTGAAGCTCATTTTGGCCAGCCGCCAGCGTGCGTTCGCCTGGTACGGCAGTCATCAAGGTCTTGTGGGTCGGCATGGCTGCGCCACCGCTGGCTGCTATCAGACCGCTTTGCGCTACATACACTCGGCCGGTGCTTTCATCCAGCAACACAAAGCCGGCGTTTTTGTCGGTCGTGTCTTTGAACTTGCTGAAGGACGACTTGACGAGTGAACCGCCTTCGGTGTCAAACGTCAACGAAAACACATCAGTGCTGACCATTAACTTTTCACGTTTGGCCAAAGCCGCCGGTGCAGCGCCGCCTTGCGGCACAGCTGAAGGACTGACACCGGCAGTTGCAGGCGTTGGTACGGCAGATACGCTAGCCGTTGGCACTGAAGACGCGCTGGCATTAGGCGCGGCTGGCACTGCGGCAGCAGAGCTGGCGGCTGTGGGCTTGGGGAAAAAGGTGGCTTGCTTGCCGTTAAATGTTTGCCATTGATCCCACAATAAAACCATGGAAAAACCAAAAATCACCCACAAAATGGTGCGGCGGATGTCGTTCATAACAGCTTCTTTTTCGAGGAGAGGGTGGTGCGGGTCACGGGTGTGACCAGTCGGGTAAAAATTGAAAATGGTGAGCGCTGGGGCACTGGTTCATGGCCGCCTTGGCACCATGGCTGGCAGCGAAGCAGCCGGTAAATGGTCAGCGTTGTCCCGGCAATGGCACCGTGTTGTTCAAGCGCTTTTAGCGAGTAGGCAGAGCAAGTCGGCTCAAAGCGGCAAGCGCTGCCAAGCCAGGGGCTGAGCAGCAAGCGATAAGCTTTGACCAGACCGATCAAGGCCTGTTGTGG
>JBBAPP010000375.1:0-1666 GCA_040400775.1 Polaromonas sp. | reverse complement strand
AATTAGGTGCCTTGTTTACAGCCGCGAAGCTCGATATAGCCCGACTCAAATCACGTTTGGGCCAAGCGCAGCCTGAGGCGATGGAACGTTTGGCGCACCTGACCGCCACGCTGAACAGCGGCATTGCATTGAAACGCCAAATTGTTGAGGATCTCCACCCTTCTGCACTGTCGCACCTGGGTTTGGTGGCATCGCTGGAAATATTGGCACGCGAGTTTGAAAAAAGCTCAGATTTATCGATCACGACCAATCTGCAAGCCGTTGATCTCGGCGGCTCTGCGGCGTTGACGGTGTACCGGCTGGTACAAGAGTCGTTGACCAACATCGGCAAGCACGCAGAAGCCACGAAAATTGTTATCAGTTTGCAGGCCACAGACGGCCACGCCACAGTCGAGGTGTTTGACAACGGCAAAGGTTTTGATGCAAACCTTGATTACCCAAATAGCCACGGCCTGAGCGGCATGCGCCACCGCGTAGAAAGCGCCGGGGGGCGCTTTAGCGTGATCACCAGCCCGCAGGCAGGTACCAAAATTTCAGCTGTCTTGCCGAAAGACCATTAAACCTAGAAAAAGCATTTGACCGCTGGCAGCCCTTTGGCAGACCGCATGAACGCTCAGCTTTTGAGCGTAGCTGGCGATCACCTCTTGGGTGACAACGCTATGCACCCGATGGCGCCCCGCCCGACCCGCCCAGCCGCGTTGTTCCGCCTAGCGGGCAAAAGCCCGCGTCGTTGTCCCGCCTTGCTGAACGCGCCGAGCGGGGCACACTCGGGAGCATCCAACTGCTTTTTCTAGGTTTATTGGACCGTTTGCCCTGAGCTTGTCAAAGGGATTTTTACGCTAGCTAAAAGCTTCGACAAAGCCTGTCCTATGCACGTCGAAGGGCTCAGCCCCAACAGATCTAACGCCAATCGACAATCTCGGTTCATCAGTGCAGCGGGCAGCTGCCATGGCGCTTGCGGAACAAGCCGGGCTGTTCAGCCGCAGCGTCGCTGAAAACACCGCGCCTAGCCGACTGGGCCTGCCGCTGTTCGTCCGCGTAGGTGGCTTTTTGGAGGCGATTGCTGGACCCCCAGGCATGGCCCTGTGCCACCATCCAGCGGCCCATGTCCTGGCCCTGCATGTGCAGCGTGCCCAGGGTCCGGCCATAGTCGTCTTGCGCGCGCGACGCGACGGTGACGCTTTTACCCAGCACCAGGCGTTTCAGCGCATCACGCGCCTGCACGCCGCCTGGCTGGCAGATTTCGGGGGCGTCAATGCCTTGAATGCGCACTTTCAAGGGCTGCGCACTGGCGCTGGTGACAACCCACAAGGTATCGCCATCCACCACCCGCGTCACCACACCCGATTGCGCCTGCAGCGTGGCGGCTGTGGCCTGGACAGCCACCGAGGCAAGCAACACGCGCAACAGAATTACTATTAATTTAATAGCATATTGCGCACGTATCCATTGGTATAAAAGCCTAAAGTACTTATAAAAATATTGATTGTTATGCATTTTATATTTTTAAAAATAAAGGCCACTTTAAGTGCCAGTGGAAGATAGTACTTAACCGGGATTGTTCATCAGACCATTCGCCCTGCGCCTGCCAAAGGGATTTTTACGCTAGCTAATTCCGTTTCCAAATCATTTGTGTCTAGGCGCGAGGCCGCAGGCAGTGCTCTAG
>JBBAPP010000374.1:0-1671 GCA_040400775.1 Polaromonas sp. | reverse complement strand
ACGCTGTTTGCCAAACCACGTGCCAGCCGGCCCTGCCCTACCGTTGCCGGCGACAGTACCGCCCTGTCAGCACCTGACAAGGCCTTGGCAGGCGCGCTGATGCGTGTCAACCATGTGGGTGAGGTATGCGCGCAGGCGCTGTATGCAGCGCAGGCTTTGAGCACAAAAGACCCGGCCTTGCGCCAGCAATTTATAGACGCCAGCCAGGAAGAGGCTGACCACCTGGCTTGGACGCGCCAGCGGCTCGATGAGTTGGGCGCACGGCCTTCGCTTTTAAACCCGCTGTGGTACGCCGGGGCTTTTGGCCTGGGGCTGTTGGCCGGGCGGCTGGGTGACAAGGTGAGTTTGGGGTTTTTGGTGGAAACAGAGCGCCAGGTTGAAGCGCATTTGGCTGACCATATGCAAAGCCTGCCGCAAGGTGACCATGAGTCACGCGCCATCGTGGCCCAAATGAAGGACGATGAAGCACGTCATGCGCTGGAAGCGACTGCGTCAGGTGCTATGGATTTGCCAGCACCGGTGAAAGCACTGATGGGTGCTGCGGCTAAGGTGATGACGACGGTAGCACACCGGATTTAAATGGGTTGGGGTTCGGGGAGACCCTGTCTTGCAGACCGCAGCCTCGGCACAGCCAAGGCCTCTTTGCGCTGTCCAAATGCGCGCAGGCACATTTGGAGCCGCAGCGCTAAGCCCCAACCCTTTCCCTACGGAAGAGGGGATTGAGACCCTCACCCCTGCCCTCTCCCGGAGGGGGAGGAAGTAAGGCGGGGAGTTAGTGGGATAGCACTTTTGCCAGAACAGCCGCTATGCCAGCAATTACGAAGCCGAGCATCCACTTGATTTGTGTGATTTCAGTTTTTAAGACCGCCAAGTCGATTCTAATTGGCGCGAGTGCAATATCCAAATCTTTTTTAGTCACCAAATCGTCTTGAGCTTCAGCAATGACGCGCACAACAGCCTCGGCTTGCTCAGCAGTAAAGCCTGCCGTTTTCAGCTTATCTGAAAGCTTTAACGAATCAATGGTGATTGTGCTCATGTCTGTAACTTACCTCAAACCTCCAAAACCTCAAAACCCGTCGTAATTTCAGCCATTTTGCCCAACATGATGGTGGCTGAGCAGTATTTGTCGTGGCTCATGGCGATGGCGCGCTCCACGGCGCTGGCAGCCAGCCCCTTGCCCGTCACCGTGAAATGCATGTGGATTTTGGTGAACACTTTGGGGTCAACCGGAGCGCGTTCAGACGTAAGCTTGACTGAGCAGCCGCGCACGTCATGCCGGCCGCGCTTCAAAATCAGTACCACGTCGTAGGCGGTGCAGCCGCCGGTGCCTGCCAGCACGGTTTCCATCGGGCGTGGCGCCAGATTGGCACCGCCGTTTTCGGGTTTGGCCTCATCGGGGGCGCCGTCCATCACCAGGCTGTGGCCGCTGCCTGTTTCAGCAACAAAAGTCATGCCGGACTTTGAGCCGGTGACACCGCTAAGGCCTGTCCAATTGACCGTGCATTCCATAAACCGCCATCCTTTTACAAAAAATTAATCACTATTGATCCGGCCCGATGATGTACCAATTCCCGTTCGGGTTGAGCCCTTCGGCGTGCTCAGGACAGGCTTTGTCCAAACCCTTGCTTCGACAAGCTCAGGATGATCGGAGCTGCGGGCTCAGGGCGAACG
>JBBAPP010000373.1:0-1674 GCA_040400775.1 Polaromonas sp. | reverse complement strand
AGCGGCTCAAAGGGAAAGGCTTGATGCGTACATGGCTGCTGACCAGGAGCTGGATCAAGTTAATCACCGAAACTGCAGGAATTTCTCAGCGGTTAAATCTGTGGTGCCGCTGATTGTTCACTGCAGGCGCTATTGGTATGCCTATCAACATGAAGGCGACATCACACAAGGTGCCCGAGCGCACATGGCACTTGCCAAAGGAATAACATCAGGTAAAGAGGCAGCAGCGGCAGCGGGCGCAAATCAGTTGACGGATTATTTAGAGCGTTTTGCAAGCGTTATCGATAATTAAACTTAACTGCTACGGTCAATTCCGCGGGTCAGTTACACATTTTTGACTGTTAGAAACATACAAAACTAAAATAATTTTATGATCATGGCTTGATATGCGCCAGTCAGCACAACCCAGCAAGATCCGACCTACTATTTAAAACCTGGATAAATCATGGACATGAAAACCGCCCCGCTCTCCCTGCTGAACGACCCCAGCCTGCTTAAAACCGACGCGCTGATCAACGGCCAGTGGGTGGCGGGTACAGCACGCTTCGACGTCTACGACCCGTCCAACGGCAACAAGCTGGCTGACGTGGCCAACCTGGGGCCGCAAGATGCCGAAGCCGCCATTGCCGCTGCCAACGCCGCCTGGCCCGCCTGGCGCAAAAAAACCGGCAAAGAACGCCATGCCATTTTGTTGAAGTGGTTTCAGCTGCTGATCGCCAACGCCGACGACCTGGCCCGTATTTTGACCGCCGAACAAGGCAAACCGTTTGCCGAGGCTAAAGGTGAAATTGTTTATGGTGCCAGTTTTGTCGAATGGTTTGCTGAAGAAGCCAAACGTGTCAATGGTGAAACGCTGCCGCAGTTTGACAACAACCGCCGCCTGATGGTGATCAAGGAATCGATTGGCGTGTGCGCGGCTATTACGCCGTGGAACTTTCCCTTGGCAATGATCACCCGCAAGGTCGCGCCCGCGCTGGCCGCAGGATGCCCGGTGGTCATCAAACCCGCTGAACTGACGCCGCTGACCGCATTGGCTGCCGCCGAGTTGGCCGTGCGTGCAGGTATTCCCGCAGGCGTGCTGAACGTGCTGACGGCTGACAGCAGCCATTCGATTGCCATAGGCAAGGTGATCTGCGACAGCCCAGTGGTGCGGCATTTGAGCTTTACGGGATCGACCGAAGTCGGCCGGATTTTGATGGCGCAAAGCGCGCCGACCATCAAAAAACTGTCGCTTGAGTTAGGCGGCAATGCGCCCTTTATTGTGTTTGATGACGCCGATGTGGACTCTGCCGTTGACGGCGCGATGGCCAGCAAATATCGCAACGCAGGCCAGACCTGTGTGTGTGCTAACCGAATCTATGTGCAGGATGGTGTTTACGACGAATTTGTGGCCAAGTTTGCAGCCAAGGTAAAGGGCCTGAAAGTAGGCAATGGCTTTACAGACGGCGTCACAACAGGTCCGCTGATTGAGGATGCGGCTGTTGATAAAGTTGCTCGGCATGTCGCTGACGCGCTGGCCAAGGGCGGCAAACTGCTGGCGGGTGGCCACAAACTGGACGGCCAGTTTTTTGAGCCCACGCTGATTGGCGACGCCACCGCCGACATGGCCTGCGCCAGGGAGGAAACCTTTGGGCCGTTTGCGCCGGTGTTCCGGTTCAAGACCGAGCAAGAAGC
>JBBAPP010000372.1:0-1709 GCA_040400775.1 Polaromonas sp. | reverse complement strand
AAACTGACACGCAACTCGCCTCGCCATGCACGCACGTCCTAATGAACAATCTCGGTTCAAATGTATTGAAACGCCCACCAATCACGTGAATGCGGCCTTTGTAGGCAACGCAACCGACATGATCTCTGGCGCCAGGCAGAGATTTCTTGCGACTCCATTGATCGGTTTTGGGGTCGTAAACCTCATGCCACCCGACACTGGCCCTTTCGTCTGTGGGCGAGGAGGCGCCGCCGATCAGGTGAATTTTGCCATTCAGTGACACTGCAGCGGCAGCACCCCTAGGTCTTGGCAGAGGAGCCACAGCTGACCATTTGTCCTGCTTCACTTCATAGGCATAGGCATGGTTGTCCGGGTTCCTGTTTTGTTCTGTAAAGCCGCCAAATGCATAAATTTGACCCTCCAGTGAAACCACAGCAACATGGTTGGCACCCCGTGGCAAGGGCGCTGCCAAGTGCCATTGGTCAGCGTTTGGATCGTAGACGTGGTGGTAGCCACGGTCTACACGCCCTTCACCATACCCGCCAATCACATGCAAGCGTCCAGCCCACTCGGCGGCCCAGGCCATTTCGCTGCGTGGAATTGGCAGTGATGCCTTGGTGACCCATTTGCCCTGAACGCCTTTCGGCGCCGAACTGTGACTGGATCTTTGGGATTCTTGATCCGCGGTCAGGTGGTGGGGAGCGCCCCCCTGCAATTTAGCATAAGGTTCAGCAGAAGGTGGTGCCTTGGGCAAGGCAGGGGCGTGAGCGTTGGGTGAATCAACAGCCTGATGGTTGACATTCGATTGAGCGCGTATTTTTTTGGAGACGAGCAAAGTCGATGCACCAAGAACCCACCTTCTTCGATTTAACGCCATGATTTTGTCCAGTGGCAGTCTTAATTTGCTTGAACGCCAGCTTTGATCAGCAAGCCACCTAAAGTTTCAATTTCGTTTTTCAAGTGAGCCCTCAGCGCTTGGGGCGTGGCTTGCTCGGCGTTGACTGCAGAAATGCCCATGCCATCCAATCGCTTGATGACATCTGCATCGGTTACTGATTTTTGCAATGCCGCTGTGAGTTTGTCGAGCACAGGCCTGGGTGTGCCCTTGGGCGCATAAAGACCAAAGGAAATACTGATGTCAAAACCCTTCACGCCGGATTCAGCAATGGCGGGTGTATCTGGCAAGGAGGGCAATCTGTTTTTGCCTGCAGATGCGTAGGCTTTGATCTTGCCGCTTTTAACAGATGGCACCGTACCAGAAGTTTGATCGCAAAGCACATCAACTTGTCCGCCCATCAGGTCGGTGAGGGCAGGGCCCGTGCCTTTATAGGGTATTTCATTCAGCTGGACGCCCAAAACATTCATCATCATCAAGCCACACAAGTGCGACGCAGAGCCAACGCCAGCGTGGGCGAGGCTGACTTTGTTTTGATTGGTCTTGAGATACGCCACGAACTCATTCAGGTCTTTGGGCGGAAATTCATTGCGCGCCACAATCACCATGGGGCCGCTGGTGGCCGAGCCGATGGGCTCGAAGTCGTCCACTGGGTGATAGGCCAAATTTTTGTACATGGCCAAATTGGTGGCGTGGCTGACGTGAATCATGAGCAAGGTGTAGCCATCGGGTTTGGCGCGTGCCACTTTGGCGGTGCCAATGGCGCCCGATGCACCTGCAGTGTTGTCGACCACCATTTGCTGGCCCAAAATTTTTTGCATCGAACCTGCAAACA
>JBBAPP010000371.1:0-1711 GCA_040400775.1 Polaromonas sp. | reverse complement strand
CACGCAGCACCATACTCAGCGTAACTTTGGGCAATATCAGCAGGAATGAAGTCGGTGCGCAAAACGCCCTTGGACGGGCTGGCTTTTTTGACTTCAGCAATTACGGCGGGCTTGCCTGCAGCAATTTTGCTTCGCACTGCAGCCACAAAGTCGCGGGTGAGCACGCGAGACTCTGCGTCTGCACGCATGGCAGTGATTGGTTTTTGTTGCATCAAGGCGGCGACTTCGCCCTGCTTGACATTGATGATTTTTTGAAGAATATCAGACATGGCACACATTATCGCAGCGCTGAATGCCATAAAAAAAACCCACTGCATGGGCAGTGGGTTTTTGAGACAGCCTGCGGATTACTCCGCAAGTCAGTGCATGGGCCGTCAGGCGGCTTTCAGATCCGGGTACCGCACGTGCTCAATGAGCTCCAGCGTTTTTTTGTCAGGCCCAGGTGTCACCAGGCTAACCAGCACAAGCAGTGCAAAGCCCAGTGGTACGCCGAACACCCCTGCCGAAATAGGCGCTATTCCGTACCACAGCTCAATTGGCTTGGTGATGTCAAACACGCTGCGCAGCCAGACCTGGTTGCTCACCATGTAGTAAACGGTGATGCCCAAGCCGCCGATCATGCTGGCTGCTGCTCCCCATTTGGACGCGCGCTTCCAGAAGATACCCAGCACCAGAACCGGGAAGAACGCCGCCGCCGCAAATGAGAACGCCGCAGACACCAGGAACAAAATGTCCGCTGGTTTTTGCGCCGCCACATAAGCTGCCGCCAGCGCCACCACCAGCAACAATACCTTGGATATCGTCACCCGGCGTGAGGTCGGTGCATTCGGGTCAATCATTTTGTAGTACACGTCATGCGACAGCGCATTGGCAATCGTCAGCAGCAAGCCGTCAGCGGTAGAAAGCGCAGCAGCCAAACCGCCAGCGGCCACCAAGCCAGAGATCACGTAAGGCAGGCCACCAATTTCGGGTGTTGCCAGCACCACGATGTCTCCGCCAATGCGGATCTCGCCCAACTGCAAAATGCCGTCCTTGTTGATATCAATGACGCTCAGCAAGGTTGGATCAACCTTGGCCCACTGCCCGATCCAGGCTGGTAGTTTGGTGAACTCAGTACCTACCAGCACGTTAAACACCTCATACTTCACCAGCACAGCCAGTGCTGGCGCCGTGAAGTACAGCAGGAAAATAAAGAACAAGGACCAGGTCACCGATTCACGCGCCTGCTTGACGCTTGGCGTGGTGTAGTAGCGCATCAAGATGTGCGGCAGCGCAGCTGTGCCTACCATCAGGCAGAAGATCAATGCCAAAAAGTTGCGCCGGGAAGTGTCGTAAGCCGCAACTGCCTTGGCGTCGCCGTTCGGATCACCTGCAAACTGCTGGGCATGACGCGGCATGCCGCCCAATGGTGCCGTTCGGCCTTGCGCAGCAGCGCGCGCTGCCGTGTAGGCTTTGGTGGCCGCAGCGGCATCTTTCGGCAAAGCCGCAACTGCCTTTTCAGCCCCAGCAACATCCGCCGCCCCCGCATTGGTGGCCTTCAGGTCAGCCACTTTTTTGTTGGCGTCGGCCAGGTCGGCTGCCATCGCGGCGGGCACATCCTTGAGCTTCGCGTCTAGGTCAGCAACGCGCTTTTTGTAGATCTCGATAACTTCCAGTTCTTTCGGGTCTTTGAGCAGCACCGCTTCGCGGGCTGTGACCTTTTCAAGCTGAT
>JBBAPP010000370.1:0-1712 GCA_040400775.1 Polaromonas sp. | reverse complement strand
TGAACGTTCATGCGGTCTGCGAAAGGGCTGCGAGCGGTCAACTGCTTTTTCTAGGATAAAATGCTACATGTAACGCTTTTTCTGGATTGTAAAATAGCCTCACAACTGACAAAGGAGTCCGCATCATGACCACGCCTGTCGCCCAACGTGTGGAAAAGCGTCGCATCGCCTTGCGCATGGCTGGGCTACGCCCGGTTCAAATCTGGGTGCCTGATACGCGCCTGCCGGGCTTTGCTGCCGAATGCAAACGTCAATGCGGGCTAGCCAATCAATCGGATCTGGCCGACACGGCGCTGCACAAGTTAATGGACGATGCGCTGCTAGATGTTGATGGCTGGGCTGCATGAAGCGTGGCGACTTTGTGACGATTGCCATGCAAGGCGACTTTGGCAAACCACGGCCAGCCTTGGTCGTGCAATCTGATGCATTTGATGCCCATGCAAGCGTGACGCTGTTGCTGGTTTCGAGTCTGCTGGTTGAGACGCCCTTGTTCAGAATAACTGTTCAACCCAACGATAGCAACGGTCTTCGCAGCCCCTCGCAAGTGATGGTTGACAAAGTGATGACGATCAAGCGGGACAAGCTTGGCGACGTATTTGGCAGCGCCAGTGACGAGTTGATGTTGCAGGTCAGCCGGTCTTTGGCGGTGTTTTTGGGTATTGCACGTTAAATAGCTTTTAAGCGGCCGGGCTATTTGCCTGAAAATACTTTTAAAAGCGGTACAGCAGGCCATTTTTAGATGCTAAATTGGCCTGCAGCCTAATAAATACAAGTTTAAAAAGCTATAAAATAAATAGCATAGTAATTCTTCTGGATAGGAATTCCCGTAGTCACCATACGCCTGGCAAACTCGCATAATCGCAGTATGGAAACCAAATGGTTAGAAGATTTTGTCAGCCTGGCTGAAACCCGCAGTTTCAGCCGCTCAGCCACCTTGCGGCATGTCACCCAACCGGCTTTTTCACGCCGCATTCAGGCGCTTGAGGCTTGGGCCGGCACTGACTTGGTGGACCGCAGCGCGTACCCGACACGCCTGACGCCTGCAGGAGAAACGCTGTACAGCCAGTCGCTTGAAATGTTGCAAGGCCTGCAGTCCACCCGCGCCATGCTGCGCGGCCACACGTCAGCGGGGCAAGACGTGATCGAGTTTGCGGTACCGCATACGCTGGCATTCATGTTTTTCCCGGCTTGGGTCAGCTCCTTGAGGGAAAAGTTCGGGCCGATCAAAAGCCGCCTGATTGCCTTGAACGTACACGATGCCGTGCTGCGGTTGGTGGAAGGCAGTTGCGATTTGCTGATGGCTTACCACCATGATTCGCAGCCATTTCAGCTTGACCCGAACCGCTACGAAATGGTCACGCTGGGCCAAGAAGTATTGTCGCCTTATGTCAAGCCCAATGCGGAAGGCGAGCCCCTGTACCAGCTACCGGGCAAGGTGGGGCAGCCGCTGCCGTATTTGGGCTACGCCCCGGGTGCGTACCTGGGCCGCGTGGTCGATTTGATTTTGAAGTCGTCCAGCACGGCGATTCACCTGGACAGGGTGTATGAAACTGACATGGCCGAGGGACTGAAGGCCATGGCGCTAGAAGGCCACGGCATCGCATTTTTACCGTTTAGCGCAGTTAAAAAAGAGCTGCGTGCCAAAAAGCTGGTGCGGGCAGGCGTCAAGCTGGAGATGACGATGGACATTCGTGTTTACCGCGAGCGGCCAG
>JBBAPP010000369.1:0-1720 GCA_040400775.1 Polaromonas sp. | reverse complement strand
CCCGAAAACCACCGTTAAGCGCGTCCGTAAAGCCGCGCCAGCTGCAGCAGCTGACGGTGCCAAGACCGAGTAATCGGTTAGAACAACGGAGAATTTAAATGCTGCAACCCGCACGTAGAAAATACCGCAAAGAACAAAAAGGCCGTAATACCGGCGTTGCCACGCGTGGCAGCACGGTCGCTTTCGGCGATTTTGGTCTCAAATGCACCGACCGTGGCCGTCTTACGGCACGTCAAATCGAAGCCGCACGCCGTGCGATTTCGCGTCACGTCAAACGTGGCGGCCGCATCTGGATCCGCGTCTTCCCAGACAAGCCGATTTCCCAAAAGCCTGCAGAGGTACGTATGGGTAACGGTAAAGGTAATCCAGAATATTACGTGGCTGAAATTCAGCCCGGCAAGATTGTGTTTGAAATCGTTGGCGTGCCTGAGGCACTTGCTCGCGAAGCTTTCACACTGGCCGCTGCCAAGCTGCCCCTGCGCACCACGTTTGTGGCACGCATGATTGGCCAGTAATCAGGAGATGATGCAAATGAAAACGACTGAATTACGCCAAAAAGACGTTGCCGGTTTAAAGACCGAAGTCAAAGCACTGCAAAAAGCCCATTTTGGCTTGCGCATGCAAAAAGCCACGCAACAACTCAACAACACCTCAGTGCTGCGCTCAACACGCCGCTCAATCGCGCGTGCAAAAACTATTTTGACCGAAACGATTGCCAAACAAGGAGCTAAATGATGACTGAAGTAACTGCTGTAGTTAAGAAGTCCCTCAAGCGCACCTTGATCGGCAAAGTGGTAAGCGACAAGCGCGCCAAGACCGTCACGGTGTTGGTTGAGCGTCGCGTGAAGCACGAGCTGTACGGCAAAATCGTGTCACTGTCGAGCAAGTACCACGCGCATGACGAAAAAGGCGAGTACAAAGCAGGCGATGTGATCGAAATCACCGAAAGCCGTCCGATCTCCAAGACCAAAAATTGGGTAGTTACCCGTTTGGTCGAGAAAGCAGCTGTCGTTTAAACCCTGACTATCGGGGCTTAGGCTGCAAGGTCTTTTTATAAATGGCTCACTTAGTGGGCCATTTTTGTTTTAATAAAATAATTTCATTTCTAACAGGAGCATCACATGATCAAAGTAGGCGATACCCTTCCGGCAACCACACTGATGGAGTTTTCAGAGGTTGAAGGCAATGGTTGCAGCATTGGCCCCAATGCGGTGGACGTGACCAAAGCCACTGCTGGTAAAACTATCGCCCTGTTTGCCCTGCCTGGCGCCTTCACGCCAACCTGCTCGGCCAAACATCTGCCTGGGTATGTTGAGCACATGGCTGACTTCAAAGCTGCGGGGGTCGATGAGATCTGGTGCGTCAGTGTGAACGATGCATTTGTCATGGGAGCCTGGGCACGTGAGCAAAAGACCAGCGGCAAACTGCGCATGCTGGCTGACGGCAGTGCAGCATTTGCACAAGCCACTGGTTTGACGCTGGACTTGAGTGCACGCGGTATGGGCCTGCGCAGCAACCGTTACTCGATGCTGATCAAAGACGGTCGCGTGACCAGCTTGAATGTTGAAGGCCCCGGGAAGTTCGAAGTCAGTGATGCGGCTACTTTGTTAGCGCAAGCGAAAGCGTAAAACAAGATCGCTGGATACTCCAATCAGGCCAGCGCCCGTGTGTATTGGACTACAGCCTGATTTAACCTAGAAAAAGCAGTTGGATGCTCCCG
>JBBAPP010000368.1:0-1725 GCA_040400775.1 Polaromonas sp. | reverse complement strand
GCGCTGTAGGCTATCGTGTAATCTGGCTCTGGTGCTTTTGTCTGTGCAAAGCTGGCGCTTGACGCAAGGATAGCGAGGCTGGCGGCGATTTTTAAAGGGCTAAATTTCATGATGTTTTCCATTCGGGTTAATTTTGCAGGACAAGGCAAGACAATCTCAGCGTATGTGGTCAAGCATTTAGCGTGCCACTCGATGGCAGTGACGCAGCATAGCAAGTGCACCCTTCATGTGACTATCGCGTTACATAGCCAGACACAAAACCCGCGCACCAAGTTGGCACAAGTTCAGCGCACCACTTTAATGCATTAATGACGGAACCCTCTCAATGAGCCTCTCTATAGTGCAAAGTCGTTCCCTGCTTGGCCTGGAAGCAAGGCCAGTATGCGTAGAGGTACATCTGGCCAACGGCTTGCCCAGCTTTACCTTGGTGGGACTGGCAGAGACTGAAGTCAAGGAAGCGCGCGAACGCGTGCGCTCAGCGATTCAGAACTCTGGGCTTGAATTTCCTGGCAATAAAAGAATCACGGTCAATTTGGCGCCGGCTGATTTACCAAAAGACTCAGGCCGCTTTGACTTGCCCATCGCCCTCGGCATCTTGGCGGCCAGCGGGCAAATCGACGCGAAGAAAATGCAGGGCTATGAGTTTGCCGGTGAGCTGTCGCTGGGCGGTGACCTGCGGTCAGTCCGCGGCGCGCTGGCCATGAGCCTGGCCATCAGTCAAGGGATGTCCAAGCAAGACAAGCGCCATATACCCAAGCTGGTTTTGCCTGAAAGCAGCGCGCAAGAAGCCGGTCTGGTGCCAGGCGCAGAGATTTATAAAGCCCACCATTTGCTGGATGTGGTGCGGCAGTTTTTACCCGGTGACACAGTACCCGATGTGCTGGATGGCTGGAGCCGTGTGCAACCCGCCAAGCGCGCAGTACAAAGCCACTACGCAGATATGGCGGATGTCAAAGGCCAAGCCGCAGCCCGGCGAGCGCTGGAGATTGCAGCGGCGGGTGGCCACAGTATCTTGATGATGGGTGCGCCGGGATCGGGCAAGTCGATGCTGGCGCAGCGCTTTGCAGGTTTGCTGCCCGACATGACGACCGAGGAGGCGCTTGAAAGCGCAGCCGTCGCATCGCTGACCGGGCGCTTTACGCTGGACGCTTGGGCTGTCAGGCCAACCTGTTCGCCGCACCATACCGCCAGCGCGGTGGCTCTGGTGGGAGGCGGTTCGCCACCACGCCCGGGTGAAATATCCTTAGCCCATCAAGGGGTGCTTTTTTTAGACGAGCTGCCAGAGTTTCCCCGTGCCGCACTCGAAGCGCTGCGCGAGCCATTGGAGTCAGGCAGTATCACCATTTCACGCGCGGCACAGCGGGCGGAGTTTCCCGCCCGCTTTCAGTTGATTGCCGCCATGAACCCTTGCCCCTGCGGCTATCTGGGGTCCAGCTTGCGAGCCTGCCGCTGCTCGGCAGATCAAATCGGGCGCTACCAAGGCAAGCTCAGCGGGCCGTTGCTGGACCGTATTGACCTGCATGTGGAGGTCGGCGCACTGGCAGCCGAGGAATTGATCAACACACCGCCGGGCGAAAGCACCGCCTTGATTCGCCTGCGGGTCGCCGCTGCGCGCGAGCTGGCCATCCAGCGCCAGGGCAACACCAACCAAACACTCAGCGGCAAAGCGATTGACGAGCAATGCAAGCTTGACGATGCGGCTGCAAAATTTCTCAACACCGCCGC
>JBBAPP010000367.1:0-1737 GCA_040400775.1 Polaromonas sp. | reverse complement strand
ACTGCAACACGCCTATGGCGCAACTGATAAGGCCAGCGATTAACCAGGACCAGGCTGCGGCGAAACCCAGGTAAGCATTTTTCGCAGGCGCTGTTATCGTCAACACCAACGCGACCGCTGCACAAAAGCCTGAAAATAACAAGGGCTGGACTGCTGGCGAAGGGCCGAGTGCAAATGGGTTTAGCCAAGGCAGGCACAGCACCAACGTAATAAGCCAGCCGCTGAGGCCAACAACGCGAATCACTGTCATGCGTGTGCTGATCTGAAAAATTTTGAACGCTGATACATCTGATGCTCTTACTAAGACGGCTCACGCAACAACAATTCTTGGTAAACGAGGTGTGCTGTTGGCGTGAGTTTTTCTGCTCTTAGTATCACCTCTTTCGGGTGCAGTCTTTGCAAGCGGCGCAGTATGGAAAGTGCCTCGCTCCACTTGTCTAAATGTGCAGCGGCCATCATGAACTGAAACGCAACTTGCTCGTTGTAGTCAAAGGCTCTTACCCGCAAACCCAAGCTGTAGTGCATGGATGCCGATTCACGTGTCACAGGGACAGCCGTGAATGCAGCGTAGTCAGCGAGGTATCGGAACCACACGCTACGGTAGCCGTCTTCTACGCGCTGCATCAGGTTCACATCTTGGGTGTAAAAGTACATCGGGCTAACGTGGCGATAATCTATGACGCCTGCAATAGGAACCAGCAGCATGGCCCACAGCAAATATGCCGATACCCCATTGCCCGACCGGCTAGCTGTCGCGCTAGCAAGGGGATGGCTGATTTTCCTGCTGTTTGACATGCTCGCCAGGCAGCCTAAGACGAATGCCGTCGGCAGTAAAAAATGTGCGTACCATAGCGGGTATTCAAGGCAGCTGTGAACAGCCATCACGCCCACACCCAGCAGTAAAAGGCAACCTGTCGCACTCCGGTAGAGCGGCATCAGCTTGCGGGCAAGCAGACACACCACCAGCGTCCACGCAGCTGCAATGATGAGACCGAAATCTAGCGCCATTTGCAAGAATATATTATGCAAATGGTTGCTTGTCGTCAGCCCTGAAAAGTCACCCTTGTTAAGCGCAAAGTTGGTCAATCCATAACCCACTCCCCACAGGGCATTGCCCGGAGTTTGGGTGATGAGGCTGATGCCGTCGGCCCAAAGCGCGTAGCGTGAATCCGTTGTCAAGCCGCTAATGCCTCGCGATGCAGCGTAAAAAGGAGGGCCGCCATTCTCAGCCACTGCAAGCATCACGTGCCATGCTATGCCGTGGGTACAAGCCGCAAACAAAGCGAGTATTCGGACGCGTCTGGGCATACCAGGACAAAGCAAGCATGCAACGGCAACTGCCCACATCAGACCAATGCCCATTCTTGACGAAGACATGGCAACAGCCACGCTAAACAGAGCGATACAGGCCCCAAGTAACAATGGTTTCAACCGGCCAGACATATTCGGAACGCATTCAAGGACCGTCCCTTTAGCTTCGCTTGGGCCCTTTAAATACTGCGCCTGCAGCCCCAGTGCGCACAAAATACCCCACACCATAAACACAGCAAAATGGTTTGGCTGGCGTAAATTGCCGAACATTCGCCCTGCTTGCGTCAGCTCTACGGCGATATACGCGTTCAAAGGCAGCTGCAGGTATTGAAATACAGCAACGACACCATTGAAAACAGCTGCAGCAAGCACGGCATAGGTCAGCGTAAAACATGCTTTGACCGCCTTGCGTTGAAGTTGATGGTG
>JBBAPP010000366.1:0-1754 GCA_040400775.1 Polaromonas sp. | reverse complement strand
CTGCTGCAAGACGGCTGGAACGTATCCACGCAGGCACCCTGAGGTGGTACACCTGCTCCGAGCGCAGGCTATGCCAAAAGTTGGCCAAAGAGGTAAAGGCAGGCAAGCCCTCACTGGCCCGGCTGGCCAGGTAGGTGGCGTTCAGCGCCCCAGCCGATGTGCCCACCAGAATTTTGAAGGGGAAGGTCTGTTCGGCGTGCCGACCCGTCACACGCAACAGGCTTGCCAGCGCTTGCAACACGCCAGCTTGATAGGCGGTGCGGGCACCGCCACCCATGAGAACCAGCGCTCGGCAGTCGATATCAGTGCAGGGCGAAGCTGAAGACATATTGGTTGCAAGCGACATGGTGAAAGCTGTAGCCCCCAGTGAACCGGCGTGGATACAAATAATAGCCTTATAAAACCAAAACCAGATGTACAAAAGGTTTCATTTTTTTATGCCTTGGAGGCTTGCTATTGGCTGATTTAGCGCGCATAGTGGGTTTAAGTGAGTTGTTTTCGTTGTTGCCCTCCAAGGCATCTTTTGTGTCCCTTGCCTTCCCTTAAAAGGAGTCTTTTTTATGAACATGACGATCAGCGGCCATCATCTTGAAGTCACCCCCGCATTGCGCGGCTATGTGACCAGCAAACTCGACCGAATAGCCCGACACTTTGACCAAGTGGTCGATGTCAAAGTTTTGCTAACCGTCGACAACATGAAGGAAAAAGATAGCCGCCAGCGCGCCGAGTGCAATGTGCATGTCAAAGGTCGCGATATTTTTGCTGAAAGTTCACACGCCGACTTGTACGCCGCGGTTGACGAATTGACTGACAAACTCGATCGCCAAGTGGCGCGTCATAAAACCAAAATCAAAAATCACCACCATATTTCAGCCAAACGTCAAGAGCAATTGAACGCCTGAAAGCCCACCGTGTCGACGCAAGCCGCCCACAGATGGCGGCTTTTTTATGGCCAAAATTTCTACACTCATCCTTCAAGCGCGGCTAAACGTGCATAATTTGCCGACTTACACACCCATATGAATCGTCTTTCGCAAATTTTGCCCCCTAGCCAGGTGTTGGTCAGCGTTGATGCGACCAGCAAAAAACGCGCTTTTGAAGAAGCTGGCCAACTGTTTGAAAACATGCATGGCCTGAACCGTGCACTCATCACCGACAGCCTGTTTGCGCGCGAGCGCTTGGGCTCGACCGGTTTGGGGCATGGCGTTGCCATCCCGCATGGCCGCATCAAAGGGCTAAAAGCGCCGATGGCCGCGGTGTTTCAGTTGGCCACACCGATTGGCTTTGACGCACCTGACGAGCAAGCGGTAGCGATGCTGATTTTTTTGCTGGTGCCTGAAGCTGCGACTCAAAAACACTTAGAGATCCTGTCAGAAATTGCCGAGCTGCTGAGCGACAGCACACTCCGCGAAAAACTCAAGACCACGACTGATGCAACCGCCCTCCACCAGTTGATTGCCTCCTGGCAATCCGCCGGGTAAGCCAGCTTCCCGCATGAAGCCTACTGCGATCAGCGCTGATGTTTTATTTGAAGACCATCGCACGAACCTGAAATGGGAGTGGGTCGCGGGCTTGGGTGCTTCAGAGCGACGCTTTGACGAAGTCGCGGTTCGCGCCGCCCGTTCTGGCGCTGACTTGGTTGGCTATCTCAACTACATTCATCCGTACCGGGTACAAATTTTGGGCGAACGCGAAGTCGCCTATTTGCTCAACGCAGATGACGAAGCCTGCGCCCGGCGAGTCTCCCGCATCAT
>JBBAPP010000365.1:0-1760 GCA_040400775.1 Polaromonas sp. | reverse complement strand
GTGCTGGCTTTAGGCGGCGCTAGCTGGTCTCGGCTGGGTTCTGACGGGGCTTGGGTCGGCTTAATGCAAGCACGCGGTGTCGCTGTAGCGCCGCTGCTGCCCGCCAACTGTGGTTTTGACGTGGCTGGCTGGACAGCGCATTTTTCTGCCAAGTTTGCGGGTCAGCCTTTCAAGTCAGTAGCACTTCAGTTTACCGACTCACAAGGCCAAATGTTCAGTCGTAAAGGCGAGTTCGTTGCCACTGCCACTGGCGTTGAAGGAAGCCTGATTTACGCCGTGTCCAATCTGCTGCGGGACGAGATTGCCAAGAGCGGCAACGCCACTTTCAGGCTCGATTTACTGCCGGGCATGACGCATGAGGAGGTACTGGCCGAGGTGCGCCACCCGCGCGGTTCGCGCTCATTGTCCAGTCACCTGAAAAGCCGTTTGAAAATTGACGGTATCAAGGCGGCCATGCTCTACGAATTGCTGGATAAAAAAACTTTGAATGACCCCTTGCAACTGGCCCATGCGATCAAGTCATTGGCCGTTACGCTGGTCTCGACCCGGCCGATTGATGAGGCCATTAGCAGCGCAGGCGGGGTGCATTTTGAAGGACTCGATGCGCAATTGCAACTGCGGGAAGACAAAAGTCTCAACTGCCCGGTGTTTTGCGCTGGAGAAATGCTCAACTGGGAGGCCCCCACAGGAGGCTATTTACTGACCGCCTGTTTCTCCAGCGGGTACGTTGCTGGGCAAGGTGTGCTGGGACATTTTCGGCGACAGCAGCAAAGCAAACCGGTTGTCGAAATTACATTTTGAAACGAATCCCTTTTTAACGCTTTCACCTTTTACCCACAGTCTGGCGACATACAATAGATTCCAACATTGCCTGCCGGTAGTTGGTAAGCTTTTCTGTCCTTTTTCGTCAATCTTTTAACGTCATTTTTGGAGTTTGCCTGTGTTTATTTCTTCTGCCATTGCCCAAACCGCCCCCGCAGCCGCTGGCGGCAGCGACATGATGTCTTCCTTGACCGGCATGTTGCCTCTGGTGTTGATGTTTGTGGTGTTGTATTTCGTCATGATTCGCCCGCAGATGAAAAAACAAAAAGAGCACCGCACCATGATTGAGGCACTGGCTAAAGGCGATGAAGTCGCTACCGCCGGCGGCTTGCTGGGCAAGGTCACCAAACTTGGTGACTCTTATCTGACCCTTGAACTGACCGCAGGTGTTGAAGTGCAATTGCAGCGCAGCGCAATTGTTCAAGTGCTGCCCAAAGGCGCCATCAATACCTCCAAGTAATTTTTAACCAGCGCAGTTTTTATGAATCGTTATCCGGTCTGGAAATATGTCATCCTGGTGGTGACACTGTTGGTGGCGATTATTTACGCGCTCCCCAATGTCTTCGGCGAGTCACCTGCGGTTCAGGTCTCTAGTAGTAAATCTGCTAATAAAGTTGATTTAACGACAGTAACGCGGATTCAAGAAGCACTGAAAACTGCCAACATCACAGCTGATGCTGTCACGCTGGACGGCACTTCCATCAAGGCGCGTTTCAGCAGCACCGATACCCAGATCAAGGCCAAGGATGCGATTCAAAAAGCGCTGAATCCAGAGGGTAGCGAGGGTGTTTACATCATTGCGCTCAATTTGTTATCACGCTCGCCCGCCTGGTTGACGATCTTGCACGCCTCGCCGATGTATTTGGGGCTTGATTTACGCGGCGGCGTTCACTTCATGTTGCAAGTCGACATGCAGGCCGCCCTGACAAAAAAGGCCG
>JBBAPP010000364.1:0-1781 GCA_040400775.1 Polaromonas sp. | reverse complement strand
TCACCCAATCCTCTGAAGATTGCCTTGTACCTTGAAGAAACGGGCGAGCCTTACGAGCTGATGGCGGTAGATACCCGCAAGGGCGAGCAGCATTTTGATGCTTTCAAGGCCATCAACCCGAATGCCAAAACACCAGCCATGGTGGACGGTGAGATTCGCGTTTTTGACAGCAATGCCATGCTGCTGTACCTGGCTGAGAAGATCGGTAAATTTGTGCCCCCCAATACGCCGGCCAACAAGGCTGAAATGTACTCGTGGCTGATGTTTGTAGCCACCGGCATCGGCCCCTACTGTGGCCAAGCGGTCCACTTCAAGCACTTTGCGCCTGAGCCCAAGGAATATGCCGTCAACCGCTATGACTTTGAAGCCTGGCGTCATTGGCTCATCATCAATGACCGGCTGGCGACCCAGCCATACATGATGGGCAGTGACTACACCGTGGTCGATATGTCTGTTTGGGGTTGGGCTCGGGCCATCCCTTTTGTCCTGGGTGCCGATGCGTGGCAGAAGCTGCCCCACGTCAAGCGCTTGCTTGACGAGATCAATGCGCGGCCCGCTGCGCAGCGCGCAGAGGCACTGAAAACACGCTTCACCTTCAAGGCGGAGGTGGATGAAGACGCCCGAAAAATGCTCTTCCCATCGAACCAGCGCCTGATCAAAGCCGGTGCCTGAGCCATGATTGACCTGTACTACTGGACCACGCCCAATGGCCACAAAATCACGATGTTCCTCGAAGAGGCCGGGCTTGAACACGCTATCTGGCCTGTCAACATCAGCAAGGGGGAGCAGTTCGCTCCCGAGTTTTTGAAGATCGCTCCCAACAACCGGATTCCCGCCATCGTTGACCATGCGCCGCAGGGCGGTGGCGCGCCCATTGCCCTTTTCGAATCCGGTGCAATTTTGCTGTATCTGGCCGATAAAATCAGACAATTCATACCCCAAGACCTGCGCGGCAGGAACGAATGCCTTCAATGGCTGTTTTGGCAAATGGGCGGCTTGGGCCCCATGGCTGGACAGAATCACCATTTTGTTCAGTACGCACCTGAAAAACTGCCTTACGCCATGGACCGCTACGTCAATGAAACCGCAAGACTGTATGGCGTGCTGAATAAACACTTAGCAGACGGTCGTGCGTACATTTGCGGCGATTACTCCATCGCCGACATCGCAGCCTATCCTTGGGTCGTTCCCCATGCGCGGCAAAGACAGGACATGAACAACTTCCCCGCGTTGAAACAATGGTTGGAGCGGATCAGTGTCAGGCCAGCCACCGTCAAAGCCTATGCGTTGGCTAAGGCCATCAATAGCGTGCCGACTGTCGACGAAAAGTCCAAGGCAATTTTGTTCGGGCAAGATGCCAAAACCGTTCGCTAAGGATCCTTTGCATAACTCTGGCGAGGCTGTGGCAGTCGGATCGGGATGGGCTGCAAGGCGTCTTTTTGCAGCCAATAGCACGGCTATTGGCAAGAAAAACAACGCAGCAGACCGCCCGAGTCCGGCTGATCACAGACCGCAGGGAGTTATGCAGAGGGTCCTCAACCCTTCAACCCGGTACAAGTCATGAAAATCAAGGCAGTGGTGTTTGATGCCTATGGCACGTTGTTTGACGTCTATTCGATACAGGCCTTGGCTGAACAGCTCTATCCGGGCCAGGGCGCTGCGATTTCAGTGCTGTGGCGTGACAAACAAATCGAGTACACCCGCTTGATCACGCAGTCCGACCCGCACCCAGCGGAAGGCAGTAAATACTACCTGCCTTTTTGGGAAATCACCAAACGTGC
>JBBAPP010000363.1:0-1782 GCA_040400775.1 Polaromonas sp. | reverse complement strand
CAGCACATTTGTCCCCATCGCCATCACCACCGCTACCGTCAGCGCTGACCACACGCCCATGGCGAGCAAAAACACCACCGACAGCCGCGCGTAATACACCATACTGGCTGCAATCAAGGCATACGCCACGTAGGGATGCAGGGCAAACAACATGCCCAACAAGCTCAGCATGATGAGCGGAATGGCGATGAAATGAATCAGCTCGTTGCGCGGGTTTTGGTGGCTTTGCCCGTAGTGCGCTATCAGTTGGTCGACTCGGCGGGGCTGTAAGGAAAGGGATTCTGTGGATGTGGTCATGGAAATCTCCTGATCTGAGGAGACTGTAAACCATGTGGATTTTTAAGCCAGCAAAGCCTGCGCAAACTCCCGCGCGTTGAACGTTTCCAGGTCGTCGAGCTGCTCGCCCACACCAATAAAGTACACCGGCACGGGGCGCAGCGCAGGCGCAAGCGCTTGACGCTCTTTTGCCCACAGCGCAATGGCTGCCAGCACGCCGCCTTTGGCTGTGCCGTCGAGCTTGGTCACGACCAGGCCGGTTAATTGCAAAGCTTCGTCAAACGCTTTGACCTGGGCCAGCGCGTTTTGCCCAGTGTTACCGTCGATCACCAAGAGAACTTCGTGTGGTGCTGTGGTTTCAGCCTTCTGCACCACACGCTTGATCTTTTTCAGCTCTTCCATCAAGTGCAATTGCGTCGGCAGTCGGCCGGCGGTGTCGACCAGTACCACGTCTTTGCCGCGTGCTTTGCCCGCGGTGACGGCGTCAAAGGCCACGGCAGCCGGGTCGCCGCCTTCTTTGCTGATGATCTCGACGCTGTTGCGGTCGGCCCACACCGCCAGTTGCTCGCGGGCGGCGGCTCTGAAGGTGTCGGCGGCTGCCAACAGCACCGATGCGCCTTCAGCAGCCAAGTGCTTGGTCAGCTTGCCAATCGATGTGGTTTTGCCTGCGCCGTTGACACCCGCCACCATGATGACGGTGGGTTGCTGCTGGCCAATCACCAGCGCTTGCTCCAAGGGTTTTAGAAGCTGGCTTAATGAGTCAATCAAAATATTTTTCACGGCGACCGGGTGCGTCACGCCACTGGCGGCAACGCGGCGTTTCACATCGGCCAGCAAGTATTCGGTGGCTTTGACCCCCGCATCGGCCATCAACAGCGCCGATTCAAGGTTTTCATACAAGGCGTCGTCAATCTGCGTTCCGCTAAAAACGCTGGAGATGCTGGCGCCGGTTTTGCGCAAACCCGACGACAGTTTGTCCAGCCAGCGCTGGCGCTCTGGCGCAGCTGAGACAATCGCGTCAAGGTCCAGCGGCGTGACCAGCGCCGTGCCGATCAGGCTTGGCGCAGCGCTAGCGCTGGGCGGGCTGACCACAAGGGTGGGCGGCGGAGATTTTTTTTTGAAGAAACTGAACATTGGGCCTGCTTTTGAATCGCACCATTCTATGAAACACAGACACCGCATCAAACCCCGCATTTTTTTGGCTGCCTTGTTGGCAGCATTTTTAACCGCAACAGCGGCACAGACCACGCAAAAAGTTGAGCAATTCACTTTAAGCAACGGCATGACGGTGATCGTCAAACCTGACCGCCGCGCCCCGACAGCAGCGCATATGCTGTGGCTGCGGGTTGGCTCGATAGACGAGGTTGACGGCACATCTGGCGTGGCCCATGCGCTGGAGCACATGCTTTTTAAAGGCACAGCCAGCACCCAGCCGGGTGAGTTTTCGCGCCGCGTGGCCGCTTTGGGCGGGCGCGACAACGCCTTTACCAGCCGCGACGCGACCGG
>JBBAPP010000362.1:0-1795 GCA_040400775.1 Polaromonas sp. | reverse complement strand
TTGCAAATATTTCCGATATTTTCAAGAAAACCGCCTGGTAGCCCATCCCAACCCAGGCGCCACCATTCCTCGTGAATAAATCCGCGCTTCTTTAGGGCCCCAAGCCCGCCCACACTGTCAAATCAGCCAAGCCGCTGCTTTGACGGGCGTACAGCCTGGCCCACTTAGCCGTGATGCTGCGCAGTGCCAGCCAAATCAGCTGAGTCGCGGCCCCATTGCTGGGAAAATGCCCCGTGTTTTGACTATTTTGTATAGCCGTGCATTGACACTTTCACGCGCATTGGTCGAATAGATCGCCCGGTCTTGCCAACTTGCGCTGGAATGTGCGAGTCGATATGCAAAGTCTATGGCTTGAATTGGTAATCACCCGAATATACAAATTCAAAAATATCAATATTATTAATTTTTAACTTATTCAGGAGTTCTGCATGCCTTATCCCTTTAACCTGAAAAAAACCGCGCTGGCACTCGGCCTTTTTGCGGCGGTAGCGGCAGTTTGGGCGCAAGCGCCTGCAGCGCCACCCGCTTGGAAGCAAGGCATGCCGGACAGCATGGCCAACTCAACGCTGGCGCCTTTGGCAGGTAAGTTGACGGTCACACCCGCAGCACAAATTCCGATCGACAAGCTGCGCATGCCGGCCGGCTTCAGTGTCGAGATCTGGGCCTCCGGTTTGCCTGGCGGCCGCGCCATGACACGCGGTGATGACGGCAAGATTTATGTGGGCACCCGGGGCTTGGGCCGCGTTTATGAAGTCACCGACAGCGGCGGTGCACGCACCGTGCGTACGGTGGCGGACAAGCTCAACCAGCCCGCTGGTGTGGCCTTTAAAAATGGCTCTTTGTATGTGATGGCCATCGACAAGGTGTTGCGCTTCGACGGTATCGAAAAAAACCCCGCCGCAGTCCCCGTGGATATGACCGACAAATTCAGCCTGCCCAAAGAGCCGCACCACAATTGGAAATACATTTCCTTCGGGCCAGACGGCAAGCTGTATGTGCCGTTTGGCGCGCCCTGCAATATTTGCGAGTTGCCGACCCAGGAGTACGCGCAAATCCGCCGTTACAACCCGGACGGCTCGGGTATGGAAGTGATCGCCAGCGGCGTGCGTAACAGCGTCGGCTTTGATTGGCATCCCACCACCAAGGAGTTGTGGTTCAGCAACCACGGCCGGGACTGGCTGGGCGACGACACCCCCAACGACACCGTACACCGCCTGAGCAAGACAGGTTTGAATTACGGCTTTCCGTTTTGCCACCAGGGCAATATGCCTGACCCCGACGTGAAGAAGGCTGACGCCTGTGCCGGCGTCGATCAGCCGGTTGCGCTGATGGGCCCCCACGCTGCGACGATGGGTTTGACCTTCTACACGGGCAACATGTTTCCGCCCGAGTACCGCAATGTGTTGCTGAACGCGCGTAAGGGCTCTTGGAATCGCACCAAGAAAATTGGTTATGACGTAGTCATGGTTAAAACTGACGTTGATGGCAAGAACAGCAAAGTTGAGCCTTTCTTGACTGGCTTCATGAACGAGGCTGATCAGTCGTTTTGGGGTCGCCCAGCGTACATGTTGCAAATGCCTGACGGCGCGCTGCTTGTCTCTGACGAGCAAAACGGCGCCATCTATCGCATGAGCTACCGCAAGTAATTGCGCAAGGTGGCTCAGCCGGTACGGGCTTTTGCCCGTTGGAAGGCGGTACTGTGTGCCGCCTTCTTTTGTGCGCTCACACCGTGGGTGCAAGCGCAAAACATCAGCGCCAAAATGGCAATCTGTGCAGCTTGCCATGGTACTGACGG
>JBBAPP010000361.1:0-1799 GCA_040400775.1 Polaromonas sp. | reverse complement strand
AAAAGGCCCCGCGTCGCACCGCAGAGCGTATTTTGGAGGTCACGCTGGAGCTGTTCAACCGCTTTGGCGAACCGAACGTGTCGACCACACTGATTTCGGCTGAGCTGTCCATCAGCCCCGGCAACCTGTACTACCACTACCCGGCCAAAGACGAGCTGATCAACTCGCTGTTTGACCGTTATGAGAAGTCACTCAGCGAATTGCTCAACGCCAGTGACGCGGTGCGTAATGTGGAAGACGCCTGGTTTTTCATGCACACGCTGTTTGAATTGATCTGGCAATACCGCTTTTTGTACCGCGACCTGAATGATTTACTGAGCAAAAACCGCCGCCTGGAAACGCACTTTCAGTGGGTGCTTAAAAACAAAACCCGATCTGTCAAAGCCTTGCTTGACGGCATGAGCCGCGCGGGCGCCGTGTCGATTGATGCGCGTGAAGTCGAGGCCACCGCCACCAGCATGGTGGTGGTTTTGACCTATTGGCTGAGCTTTGAGTACGTGCGCGACCCGCGCAAGGCGCTAGAGCCTGAGCACGCCCAGGCCGCCTTGCTGCGCGGCGCGCACCATGTGCTGAATTTACTGGTACCGTACCTGGAGCAAAGCCAGCGTGCGCACTTGCAAGCCTTGGTCGGGGCATACAGCCCACCCACTTAAAGTCACACAACTTGGGTAATATCTAACCAGGAATGTTTATTAGACCGTTCGCCCTGAGCCTGTCGAAGGGATTTTTACGATAGCTAAAAGCGTCGACAAAGCCTGTCCTGAGCACGTCGAAGGGCTCAGCCCGAACGGATCTAACGCCGATGGACAATCTCGGTTAAACCTGAAAAAGATCAACACAGGAGACAAAAATGGCCAACTGGACAGCTTCCCCGCACGCCGGCGACTACAGTTTTGACGTCGCCAGCGTCAAAAAAAACTGGGCACGTTTGCACCAAGGAGACTGCGAGCCCCAACCCAAAGACGCAGCGGTGCTGGGCGCCTGGGTGCTGTTTCACAACGGCGAATTTCAAAGCGCCTTTAACGCAGGTGTCAAGGCGGGGGGCGACGGTATCACGGTGGCCAACAAGGCCGCCTGCATATATGCCAACTATCTGGAAACCAAAGAAAAACCAAAGCTCGACATGTTCATGGAGGCCGCCGAGCGCGCCGAAGCCATGCAAAAAGCTGACGCCCAAAATGCCAACGCCTTTTACTGGCAAGCCTACGCGTTGGGCCGCTACGGCCAGGGCATCAGCGTAGCCAAAGCACTGGCGCAAGGCCTGGGCAGCAAAGTCAAACAGGCGCTGGAACACACCATCAAACTGCAACCAAAGCACGCCGACGCACACATCGCGCTGGCCGCCTTCCATGCTGAAGTGATTGACAAAGTTGGCTCGCTGATTGGCGGCATCACCTATGGTGCCAAAAAAGACGTGGGCTTGAACCTGTTCAAAAAAGCGCTCGCGCTGAACCCTGGCTCAGCGATTGCCATGGTCGAATACGCCAACGGCATGGTGATGCTGGAGGGCGACAAAAAGATGCAAGAGGCCACCCGGCTGTACCAGCAAGCGGCCGCCAGCAAAGCCCTGGACGCCACCGAGCGGCTGGATGTGGAGATGGCCAAGGCAGAGCTGGAAGACTGAGGCGTATGGCACGCGCTGCGCTCTATTTTTAAGCGCTGCTTAAAGCCGTATTTATTTGCCGCCACCATGAAGGCCTTAGCAAAGATGGTCGGGCTAAGTCTGGTTTTGTCAGTCTGAGCCATGTCTGTCTGCTGCAACGTTTTTTATCGCCGCACAATATAGGGTCTGCCCATGC
>JBBAPP010000360.1:0-1799 GCA_040400775.1 Polaromonas sp. | reverse complement strand
ACCTTAAACAAAGCCGTCTTTCCGGTGGCGGGTCTGGGCACGCGCTTTTTGCCAGCCACTAAAGCCCAACCCAAGGAAATGCTGCCAGTCGTTGACAAACCACTGATCCAGTACGCCGTTGAAGAAGCCTATGCAGCAGGCATTCGCCATATGATCTTTGTGACTGGCCGCAATAAGCGCGCCATTGAAGACCACTTTGACACCGCCTACGAACTGGAAAACGAGCTGGAAGTGGCGGGCAAGCAAGAGCTGCTGGCTTTGGTGCGCTCGATTCAGGCTACCAACATGGATTTTTCATACGTGCGCCAGCCCCGTTCGCTGGGTTTGGGCCATGCGGTTCTGTGCGCTGAGCACATGGTAGGCAACGAGCCGTTTGCGGTGTTGCTGGCCGATGACCTGATGGCTGGCCCGCCCGGTGGCAAACCGGTGTTGGCCCAAATGACAGAGCAATTTAAAGTATTGCAGCAATCCGTGCTGGCAGTGCAAGAAGTGCCGCTGGACCAAACCCGCCGTTATGGGATTGTGGCAGGGGAAAAGGTTGGTCCACAACTGGTGAAAGTCAGCGCCATGGTTGAAAAACCTGCGCCAGAGCTAGCGCCATCCCGCCTGGCTGTGGCGGGTCGCTATATTTTGACACCAGCAGTTTTTAAACATATTCGCAGTCAACCACCAGGCGTTGGCGGTGAGCTGCAATTGACCGATGGTATTGCCAGCCTGCTGGCCGAAGAAAGCGTGTACGCTTTTGAATACGCTGGCAAGCGCTACGATTGCGGCAGCAAAGAAGGTTTTTTAGAAGCCACGGTTGAGCTGGCTTTGCAGCACCCTGAGGTGGGCAAGTATTTTAAAGGTTACCTGAAAAGCCTCAAACTGGATTGAACTAAAAATAGCAGTTGGATGCGCCAGCTGTTAGCGAAGTTTAGCGGCGCTTCATCACGTGAATAAAGTCATTGCCCACTGTTTGCTGTTCAACCAGGTCATTGCCGGTTTGCCGGGCAAAAGCCTGAAAATCTCGCGTCGAGCCGGCATCGGTTGACACCACTTTCAGTAATTGACCACTGAGCATGTCAGCCAAAGCTTTTTTAGCTTTCAAAATAGGCAGCGGGCAATTCAGGCCGCGGGTGTCGAGTTCTTTGTCGATGTTCATGAATGTCCTTGGATATAGGGATGCTCTGCATAACTCCATGCGATGTGTGATAGCGCAGGCTTGGGCGATCTGCGGCGTTGCATTTCTTGCCAATAGTCTGGCTATTGGACTGCGAAATCCGCCTTGCAGCTCATCCCAACCTGCGTTACACCCATTCGCAGCGAGTTATACAGAGCATCCCAAGATTTTAAGTGCTTTCAACTCTTTTCTGCCATTCGACAAATTCTGGGGTGTAACCGCGTGACTTCAACCAGTCGGCCAATGCATAACCTGTGCCTGCAGGCCAGCACTTGATGGCTTCATAGTCGTACAGCTTGTACTCCACTAGCTCTGGCGACAGCAGCACCTCACCGGTACACACCGCATGGTAAGCAATGATGATCTGGTTCATGCGTTGAAAGTCATACACGCCAATCAAATCGAGTGCGCTGGTGTCCAGGCTGGTTTCCTCCTTGATCTCGCGCTCAATGCCGCCCTGCGGCGTTTCACCGGCCTCCATAAACCCGGTAATCAGCGCAAACATGCGGCCTTGCCAGGCCGCGTTGCGGGCCAGCAGAATCTGGCCGTTGTACTCAATCACTGCCGCCAGCACGGGGGTGGGGTTGTTCCAGTGGGTGTAGCCGCAGGCCGGGCAGCGCAGGCGGGCTTTTTCGCC
>JBBAPP010000359.1:0-1811 GCA_040400775.1 Polaromonas sp. | reverse complement strand
GATGCGATATTTCGACCACGACAGCGCGCGCTGCAAGCTGGGCAACCAAGGCTTGAGCACGTTCGCGATTTTTAGCATCCAGATTTGCGTCCCACTCATCCAGCAAATACACCGCTGCTTGCGTGCGGTCGACGATTTCTTGCAGGCTTTTTAGCTGGCGCTCACCCGACGAGAATCCGTTTGCAGTGGGTTTATCTTCATCAGCAGAGGCGCCTGAAAAAGCAAACGCCAGCTTGTCACTGGTAGGCCAGTAAAACGCGGTAGATGCCAACCGGGCTTTGAGCGCCACCAGAAGCGTTGACTTGCCAGAGCCGTTGCTGCCACGCACCAGCAGGCGGCCTGTGGGTTGTGCCTGGATGCGTGCCAGCGCTTCGTCAACGCTGGTGCAGGCTAGCGCTTCTTGGCCATCAGACAAGGCCACACCTTCAAAACGAATACGCTGGTCAAAGTTGAAGTCAGGCGCGGGCCGCATGGCGGCGCACGCGCCGGTCATGCGTGTCCACACGGCCAGCAGGTCGTTCCACCCACTGGCCAGGCCGTGAACGTTGTATGACAAATCAATTTGCCTTGGCAGTGTGGCGGCCAGCGCTATCAACAGGCCGGTGTCTGCCACATGACGGCCCGCTATCCATGCCAGGTAGCTAAACACCACCACCAGCGCAAAGACACCGCTGATGGCAGCCATGCCTTCGCGCGCCAGTATTGCTCGAATTTGTGCGCCTAGCGCACCACGCAGGCGCTGCTTGAAGCCTGCATGCCACAAGCGGTAGTTGTAACGGTTGCCAGCGGTGATGTTGTCCCAGGCGGTGTAGGTGTGGGCCGTCACGCTGTTGCTGCTGCGTTGCTGCTCCACATAGGCGTTGGCCACCGGGCGGCGTACCAGGTATTGCAGTCCTAGCAGCAGCACAAAAACAGCAGCATAAACACCAGGCAAACCAGCATCGATGGCGAAGCCGAGCACGATGGCGTTAAAAATCAGGCCAAAAAAGAGCTTCAAATCAGCCTCTAATTCATACACCAGTTCAAAAAATATTTGAAATGCCTCATTGGTTAAAAACGGTTCGACCTGCTGGCGTTGGGTTTTGTCACCCAGCAGTGCTGGCTGGCTACGGTTGTCTCGTGCAAAGCGAAGCATGTAACGGCCATACGCACCAAAGCCAGCCCGCTCGGCAAATATCCAGCTGGTTGCGCCCACGACATACGATGCCGATTGCGCCAGCACGATCCAGACAAAATCCGAAATCAAAAACTCTTGGTCGGCGACATCATGCCCGGCTTTGATGATGAGGGCTGTGGTGGCGGCGGCCAAGGCAGCCTCGACCAGCAGAAAAAATAGCATCAGGTAAAACGGGCGACACAGCAAAAACCTGACGAAGTCTAGGTTTTGATAGGGTTTTTTAAAAGTCATTTTTTAGCAGCGATGCGGGTGTTTTACAAGGTTCAGGCCTTTGCAGTTTAATTTCTTTGAAATATGTCAACCAAGCTCAAAGATTCGTCGTTAAATCAAGGGGTGTAAAACTAAGAAAGTAATTTTCTAGCAATACACGTCACCCTGTCAGCCCAAAAGTTGACCCATTCAACATTCACAGCCAAAGTGAGACACCATGAACAACGCTACCTCCAAGCCAAAGAAAAGTAAAAAACCAGCAAAAAAGGCACCGGCAAAATAAATTGCTGCGTTATTTCGCTGATTTTTAAAAGCCCGCCTTGCGCGGGCTTTTTTGCGCCTGAAGGGTCAGCGGCCTGACAGGTCAAAATAGCGCCATGACGATTCCGCAATCCTTTATTCAAGAACTACTGGCACGCGCCGA
>JBBAPP010000358.1:0-1815 GCA_040400775.1 Polaromonas sp. | reverse complement strand
ATGAGCGCGCAACAGGCCAACCTCGAAGTACTGCCAACCAGTATCAAGCTGGTGTTAGGCATGGGCCTGGTGGCCCTGCTCGCCTTCCCATTTGTTGGCACAGCGTTTTATACCGAGATGGTCACACGCATGATGATCATGGCTATTTTTGCCATGAGCCTGGACTTGCTGCAAGGCGTGTCAGGGCTGGTGTCACTGGGCCATGCAGCCTACTTTGGCCTGGCGGGTTATGCGCTGGCTTTTTTAACCCCGCAAGGCGAAGCGGTCAGCTTGTGGTGGACATTGCCTGTAGCGGTATTGGCGTCAGCTCTGGCCGCACTGGTCATCGGTTTTTTTGTCGTGCGCACGCACGGCATTTACTTCATCATGGTCACCATGGCGTTTGCGCAAATGGTGTACTACGTTTTTTTTGACAACAAGGCTCTTGGTGGTTCTGACGGGCTGTACATCAACTTCAAACCCAGTGTGGCGATTTTCGGCTGGGTGCCGTTTGAGCTGGACAACAAGCGCGTGCTGTACTACTTCACGCTGGCTGCGCTGCTGCTCAGCTACGTATTTTTACGCCGCCTGTTGTTCAGCCCGTTTGGCCGCACGCTTAGCGGCATCCGCGTCAACGAGCACCGCATGCGTGCCATGGGTTACGGCGTGTTTGGCTACAAACTCGCTGCATTCACCATAGCCGGTGCACTGGCCGGATTGGCGGGTTATTTGTGGGGTACGCAAACCGGGTACATCAACCCGGAGCTGATGGGTTTTCACATGAGTGCACATGCCATCATGATGGTGATTTTGGGCGGCATGGGTAACTTTGCCGGTGCCATTGTGGGCGCCTTTGCATTTGAATATTTGCTGCATCTATTCAAAGACTTGCCGCAGGTCGGTAGCGTGAATCTGGGGAAGCACTGGCAGTTGTGGATGGGGCTTTTTATCGTGCTGCTGGTGATGTTTGCACCGCGTGGGATTTTGGGCTTGATGGAGAAGTTCATGAAACGCAAAGGGGCTTCCCATGAGTGAAGTCCTGCGCGGCGACGGGCCGCCCCTAGACGCGCACGCCCCCTCGGGGGGCAGCGCAGTACGCGAAGCGACAAGCGTGGGGGCAGTACTTTTATCAGCCAAAGGCTTAACCAAGCGCTTCGGCGGCTTGGCCGCTGTCGACAACGTGTCGATTGACCTGCAGCGCAATCACATTCATGCGGTGATTGGGCCCAACGGTGCGGGCAAATCAACGCTGGCCAATTTACTGTCAGGTGACTTACCGCCCACATCAGGCAGCGTTGCGCTAGGCAGCACAGACATCACCGGCTGGACGCCCGAAAAAATCTCGCGCCAAGGTCTGGGCCGCAGCTACCAAAAGACGAATATCTTTTTACCCTTCACGGTGTGGGACAACGTGCATCTGGCAGCCCAGTCACGCGCACCCCAGGCTCACAAGTGGTTAACAAATGCTTCTGATTTCATAGCTACTCGCACCCGAATTGAAAGGGCTATTGAGCTTTCTGGCTTAAAAAATCGGGTTAAAAGCATTGCTGGCACCATCAGCCACGGCGAGCAGCGCCAGCTAGAGATCGCCATGACACTGGCCACAGAACCCCAAGTAATTCTGCTCGACGAGCCGCTGGCGGGCATGGGTGCGGTTGAGGCCGAACGCATGGTAGCGTTGCTGCTGGCGATTAAAAAAGACCACGGCATTTTGCTGGTCGAGCATGACATGGATGCGGTTTTTGTACTCGCTGACAAGCTGACGGTGATGGTCAATGGCCAGGTGATTGCCAGTGGTACGCCGCTCGACATTAGATCTGATGCAGGCGTTCAAGC
>JBBAPP010000357.1:0-1818 GCA_040400775.1 Polaromonas sp. | reverse complement strand
AGCGTCAAACACCCAGCTCCGATACAGTCATGGGCTTGACTACCTCTGCCCCCACCCACACCCTCCTCTCCCCTAAACGTGAATTTTGGCTGCTGCTCACGCTGGCGGGCATTCAATTCAGCCACATTGTTGACTTCATGGTCATGATGCCGTTGGGGCCGCAGTTCACCAAACTCTTCAATATCAACGATGCACAGTTCGGCCTGCTGGTCTCCAGCTACACCTTTGCGGCGGGTGCGTCAGGTTTGCTGGCCTCAGTCTATGTCGACAGGTTTGGCCGCAAAAAATTGCTGCTCAGCCTGTATGTTTTGTTTGGCTTGGCCACGCTGGCCTGCGGACTGGCGCCCACGTATGACACGCTGATGCTGGCCCGCGTGGCGGCAGGTGCTTTTGGTGGCGTGCTGATGGCGCTGTCGCAAACCATCATTGCGGATGTAATTCCGTTCGAAAGACGTGGCCGTGCGATGGGGATTGTGATGTCATCCTTTTCTGTCGCTACCGTGGCAGGCGTGCCTGGCAGTCTTTTTTTGGCGGCGCACTTTGGCTGGCATGCACCATTTTTTGCCATTGCCACGGTCTGCGGCGTGCTGGCTTTAGGTGCCTGGGTGACGCTGCCGCCGCTGGCGGGGCATTTGCAAGCCGGGCGCCAGTCAGCGCTGGCCAATATCATCACCGTGCTGCAAGACCGCAACCACCAAAAAGCGTTTTTGTTTACGGTGCTTTTGATGGCGGCCGGTTTTAGTCTGTTCCCTTACATCGCCATTTATCTGACGGCTAATGCCGGCCTTAGCGCCCAACAAATACCTTTTGTCTATCTGTGCGGTGGTTTGGCAACACTGTTCACGGCGCGCTGGATAGGCCGATTGAGCGACTCGGTTGGCAAGGCGAAAATTTTTACCTTCATGGCGCTGGCTACCATTATTCCGATGACAGTGCTACCGCAAATCGCACCTTATGGTGTGTACATCGTGCTGGCTACGACGACCTGCTTATTCATAGGCATGAATGGCCGCATGATCCCCGGCATGGCGCTGGTCACCAGCACAGCAAACCCCAAGCTACGCGGTACCTTCATGGCCTTGAATTCTTCTGTGCAATCGGCTGCCATGGGCCTGTCTGCCTACGTCGGGGGCCTGATCATCAGCCGTGACGCGCAAGGGCTGGTGCAGCATTTTTGGGTCAATTCCTTGCTGGGCGTGGTCGCCACGGTGCTGAGCGTGTTGCTGGTGGGGCGCTTGCACCTGTACGGTTCAACAGCAGCTGCCGCAAGCGTTAAAGTCAGCTAATTAACACTTTTATCAAGACCATGAAAACAAAAGCCGCCGTCGCCTGGCAATCAGGCCAGCCCCTGACCATTGAAACCGTTGACCTGGACGGCCCGCGATACGGCGAGGTACTGGTTGAAATCAAAGCCACCGGCATTTGCCACACGGACTATTACACGCTTTCGGGCGCTGACCCTGAAGGTATCTTCCCGGCGATTTTGGGCCACGAAGGCGCCGGCATTGTGGTCGATGTGGGCCCAGGCGTGACGACGCTTAAAAAAGGCGACCATGTCATTCCGCTGTACACGCCAGAATGCCGCCAGTGCAAGTTTTGCCTGTCACGCAAAACCAATTTGTGCCAGTTGATTCGTGGCACGCAAGGCAAGGGCTTGATGCCTGACGCGACCAGCCGCTTCAGCCTCGATGGCAAGCCAATTTTTCATTACATGGGCACCTCCACCTTCAGCAACTACACCGTCGCGCCTGAAATTTCGCTGGCCAAAATTCGCAAGGACGCACCCTTTGACAAGGTCTGCTACATCGGCTGTGGCGT
>JBBAPP010000356.1:0-1832 GCA_040400775.1 Polaromonas sp. | reverse complement strand
GCAGGATTAGTTGCCGCGAGTGCGTTGGGTATCCTGATGGTCGTTGCAATGGCCTTGGCGGTGGCCTACCCGAATTTACCGGACATTTCTGACCTGTCCGATTACCGACCCAAGCTGCCGATGCGGGTTTACTCGTCTGACGGCGTGGTGATTGGTGAGTTTGGCGAAGAGCGGCGCAGCCTGACACCGATCAAAGATATTCCACAGGTCATGAAAGATGCTGTGCTGGCGATCGAGGACGCGCGCTTTTTCTCGCACGGCGGTGTGGACTACCTGGGCGTGATCCGTGCCGGATTGGCCAATGTGGGGCGCACCAAGGCACAAGGTGCATCGACCATCACCATGCAAGTGGCGCGCAACGTCTACCTGTCGGCTGAGAAAACCTACACCCGAAAAATTTACGAAATTTTACTGACCTTCAAGCTTGAGCACATGCTGACCAAAGATCAGATTCTTGAAATTTACATGAACCAGATTTTCTTGGGTAATCGGGCTTACGGTTTTGCCGCGGCTTCTGAAGCCTATTTCGGTAAACCTTTAAGAGAAATCAGCATTGCTGAAGCGGCCATGCTGGCTGGCTTGCCCAAAGCGCCTTCGGCCTTCAACCCCATCGTCAACCCAAAACGTGCGAGGTCACGGCAGCTTTACATCATTGAGCGCATGGAAGACAACGGCTTCATCACCCGCACCCAGGCTCTGGCCGCCAAAGCAGAAGAGCTTAAAGTCAGTACCGGCCCTGATGCAAGGCGCGTCCATGCCGAATTTATCGCAGAAACCGTACGCCAGCTGGTTTTTAACCAATACGGTGACCAAACCTATACGCGCGGGCTGAATGTGTACACCACACTGCGGGCTGCCGACCAAACAGCGGCCTACAAAGCACTGCGCAAAGGCATCATGGACTACGAGCGCCGGCAGATTTATCGCGGCCCTGAAAAATTTATTGATTTGCCCAAAAATGCCAAAGAAGTTGAAGAAGCCATTGACGACGCCTTGACTGACAGCCCCGACAACGGCGATGTGATGTCTGCAGTCGTGCTGGAAGCCAATTCCAAAAAAATCATCGCCATGCGGCAAAACAGCGAAAGCGTGGAAATCACGGGTGACGGCCTCAAGCCTGCGCAATCCGGCTTGGCCGACAAGGCCGCACCCAACATTAAGATACGCCGCGGCGCGTTGATCCGCATCGCCAAAACGCCACAAGGCACTTGGGAGGTCACGCAGTTGCCAGAGGTAGAAGGCGCGTTTGTGGCGCTTGACCCTCGCGATGGTGCCATACGGGCGCTGGTGGGTGGCTTTGATTTTGAAAAAAATAAATTCAACCACGTCACCCAGGCTTGGCGCCAGCCGGGGTCCAGCTTCAAGCCGTTTATTTATTCAGCTGCGCTTGAAAAAGGCTTCACGCCAGCCACCATCATCAACGATGCACCACTTTTTTTTGACGCGGGTGTCACGGGTGGTCAGCCGTGGGAGCCGAAAAATTACGACGGCACATTTGAAGGCCCGATGAGCATGCGCACGGCGTTGAAGAAGTCAAAAAATATGATTTCCATCCGCATCCTGCAATCTGTTGGTGCCAACTACGGACAGGAGTGGATCAGCCACTTTGGTTTTGAGGCTGAAAAGCATCCGGCTTACCTGACGATGGCATTGGGTGCGGGCTCGGTCACGCCGATACAAATGGCGACTGCCTATTCGGTATTTGCCAACGGTGGCTACCGCATCACACCCTACCTGATCACCAAAATCACCGATCAAAAGGGCAAGGTACTGGTCGAAACAAAAACCCCCGTGCGAGATGAATCAACGCGCGCTATTGACGCACGCAATGC
>JBBAPP010000355.1:0-1844 GCA_040400775.1 Polaromonas sp. | reverse complement strand
GATATCGGTTTTGCCGCAAAAGGCCATCGTTAAGTCCAGCTCTTTATGAATGATCTCGAGCGCTTTGGTCACCCCTGACTCACCCATTGCGCCCAGCGCATAGAGCCAGGCGCGACCGATGTACACGCCCTTGGCACCCAGGGCGACGGCTTTGATCACGTCTTGCCCGCTGCGTATGCCGCCGTCCATGTGGACTTCAATGTCTTTGCCTACAGCGGCCACGATGCGGGGCAATGCACGGATAGAGGACTCGGCTCCGTCGAGTTGCCTGCCGCCGTGGTTGGACACGATGAGTGCGTCCGCTCCGCTGTCTACGGCCAGGCGTGCGTCTTCTTCGTCTTGAATGCCCTTCAAGATAATCTTACCGCCCCAGCGTTTTTTGATCCACTCCACGTCGCCCCAGTTCAGCGCAGGGTCAAACTGTTTGGCGGTCCAGTCGCTGAGCGATGACATGTCATCAACGCCCTTGACATGACCTACGATGTTGCCAAAGCCGTGGCGCTTGGTACCCAGCATGCCCAGGCCCCAACGCGGCTTGGTTGCCATGTTAATGATGTTGGCTATGGTTAATTTAGGCGGTGCAGACAAACCGTTTTTCAAGTCCTTGTGGCGCTGGCCCAAGATTTGCAAATCAAGCGTGATGACCAGCGCCGAGCAGTTGGCGGCTTTGGCGCGGTCAATCAGCCGCTCGATAAAGTCGCGGTCTTTGAGTACATAGAGTTGAAACCAAAACGGGTGCCTGTCCGTGGCGGCTGCCACATCTTCAATCGAGCAAATGCTCATGGTTGACAGCGTGAACGGAATGCCGAACTTTTTGGCCGCGCGTGCGCCGCAAATTTCACCGTCAGGGTGCTGCATGCCGCTCATGCCGGTGGGCGCAATGGCGACTGGCATGGCGACGTTTTGGCCAATCATTTGGGTGTGGGTAGAGCGGCCCTCCATGTTCACAGCTACGCGCTGACGGAACTTGATCGACTGAAAGTCCGCCTCATTGGCGCGGTACGTGCCTTCTGTCCATGAGCCGGAGTCGGCATAGTCGTAAAACATACGCGGCACGCGCTTTTTGTGCAGTACCCGCAGGTCTTCGATATTGGTGATGGTGGGCATGGGCTTGTCTCCGTTTATCTGACTAACACAGCATAGTAGCGATGCGCCGTGTGATGCGCTGTGAAAAACGCTGATGGGGTGTTGAAATTATTTTGACCTTGTCCTGCATTTTGCCAACAATTTGGGTTTGCTTAACCCAATCTCGCCCGATGCCGCGCAATCTGCGCCCGCACCTGCACAGGTGCTGTCCCGCCCAGTGTGCTGCGCGCATTTAGCGAACCCCGCAAGCTCAGGCACGCGTACACATCTTTTTCAATGCTTGAATGGAAGCCCTTCAGCACTTCCAGCGGCAGCTCAGACAAATCCACGTTGTGCGACATGGCAGCTTTCACGGCATGCGCGACTACCTCATGCGCGTCCCGAAACGGCAGACCTTTTTTAACCAGGTAGTCGGCCAGGTCGGTGGCAGTGGCATAGCCGCGTAGCGCGGCTTGCTCCATCGCATCGGGCTTGACGGTGATGCCCGCCACCATTTCGGCAAAGATACGCAAGGTGTCTTTCAACGTATCAACCGTGTCAAACAGCGGTTCCTTGTCTTCTTGGTTGTCTTTGTTATAGGCCAGGGGCTGGCCTTTCATGAGGGTAATCAGGCCCATCAGGTGACCCACAACGCGGCCGGTTTTACCGCGTGCCAGCTCGGGCACGTCGGGGTTTTTCTTCTGCGGCATGATCGATGAACCGGTGGTGAAGCGGTCGGGGATATGGATAAAACTGAAGTTCTGGCTCATCCACAAAAT
>JBBAPP010000354.1:0-1844 GCA_040400775.1 Polaromonas sp. | reverse complement strand
CGATTCTTTGGCAGCCATCAGCGCCATGTTGCCGTGGCCGCAAATCATCAAGGCCGCGCCCAAGGCTTCATCCATCAGTTTGTCCAGTGGCACCACACGGCTAACCAGGCCTGCGCGTTCGGCCTCCGCGGCGTCCATCATGCGGCCTGTCAGTGCCAAGTCCATGGCTTTGGCCTTGCCCACAGCGCGCGGTAGGCGCTGCGTGCCACCTGCGCCGGGGATGATGCCAAGTTTGATTTCGGGCTGGCCAAATTTGGCGTTGTCTGCCGCGATGATGAAGTCGCACATCATCGCCAGCTCGCAGCCGCCGCCCAGGGCAAATCCGCTGACGGCGGCAACCACAGGTTTACGAATAGCGCGAATTTGTTCCCAATTGCGGGTGATGAAGTCTTTGCCATACGCATCGGCAAAGCTGTACGCCGCCATGGCACCAATGTCAGCCCCAGCGGCAAAAGCTTTTTCGCTGCCGGTGATGATCATGCAGCCAATACTGTCGTCCGCCTCAAAGGCTTTCAGTGCGCTGGCCAGCTCGTCCATCAGCTGGTCGTTCAAGGCGTTCAGCTGCTTGGGGCGGTTGAGTGTGACGATGCCGACCTGACGGCCTTCTGGGCCCTGGGTGGAGGTGATGATGGTCTCGAAGGTCATGGAATTCTTTCAGGTCAATTTTCAGGTGCGTTTTTCAGGTTCAGGGCTAGCCAAGCATCTACTTTAGCGGCATCTTTGATAGCCAAGCGCCAAGTGGTGGCTGGCGGCGGTATCGTCAGTTCAAGCCGTACAAGGCGTTTGTCTCGCGACACCAGAGCGATGACTTTTTTGGCTGCACCCGCGTACAGCAGCAGATCGTCCAGGCGCTGCATTCTCCAGCCGCTTGGCAAGCCATTTTTTGGCTTGATCGGCTCAACACCCAGCCATTCATCGCCTGCTGCAAAACCGGCTTTTTCAGCTGCACCATTTGACAAAACCGTTTTAACCACAACGCCGTGGGTTTCGCTCACGCGCAGCCCAAGGCGTTGCGCCAATTGGGCCGGGTCGTCATGCACGGTCACGCCGTGTTGTTCCATCAGCGTTCGCAATGGCAACTCGCCTTTGCCGTGCACCCAATTTTTTAATTCAGTCGTGAAAGCTCGCTTACCCAAGGTTTGCAGCACAGCGGCAAAGTCGGTCTCAAGCATCGGGCCAGCTTGGCATTGCCGCCACAATGCACGCATCACATCATCCAGCGTTGTGTGGCCTTCGCGGCGTAGCGTCAAGTCAAAACACAAGGCCACCAGCGCCCCCTTGGTGTAGTAGCTGACCGTGGCGTTGGGGGTGTTTTCGTCCTGGCGGTAGTACTTCACCCAAGCATCAAAACTGGCCTGGGCCACCGACTGGACTAGCGTGCCGGGCGTTTGCATCACCTGGTTGATGGTTTTGTTCAGCAGCTTAAGGTATCCCGCGTTGTCGAGTAAGCCGGCGCGGCGCAGCAGCAGGTCGTCGTAGTAGCTGGTAAAGCCTTCAAAAAACCAGAGCAGCTCGGTGTAGTTTTCTTGACTGTAGTCGTAGCTGGTAAAAGCTGCCGGGCGCAGGCGCTTGACGTTCCAGCTGTGAAAATACTCATGGCTGATGAGGCCGCGCAAGGTGGTGTAGCCCTCGGACACTTTGGGCTCGCCCAAGCGTGGCAAATCTTTGCGGTTGCAGATCAGTGCGGTGGAGTCGCGGTGTTCCAGCCCGCCGTAGCCGTCGTCTACAGCGTTGAGCATGAAGAGGTAGTTGGCAAAGGGCGGTTTCTTGTTGCCATGCCAAAAGCGTATTTCCTCTTCGCAAATCTTTTGTGTGTCGGCCAGCAGTTTTGCGCCGTCAAAGCC
>JBBAPP010000353.1:0-1863 GCA_040400775.1 Polaromonas sp. | reverse complement strand
GAGCTGATGACCAATGGCGGTCGCCCGGTGGTCGTGACGTCGTTGGCCCGGGACTGGCTTCCAGCATTGCAAAGCGCCCTGGCGCGGGCTGCCCAGTCGCTTCTTTACAACTTGCAGACCAGCCGCAAACCGGACGCTTCAAGCTTGCGCTTGTTGGCGAGCCATTAATTATTTTTACAACTTTAGGACTTTGATATGAAATGCCCCACCTGCCCTGATTCCGTTCTGGTCATCTCTGAGCGTCAGAACGTTGAAATTGACTATTGCCCGCAGTGTCGAGGGGTATGGCTAGACCGGGGTGAGCTCGACAAGCTGATGGCACTTGGTGCAAGCCAGCCACCAGCGCAGCGCCCGGTGATGGCAACCCAGCCTGATTTTGTTAATTCAGACCGCCACACATCGTATGGCTCGCAGGGTTACCCAGAAAGGCGAAAAAAATCCTGGCTGAACGAAATTTTTGATTGATCTCTTTTTGCTTTCTCATTCCGTTTCCAAATCATCCGTGCACTTTGTCGGCTTCGCTAGCCGTACGCTTGTACTGTCGCCCTCTTCGCCTTCGCGTTCACGAATGATGTGGAAATGGAATCAGATCAATAGACATCACTTTCGTTACCCGTCATTCGGATTCCATGCTTTAACCCAGAAAAAGCAGTTGACCGCTGGCAGCCCTTTCGCAGACCGCATGAACGTTCAGCTTTTGAACTTCGATGGCGATCACCTCTTGGGTGACAATGCTATGCACCGGATGGCGCCCCGCCCAGCCGCGTTGTTCCGCCTAGCGGGCAAAAGCCCGCGTCGTTGTCCCGCCTTGCTGAACGCGCCGAGCGCGGCACACTCGGGCACATCCAACTGCTTTTTCTAGCTTCAAACAAAGTCGACCCAGTGGGCGGTAAATCCGAACGTTGGGCTAGGCATTTAGTTTTTGGCGATGGTGCAGGTGTCTGTTTGTAAAGCACGTGGGCAAGCACTGACCATGGCGATCGAATCGAATTAACTTTAACCGAGATTGTTCATTAGGACGTGCCTGCATGGCGAGGCGAGCTGCGTGTCAGTTTGTGGCTTCGTGAGGAGGTAATAGCCCCGCTATTGCCGACGAAGGAAGACGCGAAATGGCCGCAAATCGTCCGCCAGGCACCACGTAGGCGCGACGTGCCGCCTAATGGACAATCTCGGTTTAATTGTTGGTCAAAAAATCTGCGCAGTCAGTCACCATTTTGGGTCAGTATTTGCTTCACGGTTTCGGTTGACCTTTGCCTTCGCCCTTGCGGTCAGATTTATGCGTTTGTCGGTCAGCCCTGATTTCATCTCGCGATAACTGGCCGTCTTTGTTGGTACCCATCGCGTCAAAGTTTTTGGTCAGATGTGGTTTAGCTTTGGTTTCTTCACGCGAGATCATTTTGTCGTTATTGGTGTCCAGTGCTTGCATGTCTTTGCCATGCTGATGCGCATCCGATGCTGGCGTTGCAGGTGCAGCAGGTGTTTGTGCCTACGCCGTGCTGGAGATGAGAGTTTTAAACCGGGATTGTTTATGAGATTGTTTGCCCTGAGCCTGTCGAAGGGATTTTTACGATAGGTAAAAGCCTCGACCAGCTCAGCCCGAACGGATCTAACGCCAATGGACAATCTCGGTTCAATAATCATGTCATGTCGTGCTCCTGAGGTTTTGACGACTGCAAAAATTTTGCCGCCTGTCTCAATAACGTGTGCAGCCCAGACTGGTTGAACGCTTGACGGACACTTTACTTTTTAAGACTCGTTAAATGGGCAAGCGGTGCATTAGGTCTGGCGCATCAATCCATCAAGCTGCGTGTCCCACTTGGTATTTGGCAATACGCTGGCCAGCGCTGAGTCCGGCATGGCAAA
>JBBAPP010000352.1:0-1868 GCA_040400775.1 Polaromonas sp. | reverse complement strand
AGCTGGTGCATGAGCCCCAGCAAATGGCCGTGGCACAAGCGTAAAAACGACCGGTTGTCGGTTTCCAGCCAGGGGATCAGACCTTTGAATCCTTTGGGGATCAGCCTGGAGGCCTGCTTAACGCCCTTGGCCCAAACCTCGGCGGCCTCGTCGCGCATCTCCAAATCCCACATGCGGTTGGCCAGGTAGTTCTGCAGTTCGAGATTGTCGGGTGACTTTGCCAGCAGCTTTTGGGCGTGCAGCAGCGCTTGCTTGACGCTGATGGCGCCTGAGTCTGCGCGGTCCATCAATTCATCCAGCGCTTCTTCATCGGCCCAATCCCGAGAAAACGCGCCGTACTGGATGAGCGATTCGCTGTCGTCATCGAAGCCTTCGCTGATGGTGAAAGTCAAAGGGGTGCTCATTGGATGGTTTCCTTGGATGATGGGGTGGCCACAAATACCCGGCCATTCGAGGCGATGTAGCGGCGCACAGCCGGCGCCATGTACTCAGGCACCAGCAGCAGGGTCAGCCCCATGGCATCGGCGATGCGCTCGATGGAAGACAAGCGCGGATCACGCTTGCTGCTCTCGATTTCTGACAAGTGCTGGGGCGACATGTTGGTCATGGCCGAGACATCGTCCAAAGTGAGATGCCGCTGATTGCGCAGTCGACGCAGGGTAGAGGGGATGAAGGAGTCCATGTCCGAAGGATAAACCAATGGGTGTAAATTAATCATACGATCGTATGAAATATGTATTTGTAATTGTTGCAGTCTAAACGATGACATGCCGATAAAGCACACGGTCGCTGCGCCAGCGCTTCAATGTCGCCTCACTCATCCGCCAGCGTTCGGCCAGCTCTTTTTGTCTCAGGTGAATGACTTACCTGTTGACCGCAAGAGAGTCAATTGGCATAATCTGCCAATTGCTAGCAAGGAGATCCAAATGCCTACCCGTAATGTTGTGTTGACCGATCATCAAGCTCATGTTGTGGAACAGCTCGTTAGCAGCGGTCGTTACCAAAATGCCAGCGAGGTGCTCCGGGACGGACTGCGGCTGGTCGAGAAGCGCGAGGCCGAGGATGCGTTGCGACTTGAGGCTCTTCGCAGCGCTGTAAAGATCGGCATTGCTGACATTGAGGCAGGTCGATTGACGACTTTTGACACCAGGGAGTCACTGGGATCTCATCTGAAATCTATTGCGGCTAAAGCGATCGCTGGGGCATGAGCCGATCTTGGCGTGTTCGACTGGCTCAACAAGCTGAGTTCGATTTATTTGAAATATTTAAATGGACAGCGGAGAATTTTGGAGCCCGACAAGCTGAGTATTACGCGGAGACTGTTTCACTGGCAGTCGAAGCGCTACATGATGGACCAGAGATTTTGGGATCCAAGCCTCGAGACGAGATCGCCCTCGGAATTCGCACCTTGCATGTCGCCCGACACGGTCGGAAAGGTCGTCACTTTGTGGTTTTTAGGGTTGCTGACGAGGGTGTTTTGGATGTTCTAAGGTTGCTGCATGACAGCATGGATTTGGCAAGACATTTACCAGCGGCCAATGAGTTTCCACATTGACGCAGTCCAAAGCTGACGGCTTCACGGATTTTGCGTCATTGCCATGCTCAACAAAGGTGCCTTTCAGACTGGCAACTTCAAATGCCTCAATGTCGATAAGCCGATAGAGCACACGGCCCCGAATTTTTAGAAATACAGGACCAATGCGGTCGCTGCGCCAGCGCTCCAATGTCGCCTCACTCATCCGCCAGCGTTCGGCCAGCTCTTTTTGACTCAGGTGAATGACTTGCATGGTGGTTTTTCTCCGTTTGAGTAAAAACCAATGAACGCGTGCTTCTGGCTGTAAGTCAAGTTTTGAAGGGCTTCGAGCTTT
>JBBAPP010000351.1:0-1881 GCA_040400775.1 Polaromonas sp. | reverse complement strand
TTGGTCGGAGTACAAGGATTCGAACCTTGGACCCCCTGGTCCCAAACCAGGTGCGCTACCAGACTGCGCCACACTCCGACAAGTCTTGCATTATAGCCCGAATATTTGTTTCAATCCTCAGAGCTTCACATACTGATACTCAACCGGGTTTGCATTGATGCCGCGATCAGGGGGTGCAATCCAGCCGGCCATCTTGCCTGGCTCGGTGACGCGCTGCATCAACGTATGAACGAAGGCTTTGTCGGCATCGTTGGGCAGCCAACTGTCTTTTTTCGCTTCAAACTCAGCCGTGGTGATCGGTGTGCCCTTCGGGTCGGTGTGGACACCGGCCCAGCTACCAACGCTGCGGCGAAAGCGCGTGGATGGCAACTCGAACACAAAATCAACGCCCGCCCGCTTAATGCCCATGTTCCATCGCGTCAGGCCCACATTGCAATCCTTGACGTATTCAAGGCGGGTGGTTTCGTTCATGCCGACACGGGTGGAAATCGACTCCATCTTCATGCCGCCCATGCCGTCTGGCACGCAGATTTGCATTTCGGTGTCCAGCTCCAGGTGGTCGGCAAACTTGGCTTCATCGGGCCGTCCTTTGATGCCGTTGGCAAAAGCGTTGGCGGCGTTGCTCGATGACTCTGAACCGAACAAGTCCAGCGATGAGGTGAACCAGAAGTTCATGAATTTCTGAATCGTCGGCAAGTCAATCACGCCGGCTTGGCGCAGCATGGCGGTGTCAGACGTGTCGAGCTCCTTCATCACCTCCAACGTACGGCGAATCACGCGGCCAATGCCTGTCTCGCCGACAAACATGTGGTGGGCTTCTTCGGTCAGCATGAAGCGGGTGGTGCGGGCCAGCGGGTCAAAGGCGCTTTCTGCAAATGACTTGAGCTGGAACTTGCCATCACGGTCCGTGAAATAAGTGAACATGAAAAAGCTCAGCCAGTTGTCCATCGGCTCGTTGAACGTGCCCAAAATACGCGGCTTGTCAGCGTCACCGCTGTGGCGCATCAACAGCTCTTCAGCTTCTTCGCGACCGTCGCGGCCAAAGTGCGCGTGCAACAGGTACACCATGGCCCACAGGTGGCGGCCTTCTTCGACGTTGACCTGGAACAGGTTACGCAGGTCGTAAAGGGATGGCGCAGTGTGGCCCAGCAGGCGCTGCTGCTCAACCGATGCCGGCTCGGTGTCGCCTTGCGTGACGATCATGCGGCGAAAGGTGGATCGGTATTCACCCGGCACTTCTTGCCAAACGTCCTGGCCCATGTGGTCGCCAAAACCAATCTTGCGGCCTTCTTCTTTGTCTGCCAAAAAGATGCCCCAGCGGTAGTCCGGCATGGGCGTGTAGCCGTAGCTGGCCCAGCCCGATGCGTCAACGCCCACAGCGGTGCGCAAATAGACTTCTTTGGCTTTGAAGTCGGAAGGACCCATTTCTTCCCACCAGTTTAAAAATGCCGGTTGCCAGTGTTCCAGCGCCCGCTGGAGCTGTCGGTTTTCACCGAGGTGGACGTTGTTGGGGATCAATGCTTGCAGGTCGATATTGCTCATGGTGTTTCCTTTTAAATAAACTCAAAAATCTTCAAACTTTTATCAAGCGGCGGCGTGGAACCGGCTTTGCCGGGCCATAGTGGCCGCCCCCTGAGGGGAGGCGGCGCAGCCGCTTCGGGGGGAGTCAAATTCTTTTCCAGTCGAATTTGGCTTTTTTGCCGGTGCCAAACAACTTCAAAGCGCCCTCTTCACCCACCGCATTGGGGCGAATAAAAATCCAGTTCTGCCAGGCAGACAAGCGGCCAAAAATTCGGGTTTCCATCGTCTCCTTACCAGGAAAGCGCAGCGAAGCTTCCAGCCCCGTCATGGCGTCGGGCGACATGCTGGCGCGCTCTTCCA
>JBBAPP010000350.1:0-1894 GCA_040400775.1 Polaromonas sp. | reverse complement strand
ATGTTCCGCCTGAGCCCGCAAACCCTGACGCCGCAGCGCTTGCTGCTGGCATCCGTCGTGGTGGCCATCATCACCATCATTCTCAAGACGCTGGCTTGGTACATCACAGACTCGGTGGGGCTGCTGTCCGATGCTATGGAGTCGTTTGTCAACCTTGCCAGCGCCATCTTTGGGTTGGCCATGGTCACGATTGCGCAGCGCCCCGCTGACACAGACCACCCCTACGGTCACCACAAGGCCGAGTATTTTTCGTCCGGCTTTGAAGGCGTGCTGATCATAGGCGCTGCTGTCGCCATCATGTGGGCGGCGGGCCACCGCCTGGCCAACCCGCAGCCCTTGCAGCAGGTGGGGTGGGGCTTGGCGCTGTCAGTTGTCAGCTCGGGTCTTAACGGCTTGTTAGCCTGGGTCATGTTTCGGTCAGCCAACGTCCACCGCTCCGTCGCGCTGGAGGCCGATGCCAGGCATCTGGTCACGGATGTCTGGACGTCTGTGGGCGTGGTGGTGGGTATCGTTGCAGTGGCGCTGACGGGCTGGCTGTGGCTGGATGCGCTGGTGGCTATCGGTGTGGCGCTGAACATTTTGTGGCAAGGCGTTCACCTTGTGTGGCGCTCGTCGCAAGGCCTGATGGACGAAGCGCTTGAACCTCTGGTGCTGGCCGAGATTCACAAAACCTTGAAAACATTCGCACACCCCACGATTCGGTTTGACCACCTCACCTCGCGACAGTCAGGCCAGCGCCGCTTTGTAGATTTGCACATGCACATGCCGGCCAGCTGGTCGCTTGGCCGCGCAGCTGCCGTGCGCAGCAGTGTTGAGCAAGCCTTGATGAGCGCGGTGCCTGGCTTGCGCGCGACCATCCAGTTGCTTCCCACCGACGTTGAGACGTACCTTGACGATCAGGCGGACCTGATGTGAGTGCAGGTTTATTTTTTTGGAGGATCCCATGACTGGTTTTTCAAGCTTTCGAAAAGCGTTTTTAGGCACCTTGATGGCAACCAGCTTGGCCAGCGCCGCCTTGGCAGCTGATATTGCTGTGCTCAGCGCAGGTGCGATTGAACCCGGCATCAAGGCTGCTACCAGCGCCTTTGAAAAGCAAACCGGTGGCAGCATCAAGATCAGTTTTAACACCGCGCCTGAGTTGCGTAAACGGATGGAGGGCAACCCGGCGTTTGATGTGGTAATTGCACCGCCCGCCGTGATCAATGACTTTGCTGCAGCAGCCAAACTTTCAGCTGGCCGCGCCAACGTAGGCCGCGTTGGCTTGGGCGCAGCGGTTCGTGATGGTGCAGTGGTGCCTGACATCAGCAGCGCTGAGGCAGTCAAAAAATCCGTTCTGGCTGCGGAGTCACTGGTGTTTAACCATGCCTCTACCGGCTTGTACCTGGAAGGACTGCTCAAAAAGATGGGCGTATATACCCAGATTGAAAGCAAAACCACCGGCTACGCCGACGGCGCGTCGGTGCTGGAGCATGTCATCCAAGTCAAGGGGTATGACATTGGTTTTGGCGCGCTGACGGAGATTTTGCTTTACACCAGCAAGGGCTTAAAACTCGAAGGGCCGCTGCCTGCCGAGATTCAAAACTACACGTCGTACACCGCTGCACCTTTGGCAACAGGCCAGCAGCAGGGGCTGGCGCAACAGTTTGTCGTGTTCTTGTCTGGGTCTGTTGGCTAGCCGCTATTTGTGGCTGCCGGCATCACTGACTAAGCAAACAATTGCTATATATTTAGGATCTACTTAGGCTCGTATTTATTGAAATCTAGGCTGATTTACGGCCTGAAAAGTATAAAAATAGCTCATAAATAGGGGTTCTTGATACCCAAACCTGCCAAAACTGCAATTTCGCGCGCTTCCATCGCATCCGCGTCTGCTGCAGAGGTTTCATGGTCATAG
>JBBAPP010000349.1:0-1901 GCA_040400775.1 Polaromonas sp. | reverse complement strand
CCAGAACCAGAACCAGAACCAGAACCTTAGCCTGCCTTCACCTTCAAGCGCCAGGCATGGAGCAGCGGCTCGGTATAGCCGCTGGGCTGTACCAGGCCTTTAAACACCAAGTCACAAGCCGCTTGGTAGGCCATCGACGTGTCAAAGTTACCCGCCATCGGCTGGTACAGCTTGTCGCCAGCATTCTGGCCGTCAACCACGGCCGCCATGCGCTGGAAGGTCTCGTTGATTTGCGCTTTGGTCACCACGCCGTGCAGCAGCCAATTGGCCATGTGCTGGCTGCTGATACGCAGGGTGGCGCGGTCTTCCATGAGGCCGACGTTGTGGATATCGGGCACCTTGCTGCAGCCCACACCCTGGTCGATCCAGCGCACCACGTAGCCCAGAATGCCCTGGGCGTTGTTGTCCAGCTCGGCCTGGGTTTCAGCCTCAGTCCAGAAGGGCACCAGTGCCGTCGGGATCTGCAAGATCGCGTCCAGCAGGTTTTCTTCCATCGCCAGCGACTTGTGCTCCTTGACGAAAGTCTCCATGCTTTTTTGCAGCACCACCACATCCACCTGGTGGTAATGCAGCGCGTGCAGTGTCGCGGCAGTTGGCGACGGTACCCAGGCGGTGTTGGCGCCAGCCTGCGGATGCGCGATTTTTTGTTTCATCATTTCCGCCATCAGGTCGGGCATGGCCCACATGCCCTTGCCGATCTGGGCGCGGCCCCGGAGCCCGCATGCCAGGCCGATCTGCACGTTGCTCATCTCGTAAGCGCGCAGCCAGTTGGTGTTTTTCATCAACGGCTTTCGCATCATGGCGCCAGAGTGCATGGCCGTGTGGATCTCGTCGCCAGTGCGGTCCAGAAAGCCGGTGTTGATAAAGGCCACACGCTCAGCTGCCGCAGCAATGCAGGCCTTCAGGTTGACACTGGTGCGGCGCTCCTCGTCCATGATGCCGAGCTTGACCGTGTTTTCTGGCAAACCCAGCATGGACTCGACCCGGCTGAACAGCTCGCAGGCAAAGGCGACTTCCTGGGGGCCGTGCATCTTTGGCTTGACGATGTAGACCGAACCCTTGCGCGAGTTTTTGATGCCAGGCTGGTCTTTGCGTTTGAGGTCATGCATCGCGATGGTAGTGGTGACCACTGCGTCCAGAATACCTTCGGGGATTTCCTTTGTGCTGCCATCCGCCGCGGTGTAGGTGATGGCTGGGTTGGTCATCAGGTGGCCAACATTGCGCAAAAACATCAACGAGCGGCCATGCAACGACAGCTTGCCACCCGCAGGGCTGGTGTACTCGCGGTCAGGATTCAGACCGCGGGTAAATGTCTTGCCGCCTTTTTGCACTTCTTCCGTCAGCGTGCCTTGCAGAATGCCCAGCCAGTTAGCATAGGCGAGGACCTTGTCGGCGGCGTCCACCACAGCAACCGAGTCTTCCAGATCCATGATGGTGGACAAAGCTGATTCCACCACCAGGTCGCTGATACCGGCGGCATCGCCCATGCCGATGGGGGTGCCGCGGTCAATCCGGATGTCAATGTGAATGCCATGGTGCCGCAGCAAAATGGATGAAGGCGCATCGGCAGAGCCCTGGTAGCCTGCAAACAGCGAAGGCGTCTTCAATCCGGTAGCCGTACCGTCGATACGTTTGACCACCAACTTGCCGCCGACCACGCTGTACAGCGCCGCGTCCTTGTGGGAGCCGGTTTCAAGCGGTGTGGCCTGGTCCAGCACATGGCGCGCATAGGCGATGACCTTGGCGCCGCGCGCCGGGTTGTAGCCCTTGCCTTTTTCAAGGCCCTCGGTCTCGGGAATCACGTCGGTACCGTAAAGCGCGTCATACAGCGAGCCCCAGCGCGCATTGGCGGCATTGAGCGCATAACGGGCATTGAGGATAGGCACAACCAGCTGCGGGCC
>JBBAPP010000348.1:0-1910 GCA_040400775.1 Polaromonas sp. | reverse complement strand
CCCCCTTGTCACACGCAAGACTTGCTCACAAGGTATGGTCATCATTAGGCGTGTGCATTTACATACGTTCTAGCCGATCTATTCTGATCAAATCTCCAAGGAATTTCTCATGCATGACATTATCGACACGGCTGTTGCTGCCGGATCGTTTAAAACCCTCGCTGCCGCTGTCACCGCGGCAGGCTTGGTGCAAACTTTGAAAGGCACAGGGCCTTTCACAGTATTCGCCCCAAGCGACGATGCGTTTGCCAAGCTGCCATCAGGCACGGTTGAGGCGCTGCTAGCTGATCTACCGAAATTAACCGCCATCCTGACTTACCACGTGGTTGCAGGCAAGGTATCAGCTGCCGATGTCATGACGATGGACGGCAAATCAGCGGCCACCGTTAATGGCGCCATGGTGGCCATCAGCACCAAAGACGGGGTACATCTGAATGGACTGTCGAAAGTGGTTACAACCGACATCGCTTGCACCAATGGCGTGATTCACGTGATTGACACGGTGCTCATGCCCCCGGCAGCCTGAGCCTCAAGACAGCCCAAGACGTCACCGGTAACTGCAGATTCTTGTGGCAATCGGTGACTGTTAAACCGAGTTGGTTCATAAGGACGCAAGTGTATGGCGAGGCGCGCTGAGCGGCAGTTTGGCCGCACCTCGATCGCTAGGGAAGCGCGGATTTATTCACGAGGAATTGTGGCGCCTGGGTTGGGATGGACTACCAAGCGGTTTTTGCGGCAAATATCGGGAATATTTGCAACAAAACCACCGCAGTAGACCGCCCAAGCCAAGTGAACACAAAACGCGCTTAATAAATCCTCGCTTGCCTAGATACGGCAGTGGCACCAGGCACCGCCACATGCACCATATCGGTTAAAACCCAAGCCTGATCGCAACGCCATCAGGCTTTTTTGTTGTCCGGGCAGGCCATCAATGCCCCAAATGCCCCAGCGGCAGCGCGCTGCTGGCTTTGACTTCACCTAGAGAAAAGCTGGTGTGTATGTCTTTGACGTTGGGCAGGTTCATGAGTTTGTTCAAGGCAAACTTACTGAAGGCTTCCAGGTCTTGCGCCACGACTTGCAGCTCAAACGTTCCGGTGCCGCTGATGTAGTGGCAGGACACAACTTCAGGCATTGTTTTGATAGCTTCTTCCAGCTGGCGGGTGGCGTCACCACTGTTACGGTCGGCGTCTAGCCGCACAAAGGCCAGCACGCCCAAGCCGATTTTGTGGCGGTTGATTTCTGCCCGGTAACCAGTGATAAAGCCGGCCTTTTCAAGCGCGCGCATGCGCCGCCAACACGGCGCCGCCGACAGGCCGACGCGTGCGGCCAGCTCAGCATTGGTTTGGCGGGCATCGGTTTGCAGCTGTACCAAAATGGCCACGTCGAACTTATCAAGTGTTTCCATAAAGGGTATTTTGCAGCAAGATTCTTGCGCGAACAAGCCTTAATCAGGCCAACAACGCAAAGACTTATCTGGAGCTTAGGCATACACTTTAGGTGTTTAAAAAGTATCCAAAGTACGGAGACAAAACGATGAACGCACCATTGCCAGAGCACATTCGCAAAGCGCTAGAAACTGTCACGAAGCTTGGCAGAGATGGGGCAAGACTATGAACGCGCCATTGCCAGAACACATTCGCAAAGCGCTTGAAACTGTCACGCTTGATGAAAAGCCACAAAGTGGCTTTCACCGAAGGTACAAGTACCCAGACAGCGAAGCTGGCTGTGCTGTATTTGTCATCAAGCTTGGCAGAGATGGGGCAAGACTATGAACGCGCCATTGCCAGAACACATTCGCAAAGCGCTTGAAACTGTCACGCTTGATGACAAATACAGCCTGGACTATGGCCACGCTTTCATGAGCGGGGTTCAAGCACTCGTCAAGCTGCCGATGCTTCAGCAGTTGCGCG
>JBBAPP010000347.1:0-1919 GCA_040400775.1 Polaromonas sp. | reverse complement strand
GGTCACGCAGGCGGCCGGTGGTCAGTGAAAACGGGTAACGTGATTCGCGCGGTTCTGCCACGGGTTTGTAAAGCGTGTTGGCAAATCTGGCTTTGCCGTCAGGCGTTGGAAAGATACCGTCTTCGTACAGGCGTGCCTTGCCAACGGCCTCACCAGTTTTAAGTGGCCACTGCTGCGGCGCTGCGTCCAGCATGGCGTAGCTCATGCCGGTGATGTCCAGGTCACGGCCACGGGTGGACTCGCGGTGTTCATTCCAGATGGCCTCAACGCCCTCGGCTTCTTTACTCAAGCTGTAGGGAAAGAGGGTGGGGAGCGGGGCGCCCGTGGGGCGAGGGCTCTGCTCTTTCAGCAACACTTCAAGCCGCTGCGCAAAATCAACCGCAATAGCCCAGTCATGCCGCGTCTGCCCGGGTGCGCTCACCGCGGCACGAACTCTGGAAATGCGGCGTTCGCTATTCGTCACCGTGCCTATTTTTTCGCCCCAGGTGGTGGCAGGCAGCAGTAAATCGGCGTAGTCGCAGGTCGCTGCTGTGGCAAAGGCCTCCTGCACAATCACCAGTTCGGCCCGTTCCAGTGCGCGACGCACCACGCCTTGGTCGGGCATCGACTGCGCCGGGTTGGTGCAGGCAATCCACAGCGCTTTGATGTCACCGTCAGCGGCGGCCTGAAACATTTCGACCGCGGTTTTACCTGGCTTGCTGGGCACATCGTTAACGCCCCAGAGCGCTGCAACTTCGGCGCGGTGCGCGGGGTTGGCCATGTCGCGGTGGGCGCTGATCAAATTGGCCAGGCCACCGACCTCACGGCCACCCATGGCGTTGGGCTGGCCTGTGAGTGAGAAAGGGCCAGCGCCCGGTTTGCCAATTTGGTGCGTTGCTAAATGCAGGTTAATCAGCGCAGCATTTTTGGCGGTGCCACTGCTCGACTGGTTCAGCCCTTGGCAATACAAACTCAGCGTTGCAGCCGACGCAGCAAACATCTTGGCAGCGCTAAAAAGGTCTTCCTTTTTAATGCCGCAGGTCTCGGCCACGATATCTGGCGTGTAGTCACGCAGCGTGGTTTTAAGCGCATCAAAACCTGTGGTGTGGGCGGCGATATAGGCGTTGTCGGTCCAGCCTTCCCACAGCATGATATGCAGCATACCGTTGAACAAGCTCACATCGGTGCCAGGCTGAATGGGCAGGTACAAGTCGGCGATTTCGGCCGTGTCGGTGCGGCGCGGGTCACAAAAGATGACCTTCATCTCTGGGTTGGCGGCTTTGGCGTCTTCAATGCGGCGGAACAAAATCGGGTGCGCGTAGGCTGTGTTGCTACCGACAATAAAAATGCACTCCGCATGCTTCACGTCGTCGTAGCAGCTGGGCGGTGCGTCGGCCCCCAGTGTTTGCTTGTAGCCCGCGACAGCACTGCTCATGCACAGGCGCGAGTTGGTGTCAACGTTGTTGGTGCCAATCAAGCCCTTGGCCAGTTTGTTGAAGACGTAGTAGTCTTCCGTCAGCAACTGGCCCGAGATATAGAAACCTACCGCATCAGGGCCGTGATGGTTGATGATGCGTGCGAATGATTCGGCTGCAAAGCCTAGTGCGTTGTCCCAACTGACGGGCTTGGCTTCTTCATGGCGATTCTCATGTCGGTATTCACGGCGCATGGGCTGCAACAACCGAGTTTGACGCGTGACGGTAGCGGTGGCGGTCAGCGCGAGCGTCGCGCCTTTGGTACACAGCCGACCAAAGTTTGCTGGATGATCAGGGTCGCCTCTTACCCCAGTGATCTGGTCAGTCGTCGATTCGATGATCACGCCGCAGCCCACACCGCAGTAGGGGCAGGTCGATCGTGTTTCATGCGCCATCACATCAAGCCCCTACTGCGGTGTTTTGCATTTATCGCAAAGCGATCCGCGACTGAAAGCGCGTGATCGC
>JBBAPP010000346.1:0-1938 GCA_040400775.1 Polaromonas sp. | reverse complement strand
ACCCACTCAAAAACGATTTTTCCCAGATTTTTCGATCTGTTGTAGTTGCCGTTTTCGTTTACCCTTGTTTTTGGATTCCGCTTCAGGCGGCGCATCACGCAGGGCTTTTGCTGCTCTTCTTTGCCCTTCAGCATTTTTCTTGATTTTGCGCATGTGCATGATGACTCTGCCGATGGCAAAGCTGATAGATGCACTGACAACTAAAAGAATAATGTGCGAGGTTTCCATAACAACTGATGTCCAAATTTAGGCCAAAAAAAGCTGCTGCAAATCGTTTAAGAAATCATAGCCACGTACCGTCGGTTTGACGTGTACAAAGTCGCGTTCGATCAAGCCCTTGCGCTCCGCCTCGTCCAGCCCTTTGGCAATCGCGGTAAACGGCAGGCCAGTTTTTTCAACAAAATCTTGCAGCTTGAAACCATCTTTTAGCCGCAGTGCATTGAGCATGAATTCAAACGGCAAGTCGGCCCGGCTGACTTCACTATCCTTTGAAACGGCATCACCGCCAAGCGCTTTTTCCATGTAAAGCTTGGGCTCACGCACCCGCACTTGCCGCACCACACGGTGCGCAAAACTGAGCTTGCTGTGCGCACCTGCCCCAATGCCCAAATAGTCACCAAACTGCCAGTAGTTGGTGTTGTGAAAGCAGCGGTGGCCGGTTTTGGCGTAGGCTGATATTTCATACCTTGCCAAACCCTTGGCTTCTGTCATTTCGGTGATTTTGTCGAGCATGTCGTAGGCCATGTCCTCTTCAGGAATCACCGGTGGATACTTGGCAAAGTAGGTGTTGGGCTCAATCGTCAGGTGGTAAATCGAGATGTGCGGCGGGCCCATCGCCAACGCTTGGTGCATGTCTTGCGCCAGGTTGTCGATGGTCTGGCCCGGCAGCGCATACATGATGTCCAGGTTAAAAGTATCAAATGCCCGCGCCGCTTCCTCAACGGCCGCTATCGCTTGCGCCCGGTCATGCACACGGCCTAAAGCTTTCAGGTGTTGGTCATTAAAGCTTTGTACGCCGATCGACAGGCGATTGACACCCGCACTTCTGAAAGCCTTGAAACGGTCTTTTTCAAAGGTGCCGGGGTTGGCCTCCAAAGTAATTTCACAATCGGCATTGAGCTTGAGGCGTGCCCGAATGTCAGCCAACAGCCGGTCGATGGCTTGCGGTGAAAACAGGCTGGGCGTGCCGCCGCCAATAAAAACGCTGTGTACCGTGCGTCCCCAGATCAGTGGCAGGGACGACTCCAGATCAGCCACCAGCGCGTCGATATAACGCTGCTCGGGCATCACACCAACTGATTCGTGCGAATTAAAATCGCAATACGGGCATTTTTTGATGCACCACGGCAAATGTACGTACAAAGACAGCGGCGGCAAACTTTTGAGTTGCAGCGTACCTGGCCGCATGTAGTGCTGTATATCTTGCTGTGGCATGGTTCAGGCTTGCATCCAGCGTTCTTGGATCAATGCCAACATCAATTGTGCCGCCTTGCCGCGATGGCTGTTGGCGTTTTTAACTTCAACTGGCAGTTGCGCAAAAGTCTGGCCAAACTCGGGGATAAACATCACCGGATCAAAACCGAAGCCGTTGCTGCCAACCGGTGTGCGGGTAATGTCTCCCACCACGCGGCCAACCGCAATCAGTGGTTCCGGGTCATCTGCGGAGCGGACCGCGACCAGCGTGCTGACCAGCGCGGCACGGCGGTTGTCGACAGTGGCCATTTGCTCGATCAGCGCCTTGACGTTGTTGTCATCGCCCTTGGCATAACCAAACTGCACCGCGTAAAAAGCGGTGTCCACCCCGGGCAGGCCGCCAAAGGCATCCACACACAAACCCGCATCATCGGCCAGCGCAGGAAGGCCACTTAAACGGGATGCATGGCGGGCTTTGGCCAGGGCGTTTTCTACAAAGGTACGAAAGGGCTCCTCTGCTTCGCC
>JBBAPP010000345.1:0-1940 GCA_040400775.1 Polaromonas sp. | reverse complement strand
CCGTGTCAAATGGTTGTGAAACTATTTAACTTATTTGGCTGACTCGTTTTCCTTCAGAGTTGACCGCTTAAAGCAGCCTTTTCGTTGAAGGAAGCCCTACACTATAGCACCTCTTTTCAAGACCTTGCAAAGAAGTTTAGAAAAAACTTTTGCAAAGCGTCCAAACCCTCACTTGAGGACATTCAGCATCCAAGATGCGCAAGACAGATGCTGGCCTAACCGTGATGCAGTGCTTTGCGCGTGAGGCGCATGCTGGCAAGACAAGATCAACCTAAAACCCGGGTCGGGAACAGCGTAAACCCGCAAGCCGGATAATCTTCAGTACATATGGCACTCATAACCCTTTTAGACGCTCAACTCGCTTTTGGGCACGTCGCACTGCTTGACCATGCAGATTTTTCACTCGAAACCAACCAGCGAATTGGACTAATTGGCCGCAACGGAACAGGCAAATCGTCCCTGCTAAAAATTTTGGCAGGTCTAGAAAAACCCGACGATGGGACGCTGCAATTGCAGCAAAACCTGCGCATTGCCTACGTCCCGCAAGAGCCCAGTCTAGACCCGCATGCAACGGTTTTCGTCGCTGCCAGCGCAGGCCTGGCCAGAACCCGCCATGTGGTCGAGATGTACCTGGCCGCCGACGAACACACCGACCTGGACGCGCTGCAATCCGAAATTGAAGCCCTCGACGGCTGGACTTGGGAGCAACGCGTTGAAGAAACCCTGCAGCGACTGCATTTGGACAAAGACGCCATCGTCGGCTCACTGTCGGGCGGTACCAAAAAACGCGTGGCACTGGCCCAAGCGCTGGTCGCCAAGCCAGACGTGTTGCTGCTCGATGAGCCCACCAACCACCTTGATTTGGACTCGATTGCCTGGCTCGAAGAGTTACTCATCAACTTCAACGGTTCCATCATCACGATTACCCACGACCGCGCGTTTTTAGACCAGGTCGCCACCGCCATCGTTGAGCTGGACCGCGGCAAGCTGCTGACCTACCCCGGCAACTTTGCCCAGTACCTGGTGCAAAAAGAAGAGCAAATGGCGCAAGAAGCCGTTATTTTTGCCAAAGCCGACAAGCTGCTGGCCGCTGAAGAGGTGTGGATTCGCAAAGGGGTAGAAGCGCGCCGCACCCGCAGCGTGGCCCGTATTGGCAGGCTGGAGGTGCTGCGCGAAGGCCGCGCCAACCGCCGTGATGCGGTAGGCCGGGTGAATCTGGACGTTTCAAGCGGCGAAAGAAGCGGCAAGATCGTGGCCGAGCTCACCAACGTATCTAAAAGCTTTAGCCACCCGAACAGCGAAAAAGTCGAAAAAATCATCGTCAGAAACTTCACCGGCACATTGCTGCGCGGCGATAAAATTGGTCTGCTCGGTCCTAATGGTACAGGTAAAACAACGCTTCTCAAGCTCATTTTGGGTGAACTCCAGCCCGACCTGACAGTACCGCCCGGCAAAATCCGCCAGGGTGCCAACCTGCAAGTGGCCTACTTTGACCAGATGCGTGATGCCCTGGATTTAGACGCGACGCTTGAAGACTTCATCAGCCCAGGCAGCGAGTGGGTCGAGATCAACGGCCAAAAAAAGCACGTCAAGAGCTATCTGACCGACTTTTTGTTCAGCCCCGAGCGCGCCCGTTCCCCGGTGCGCAGTTTGAGCGGTGGAGAACGCAACCGCCTACTGCTGGCGCGCCTGTTTGCCCGGCCCGCCAATGTGCTGGTGTTAGATGAGCCAACCAACGACCTGGACATCGACACGCTGGAACTGCTGGAAGACCTGCTGCAAAACTACGCCGGCACGGTGTTTTTGGTCAGTCATGACCGACGATTTTTGGACAACGTGGTTACCAGCACCATCGCCTATGAAGGCACGCCAGACAACCCTGGCTTTTGGCGCGAATACGAAGGCGGCGTGACCGACTGGATCACCCAGTCCAAACGCGC
>JBBAPP010000344.1:0-1947 GCA_040400775.1 Polaromonas sp. | reverse complement strand
TCGGCAATCATCAGCGTCGGTGAATTGGTGTTGCCACTGGTGATCAGCGGCATCACGCCGGCGTCGACCACGCGCAGCCCGCGTATGCCGCGCACGCGCAGGTGTGCGTCGACAACCGCCATCGCATCATCGTCGCGCCCCATCTTGGTGGTGCCCACCGGATGGAAGATGGTGGTGGCGATGTCGCCTGCCATTCGGCTCAAGTCTGCATCGCTTTGAAACTGTATGCCGGGTTTGAACTCTTCGGGCTGGTATTTAGCCAATGCGCTTTGGCTGACGATACGGCGTGTGACGCGCAATGAGTCAGCCGCTACCTTTTTGTCCAGCTCGGTGCTCAGGTAGTTGGGCGCAATCGCCGGTGCGTCTTCAAAACGCGGGCTTTTGATATTGACCGTTCCCCGGCTGGTCGGTGCCAGGTTGCAGACGCTGGCGGTAAAGGCGTTGAAGTTGTGCAGCGGTTCGCCAAAGGCGTCGAGCGACAAGGGCTGTACATGGTACTGAATATTGGGGTAAGCCTGAGCCGGATCTGACCTGGTAAAGGCACCGAGTTGCGACGGCGCCATGCTCATCGGGCCGGTACGTTTGAACAAGTATTCCAGCCCGATACGTGCTTTACCGAGTGTGCTGTTGGCCAGGGTGTTCAGCGTCGTGTGGGCGGGGCCATTAATTTTGTAAACCGAGCGGATTTGCAGGTGGTCTTGCAGGTTGGCACCCACCCCAGGCAAGTCTTGCAGCACGGCTATTCCGTGCTGCTGCAACAGTGCGCCGGGGCCAATGCCCGACAGCTGCAAAATTTGTGGTGAGCCGATCGCACCGGCACATAAAATCACCTCGCCGATCAAGCCGCGCTCTTTGCCGGAATCACGGGTGGCCATCACGCTGACATACTCCAGACCAGTCCAGACCTCTACACCTGTGCAGCGCTGGCTGCCATCGTCTTGCTTTTCAATGATCAGCTTGCTGACCTGGGCTTTGTTCCACAGCTCAAAGTTGGGTCGGGCATAACACGTGGGGCGCAAAAAAGCCTTGGCAGTGTTCCAGCGCCAGCCGTCTTTTTGGTTGACTTCAAAGTAACCGACGCCTTCGTTGTTGCCCCGGTTGAAGTCATCCGTCGCGGGTATGCCCGCCTCAACAGCAGCTTGTGAAAACGCATCCAGAATGTCCCAGTGCAGGCGCTGTTTGCTGACTTGCCATTCACCCCCTGCTTTGCGGTGCCGCAAGATTTTTTGGTACGGCACGGTTTTGTCTTGCATCAAGTCCGGGGCGGTACCCAAAGCGCCGTGAAACGCATCTGCGCCCTTGTAATGGTTTTCATGCAGCTTGAAATACGGCAAAGCGTTGGCCCACGCCCACGAGGCGTCGCCCGTCAGATTAGCCCAGTCGTCATAGTTGCGTGCTTGGCCGCGCATATAAATCATGCCGTTGATGCTGGACGAGCCGCCCAGCGTTTTACCGCGTGGGTAAAGCAGGCTGCGCCCATTCAAGCCAGGTTCAGGCTCGGTCTTGTACAGCCAGTCAGTACGCGGATTGCCAATGCAATACAGGTAGCCAACCGGGATGTGAATCCAGTGGTAGTCGTCTTTGCGGCCAGCTTCAATCATCAACACTTTTTTCGACGCGTCAGCACTCAAGCGGTTTGCCAGCAGGCAGCCGGCCGTGCCGCCGCCGACGATGATGTAGTCAAAAATATGGTCGCTGGGTGCTGCGTTGTCTTGCATGGTTTTTGTCTCTTGTTATCTGTACTTTGGTATATTTTGCCTTGGTCGCCCAACGCGAAACTGACCTTCAGCCTTTCATCAGCAACGGAAACAGCTTGCCCAAGCCGTCCGCCATTACCTCCACTGCCAGCGCGGCGAGTATCAAACCCATTAGCCGGGTCATGACGTTGATGCCGGTTTTACCCAGCACGCGGGCAATCGGCTCTGCCAGTGAAAAGCACAACGCGGT
>JBBAPP010000343.1:0-1968 GCA_040400775.1 Polaromonas sp. | reverse complement strand
TAATGAATGTATTTGGCATTCCCGCGCGCGCGCAGCTCACACGCCGGGCAAGTGCCACAGCCGTAGCCCCAGGCATGGCGATGCGCCCGGTCGCCCAGATAGCAGGTGTGGGTGTGCTCAACAATCACATCAACCAGGCTCTGGCCGCCGAGGGAACGCGCCAGCGCCCAGCTTGTTGGCCGACTGCGGGAACTGCGTTTTGATTTCACGCAACACATTGAGCCGTGCATCGAACTCCACAATGTGCCGCTGGCCATAGTCAAAGGCGACGGTTTCGACCCGCTCGTACTTGGACAGGGCTTGCGTGACCATAGGCAAAAATAATCTTTTAATAAAAAGACAATAGAGCACAAATATAAAACAAAATTGTACAAATAGATATTTTTGATTATGCTTGGAGTATGCCAAAAGCCGCTCAAGCTGTCGTTAGCCTGCCCAGTTCCGTGCTGGTCTCCCTGGAATTGCTGGGCGAGCACTTGCGCCTGGGTCGCAATCGGCGCAAGGAATCCTTGCGTTCCTGGGCGCTTCGCATGAATGTTTCCGTGCCAACATTAAGTGGGATGGAAAGAGGCGACCCGCGTGTCAGCATGGGCGTCTACGCCACAGCCTTGTGGCTGATGGGCCGGGATGAGTCTCTTCGTGGTCTCGCCGCTCCTGAAAATGATGCCCAGGCGCTGGCCAAAGAAATTCTGCTGATTCAGAACAAGGGGAGAAAGCGCCGTGTCTGATGCCTACAAAACGCAAGACACCATGAGCTTGTGGTGGCTTGGCGCAAGCGCTGGCCCCGCGCGACTGGTCGGCCAATTGTTGCTGGCCGAAGGCAATCGCAAAGTCGGTCTGGAATACGACCCAGCCTGGATCCAACACGGCTTTGCCCTTAGCGAAGATCTTCCTCTGGCCCGCGGTGTGTTCCTGCCCAAAGAGCGCGACATGGCTGTGGGTGCAGTAGATGACGCACGCCCGGATCGCTGGGGTGAGCTGGTGATTCGCAACTTGTACAAGCCCGCCCGACTTTCCGTGCTTGAATACCTCTACTTTGGGGGGGAGAACCGCTTCGGGGCGCTGGGCGTGTCACTTGAACCTGCCAACTATCAACCCAGTGGCGACGGTGAAGTGGCAAGTCTTGCCAAGCTTCCCGAAATGAACCGCGCCATCGCAGCCATTCTTGCGGGTGAGAAACTAAGCGAAGCACTGGTCCGTCTGGTCAAGCCCGGCCCCTCCTTTGGGGGGGCGCGTCCCAAGTCACTGATTGAGATGGAGGGGGTGCAGTGGGTGGTGAAGTTCTCTGAAGGGGAGGACTTCAACACCGAGCTCGTGGAACACGCGGCCATGCGCCTGGCGGCTCTTTGCGGTATGGACGTTGCCGAGACACGGGCACTGCCGTTGCCAAGGGGACATGCCGTTGCAGTCAAGCGCTTTGATCGGTCAGGCGCCCAGCGTTCGCATGTGATCTCTGCCAACACTGTGTTTCGTGCTGCGGGCCTGCCCATGGGCTACCCAGAGCTTGCACAGAGCATGCGCCGGATAGCGCGGGCTGAGGCTATCCGTGTCCATCAGAAAGAGTTGTTCCGGCGAATGGTGTTCAATATTTTGATGGACAACACGGACGACCATGAGAAGAACCACGCTTTGATCCGGGCTGAAGATGGGTTCTACGACCTCTCTCCGGCCTATGATGTTGTTCCGTCGGTGCAGGGGCTTGGGCAGCAACAACTTCGGGTTGGAAAAGGCCAAGCCGAGTCCTCCATTGAGAACGCTTTGTCAGAAGTAACCGCCTTTGGTTTGACGAAAGACTCGGCTGTTGATGTGATAAAAAGAGTTGTCAAAGGGGTGGACGGATGGAAAGAAAACTTCCGGGCGATGGGCGTCAAGGAATGTGACTTGGAGATGATGGCCCAGTACATCGACGGCCCACAATTGAAGGCACAACGGGCTGCGTTCAGCAAGTAAAGTTCTCTAGGAATTTCA
>JBBAPP010000342.1:0-2008 GCA_040400775.1 Polaromonas sp. | reverse complement strand
ATAAAAGACCACCATGCAAATATTGTTTGTCGCTGACCCACTGGAATCTTTCAAAATTTACAAAGACACCACCTTCGCCATGATGCGTGAGCTGCAAAAGCGCGGCCACACACTGGCGGCGTGTGAGACCAAAGACATTCGCTGGCAGCAGGGTGAGAGCGTGACTGGTTTTGTGCGCGACATCAAACTTACCGGTGCGCCTGATGTCTGGTTTACCGCCGAGCAATCACACCCCAATGAGCGGCCACAAGCGCTCAAAGACTTCGGCGCAGTGGTGATGCGCAAAGACCCGCCGTTTGACAGCGAATTTTTTTACAGTACGCACCTGCTGGAGCAAGCCGAGCGCGAAGGTGCCAAGGTCTTTAACCAGCCTAGAGCGCTTCGAGACCACCCTGAAAAGCTGGCCATCATGGAGTTTGCGCAGTTTATCGGCCCGACGCTTGTCACGCGCGACGCCAGCGACATCAAACGCTTTCATGCCGAGCACAAAGACATTATTTTGAAGCCGCTAGACGGCATGGGCGGCATGGGTATTTTCCGCGTCAAAGAAGACGGCCTGAACCTGGGCAGCATGATTGAAACGCTGAACAAGGACGGCGCACAAAGCGTGATGGTGCAAAAGTTTTTGCCGGAGATCGTCAAAGGCGATAAACGCATTCTGGTGATTGGCGGCAAGCCTGTGCCATTTAGCTTGGCGCGTATCCCGCAAGGCACCGAGGTGCGCGGCAATCTGGCAGTGGGCGGCAAAGGCGTGGCACAACCCCTGTCCACACGAGACCTTGACATTGCCCATGCCATTGGACCGGTGCTGGCTGCGCGCGGCTTGCTGCTGGCAGGCATTGACGTGATTGGCGACTGCGTGACTGAGATCAATGTGACCAGCCCGACCTGCTTTCAGGAGATATTTGACCAGACCGATTTTGATGTAGCGGCGATGTTTGTGGATGCGCTGGAAGCGGTAATAGCTGCCGCTTAAACGGCTGCTATTGCTCCACCCTCAAAGACCAGCAAAGCACCGGGCGCAAAGGCTATCCAGCGTTCATTCGTCGTGAGGGGCGCGCTAACCACCACCACCACTTTGTCGCTTGGGCTGGTGTGGTCCGCAAAGTCCACACTCACATCCTCATCACTCAAAGTGGCGTGTGCAAACGGATACTGACGCTCCACGTAATACAGACCTTGTGAATCGGCTTTGGTCGACGCGTGCGCCCACAGCGCCTGGCCGTTGCTGAGCAAAAAATTAAACGTGCCATGCGGTGCAATGCGGGCCGCCAGTTCTCGCAGGGTAAGTGTCAGCTCCGCCACGCTGGGCACATCGGCATGAGACTTGGCCAGCTCTTGCATGATCCAGCAAAACGCACGTTCGCTGTCAGTAGCGCCTACCGGTTTGAAGCTGCCATGCAGGCGCGGTGCGAAGTCCCCCAAGTCGCCGTTGTGGGCAAATACCCAATAGCGGCCCCACAGCTCACGTACGAAAGGGTGACAATTTTCCAGCGCCACACGGCCTTGCGTGGCCTTGCGGATGTGCGAGATGACGTTGCGGCTTTTGATCGGGTAGCGGCTGATCAGCTCGGCTACGGGGGATGAACAAGCGCTTTGATGATCGACAAAATGACGCAGACCTTTATTGTCTTTGTCCTCGTCATCTTGCTGACCTTCAAAAAAAGCAATCCCCCAGCCGTCAGCGTGGTGGTCGGTGTTACCGCCGCGCTGGGCAAAGCCCCTGAAGCTGAAGGTGACGTCGGTCGGGGCATTGCAGTTCATGCCCAGCAGTTGGCACATGCGGGTCAGTCGCGCGGCTCAGACCAGAGCTTGCCGCCTGTGGCCCAGTTCTCACGTTTGATGTCGGTAATGATGATGTCAACCGACTCCGGGACGCCGCCCAAAATTTCAACGCTGACGCGAGTGATCTCTTGCACCAGCTTTTTCTTTTGGTCGATGCTGCGGCCTTCCATCATTTCAACGTGGTAAGTTGGCATGTTTTTCCTTCAAATAAATGGGGTGTTGG
>JBBAPP010000341.1:0-2019 GCA_040400775.1 Polaromonas sp. | reverse complement strand
AGGATTTTCATGAAGCTTTACTACTCTCCCGGTGCCTGCTCGTTGTCGGTTCACATCACCCTGTATGAAGCTGATATTGCTTTTTCGCCCATCAAGGCGCCGACCAAAACCCACACCCTGGAGGACGGCACCGACTACTACAGCATCAACCCACTGGGCTATGTGCCGCTGCTTGAATTGGACGACGGCACGCGCCTGATGGAAGCCCCGGCCCTGCTGCAATACATCGCCGACCAGGTGCCGAGCAAAAACCTCGCCCCTGCCAACGGTACGGTGGCACGCGCACAAATGCAGGGCTGGTTGAACTTCGTCAGCAGTGAGCTGCACAAAAACTTTGCCCCGCTGTTTAACCCCGCCACCCCGGCGGAGTACAAACCCATGGTGACTGCCCAGCTGCTGCGCCGCTTGAAGTGGGTCGATGAGCAACTGGCAGGCAAGCAATACCTGATGGGCGATACGTTTAGCGTGGCCGATGCCTACCTGTTCAATGTGAGCAATTGGGCGCCGCTGGTCAAGGTAGATATTTCAGGTTTGGCCAACCTCGCCTTATTTCGCACCCACATGCGCCAGCGGCCAGCAGTGCTGGCGGCCATGCGGGCTGAGGGCTTGATCAAGTAAGAGCCTACGCGGCGCCTGAACCAAAATACCCTCAAATTGCACCGGAGCTTGTAGGGGGTGGTTTTTAAAGAAATCGCGTTCAACGGCTGCGCCAGCCAAGCAAAGTGAGCGAGAACAAGCCAAGTAAGGCTTGCTGGATTCAATACCTGATGCGTTGACCGCGGCACGAACCGATGGGTTTATCTGGCGCCAATTACAAATACTTCCACTGCCTGACTGACACAAACCCAGCAGGCCGACTTGCACAAGTTCATTGCTTTTGCACCAAACTCAAACGTATCTGACTTTTTCTGAAAGCTAATTCATGCCCACCCTGTTCGACCCCGTCACCGCCGGTGACCTGCACCTGGCCAACCGCATCGTCATGGCGCCACTCACACGCAACCGTTCGCCCGGTGCTGTTCCTGGCCCGCTGGTGGCCACTTACTATGCCCAGCGCGCCACAGCGGGGCTGGTGATTAGCGAGGCTACCGCCATCAGCCAACAAGGCCAGGGTTACGCAGACGTACCCGGCCTGTACGGCACTGAACAGCTGGATGGTTGGAAAAAAGTCACCCATGCCGTGCATGCTGCAGGCGGAAAAATGGTGGTGCAGCTGTGGCATGTCGGCCGGGTATCACACACCGACCTGCAGCCGGGCAACGGCAAGCCGGTGGCGCCCTCAAGCATCACCGCCAAAACCAAAACCGTACTCATCCGTGATGGCGCGCCGGTGTTTGTCGCCACGTCCGAACCCCGAGCGCTCGCGGCCGAAGAGCTGCCGGGGATTGTCCTCAGCTATCAGTCCGCTGCGCGCAATGCGGTTGAAGCCGCTGACTTTGACGGGGTAGAGATCCACGCGGCCAACGGCTACCTGCTGGACCAGTTCTTAAAAAGTGGCTCCAACCACCGAGACGACGCTTATGGCGGCAGCATAGAAAACCGCGCCCGCCTGACGCTGGAAGTCACGCGCGCTGTCACTGCTGCTGTGGGCGGAGGTCGTACCGGCATCCGTCTGTCGCCGGTAACGCTGTCGAACGACGCGTTTGATGCCGACCCGCAGCCGCTGTTTGACCACCTGGTGCGCCAGCTGGCCACGCTCAACCTGGCCTATATTCACATCATTGAAGGGGCTACCGGCGGGCTGCGCGAATTGCCTGATCGCCCGTTTGACTACCCCGCGCTCAAAGCCGCTTACCGCACAGCGGGAGGCAAAGGGGCGTGGATGGTCAACAACGGCTATGACCAAGCGATGGCCGAAACCGCCGTCAAAGAAGGCGACGATTTGGTGGCCTTTGGCAAGCCCTACATTGCCAACGCCGACCTGGTAGCGCGCTTAAAACAGGGCGCGGCTTTCAACGCAGGTAACCAAAAGACCTGGTACGGTGGTGGTGCAGAAGGTTATACCGATTACCCAACACT
>JBBAPP010000340.1:0-2035 GCA_040400775.1 Polaromonas sp. | reverse complement strand
GCACCCGTCAAACCAACGCCCGCGCCAAGGCGCGATGTTTATCAAGACTAAAAATCAGCAATTTGTAAAGTTTTGACCGCGATCCAGTCGCTATTAATTCAGTAGCTATTAACGCCCGTATTCATTGGGCCAGAGGCTTTTTTAGCTATAAATTAGCCAAAACAGCGCAAAATGGGCTTTTACGCTGTTTTTAAACGTCCAGTGACTCGCCAGGGTCCAAATGCTGACATAGCTGCGTCAAGCTGGTCACGCTGATGTGGGGAGTTTCTTCATGCGGCCATGCAGTGTTATCGCGATTCAGCCAGGCGGCTTGCATGCCTGCGTTCAGCGCGCCCAGCACGTCCAGGCGGGCATCGTCGCCAATGTGCAGCACATTTGCCGGGTCGACATCCACTGCACCGGCCGCTGCATGAAATATCTGAATATCGGGTTTGGCCACGCCAAAGTCCTGCGCGCTGATACTTGCGCGAAAGTAGCGCTTGATACCAACGCGTTGAATATCGGCATTGCCGTTCGACAGCGCCACCACCGGGAAACGTGCGGACAGAAATTCCAGCGCCAAAATTGCGTCGTCGTACAGATCCACGCGGTTTCTTTCGGCAAAGAACACCTCAAAGGCGGCTTCGGCCAACAGGGGATCTTCTTTGGCGCGGGACAGGGCGGTACGTATTGCTTCGCGCCGCACAGCGCTCAGGTCGTGCGCCAGCTCAGGGCGGGTGCGAACAATGTCGCTGCGGATTTCATCGCGCACAGAGACATCTGCAAACAAGGCAGCGGCCATTGGGGCGTGCTGGCCAAGCCAGATTGCAAGGGCTTTTTCGGCTCTTTTTATCGTCGGCCATACCGGCCACAGGGTATCGTCAAGGTCAAGCGTGATGGCTTTAATAATTTTTAAATCAAGCATGGGAAAAAAAAGAGCAGGTGCGCGAGAATAACCCATGTCTTTCACAACCGAACCCACTTTTCAGCATGGCGATGCTGCCAAAACAACTTCTTACACCGCAGTGTTGTATTGCAACCTCGGTACGCCCGATGCACCCACCGCGCCCGCACTGCGCCGCTACTTGGCAGAATTTTTAAGCGACCACCGCGTGGTGGAGATCCCAAGGCTGTTGTGGCTGGCTATTTTGCACGGCATTATCTTGCGCGTCCGCCCAAAAAAATCAGCCGCCAAATACGCCAGCATCTGGACGCCTGAGGGCTCGCCACTTAAAGTTTGGACGCAAAACCAAGCCGCGCTGCTGGGTTCTGCGCTGCAAGCGCAAGGCCACCATGTGCAGGTGCGTTACGCCATGCGCTACGGTAACCCGTCCATTGCGTCGCAGCTTGAACTGCTCAAAGATCAAGGCGCGACCAGGGTGTTGATCATGCCCGCCTACCCCCAGTACAGCGCCACCACCACAGCCAGCGTGTTTGACGCCATTTACACCTGGGCCGCCAAAGTGCGCAGGTTGCCAGAATTCAGATTCGTCAACCACTACCATGACGATCCAGGCTATATCAACGCACTGGCCGCGTCGATTCAAAGCTACTGGGCAGCCAATGGCCGGGCAGACAAACTGGTCATGAGCTTTCACGGCGTACCGCAGCGTACCCTGCAACTGGGCGACCCTTACCACTGCGAATGCTACAAAACCGCGCGCCTGCTGGCTGAAAAACTGGGCCTGAGCAAAGACCGCTACCAACTGACCTTTCAGTCTCGTTTTGGCAAGGCCAAGTGGCTGGAGCCGTACACCGAGCCCACGCTGATCAAGCTGGCTGAGGAAGGCGTCAAGAGCGTCGATGTGGTTTGCCCAGGCTTTACGGGCGACTGCCTGGAAACGCTGGAGGAAATCAGCATGGAGGCCAAAGAAGCGTTTTTACACGCCGGCGGCGAAAAGTTCAGCTACATTTCGTGCTTGAACGACAGCCCGGCATGGATCAGCGCCTTAGCCAATATCAGCGCCCAGCATCTGAGCGGCTGGCCAACCTTGGCTGCACCTGATTTGCAGGCCTTGGAAGCGTCAAAAGCTGCAGCGCTGGCGCTGGGCGCCGA
>JBBAPP010000339.1:0-2037 GCA_040400775.1 Polaromonas sp. | reverse complement strand
CGCCCTTCATGCTGCGGCGTAACAAAAGCGATGTGGCAACCGACCTGCCGGACAAACAAGTGATGATCAGCAGCGTGGAGCTGGAAGGCAAACAAGCCGACCTCTACGAAACCATCCGCTTGACGACTGAAAAAGCCGTGCGCGATGCGCTGGCCAACAAGGGCTTGGCCAAGTCACAAATTCAAATATTGGATGCGCTGCTGAAGCTGCGCCAGGTCTGTTGCGACCCGCGTCTGGTAACCGTCCCCGCCGCGCAAAAAGTCAAGCAGTCCGCCAAGCTGGAGCTGCTGATGGAACTGCTGCCCGAGCTGCTGGCTGAAGGCCGCAAGGTGCTGCTGTTTTCACAGTTCACGTCGATGCTGACGCTGATAGAAGAAGAGCTTGCCAAACGCAAGCTCAATTGGGTCAAGCTCACAGGGCAATCGCAAAAGCGCGACGCCATCATTGAGCAGTTCACCAGCGGCGCTGTACCACTTTTCTTGATCAGCCTGAAAGCCGGCGGCGTAGGCCTGAACCTGACGCAGGCCGACACGGTGATCCATTACGACCCATGGTGGAACCCGGCAGTAGAAACCCAGGCCACCGACCGGGCGCACCGTATTGGCCAAACCAAACAGGTGATGGTCTACAAACTGGTGGCACAAGGGACGATCGAAGAGCGTATTTTGGCGCTGCAAGAGCGCAAAGCGGCGTTGGCCAGCAGCTTGTATAGCGGCTCTAGCAGCCAAGCGGTGCGTAAAGAGCCGATGTTTACTGAAACGGACTTGGCGGCACTTCTGCGGCCACTCGGCACGTAAGATTTTTCTAGAATGATGGGTATTTTTTTCTGGGAAAGCAGTTGACCGCTCGTAGACCTTTCGCAGACCGCATGAACGTTCAACTTTTGAGCGTAGCTGGCGATCACCCCTTGCGTGACAACGCTATGCATCCAACTGCTTTTTCTGGGTTAAATTCCCGTTCGGGTTGAGCCCTTCGACATGCTCAGGACAGGCTTTGTCGAAACCCTTCCTTCGGCAAGCTCAGGATGATCGGCGCTGCGGGCTCAGGGCGAACGGTTCATAGTTCATAAGGCCGGATCAATAGAAGCAGCAAATAGATGCGCCGGCCCTGAGTCGCGCCGTTTTGATCGCAGTACCTCCCCAAGAGCAGTAACTTTTTGCAGATCACGCAGGTTCAGGTCAATGACACCGTCTACAAGCTCAATCATCGGCCCAGAAAGTGCCTTGGCTATAGAACACCGCATGCGGTCTTTTATGCCTTCGAAATTCGACCGCTTAAAATTACAGAACGTGCACTTTGTAATTGAATCTGAGCACCATTTAAGCGTTTTGATAACAAATTAAAGCGCCAAAAGCTATTAAATTAATAGCAATTGATGCTACAGCATGGCTGCTGGGTCTTCACTGCCCAGCACCCGCTCGGCCCAGGGTTTGAGCTTGGTGGCGTCTGAACGCAGGATTTGCTGCTTGACCGCCAAAATTTGCGACGGGTGCATGGAAAAGCTGCGCAGCCCCAGCCCCAGCAGCAGCTTGGTCATGGTCACGTCGCCCGCCATCTCGCCGCAAATGCTCACGCCTTTGCCTTGGGCGTTGCATTCGGCGATGGTGTCGGCAATCAGCCGCAACACGGCTGGGTGGCAAGGGTCGTACAGATGCGCCACAGATTCGTCGGCGCGGTCAATCGCCAGCGTGTACTGAATCAAATCGTTGGTACCGATCGACAAAAAGTCAAAGTACTTTAAAAACAATTTCAGGCTCAAGGCCGCGGCTGGAATTTCAATCATCGCGCCCAGACGCACCGGGCCATAAGGCACGCCCTGGTTGTCGAGCTGTGCTCTGGCACGGTCAATCAGCAGCAGGGTTTGTTTGATCTCACTCGCGTGCGCCAGCATCGGCACCAGCAGGTTGACCTGGCCATGCGCTGCAGCCCGAAGAATGGCGCGCAGCTGGGTCAAAAACATCGGTGGGTCGGCCAAACTCCAGCGGATGGCGCGTAGGCCGAGTGCCGGATTCAGATGCGTGTCTTGCGCTTTTTCCA
>JBBAPP010000338.1:0-2041 GCA_040400775.1 Polaromonas sp. | reverse complement strand
GGCTGCGAGCGGTCAACTGCTTTTTCTAGGTTTAATCAGCGCGGACGATGGCGCAGGGCAACACGGATAAACGCCTGAACCCACACACCAAACAAGCTAAGTTTGCCTGCAAGGCTCGCATGAAAAAATTTTCTTCACATTTGATTGCAATCCTCCTGGCAACGGGTACCTCGCATGCTGGCCCTTGGGAAGATGGTTATGCTGCATACCGCCGTCAAGACTACATCACTGCAGTCGCGCTATGGAAAATTGTGGCTGACACTGGCAATCCGCAAGCCCAATCACTGCTGGGTCTGATGCACTTCTTCGGCCAAGGGGTACCACAAAACTACGCCACGGCACTGACTTGGCTTTATCTTGCAGCAGCTCAAGGTGAACCCAAAGCCCAGTTCAAATTAGGTTCCATACATGGCAATGGCCAGGGCGTCAAACGTGACAAAGTCCGCGCAGCCATGTGGTTCATTCTTGCCTCCGAGTCAGGCCATCCGCAAGCCCAAAAAGCATTGCGCAAGATTTCAGCTGAATTCAGCCCAGCGCAAATAGAAGAGGCCAACAACATGGCTCAAAACTGCATGAATCGCGCTTATAAGGCCTGCGAACTCGATTAACCGTCTTTAAATTTGACAGTAATGCTGATGCGGCGGTTGCGCGGATCTTTACGATCACTCGGGTTGTAAGGAGCGGTATCTGCCACCCCTTCGATTTGGGTAAAGCGGCCCGGGTTAATGCCTTTGTCTTCCAAAACTGAGCGTGTGGTCTCTGCCCGTGCAGCCGACAAAGACCAGTTATTGGCCCCACTCTTGCTGGCAAATGCCACGCTGTCGGTGTGACCACGCACACTGATTTTATTTGGCATGGTAGCCAGTGATTGCGCGATTTCCGTCAGCAGTGCTTCGGCTTTAGGTTGCAGCTTTGTGGTGCCCAGCGGAAACATGGAAAAGTCAGCCTTGTCAATGACCTCTATGCGCAAACCCTCTTTATCGCGAACAAATTGCACTTGGTTTTCCAACTGTTTCAAATTTGGATTTTTTGCCAATGCTTCTTTCATTTCTTTTTCCAAGGTCTGAAAGTTGGCGTTGTCCATGTCCTCACGGGCTTGTTTTTTCTCAGCTTTGGTTTGAGCATCATTGTCACGCTGATTTTCACTGTTGGGTGAAGGATCGTTTTCAGTCGGCCCGCCCTCAGAGCGCGGCGTCACGCGCTCCATGGCTGCGGTTTGTTTTGCAGTGTAAGGAAAGCCTTCAGGGTCTATGATCGAGCGGCCACCGAGAATCCCATTGGAGCCCGCAGTAGCGCCTATGTTAATCAGACTGTGTGACGTGACGGGCGTGAAGAAATCGGCAACGCTTTTGCGCTGGTTTTCTTGGGTTGCGCCTAAAAGCCACATCAACAAGAAAAAAGCCATCATCGCCGTCATCATGTCAGCCAGGGCGATTTTCCATGCCCCGCCATGCGCACCACCGTGACCTGGCATTATTTTTTTGACAACGATAACCGGTGCCAGCGCCTCTGCAACCGCTTCCGGCTCCACTGCAGTCGGTGTCACCAAGGTTAAAACAGGCGCTGCTTCAACCGCCTCTGGCACTCTGGCTGTAGCCTCGCTTGCCATTTTTATTTACCTCGCAAACCATCAAATACATCGGCAAAACTTGGTTGATTGTGGTGGCTGATAGCGACCCGCGCAGCCTCTAAAATCAGCGGCATGGGATGACCATGCATGGTGCCAATGATGATCTGCTTGACGACATGAAACATACAGGCTTCATCATCAATAATTTGAGTCAGGCGTTTAGCCCAAGGTTCAAAAAAGCCATAGGCCAAGAAGACGCCGATAAACGTTCCGACCAAGGCCGCGCCTACCAAACCGCCCAAAATTGCAGGGGGTTGGTCAATTTGCTCCATGGTTTTTACCACGCCCATGACACACGCCACGATGCCCAGCGCCGGCAAAGCGCCGGCCAATGTGGCTATCGCGTCAGAACCCTTGAGCTCGTCGTGATGGTGCGTTTTAATGGCTGTGTCCATCACTTCTTCGACCGCC
>JBBAPP010000337.1:0-2043 GCA_040400775.1 Polaromonas sp. | reverse complement strand
TGGCCACCGCAATGATGAGCTGGTCAAACAAGCCTGCGGCACGCTGCACCAGGTCCAGATGGCCCAGGGTGATGGGGTCAAAGGTGCCTGAATAAACGGCGATGCGTTGTGAGGTGGTCATGGCTAAATTATGCGCTTTCGCTCAATTTAGCCGATTCGACCGATTTGATCAGCAAATGAAAATGCACCGCACCGGCCTTGCCAAAGCGATGCACAGTCAAGCCAAGATCGGCCAACTCTTCGTCCGACCAGGGCTTGGGCGCTTCGAGGTAAACATAGCCGGGGCTGGCGACGGCCACAGCAGCGGCTTTCAAGGCCGCTTCAAAAGCCGTTGACGCATACGGTGGGTCTAAAAAAATCAACTGCAGGCTTGCGGGGCTGGCACGGCGCAAAAGGCTCACGCCATCGCCTCGCTCAACCTTGACCGAGCTGGCCTTGAGCTTGACTTGCAGCGCCTTGAGTTTGTCGACCAGCAGCGGGTCTTGGTCGCAAACCAACACCTCAGCCGCGCCTCGGGATGCGGCCTCAAAACCCAGCACGCCGGTGCCAGCAAACACGTCAGCGCAGCGCCAGCCGCTCAGGTCTTGCCCCAGCCAGTTAAAAAGTGTTTCACGTACGCGGTCTGGCGTGGGGCGCAGGCCGGGCTGGCTGGCGACGGGAATTTTGCTACGTTTGTACAGCCCGCCAATAATACGGATTTCACCCGGTGGAACGCTTTTGCGGCCAACCACTTTGCCTGACTTGGCAAGTTTTTTAGCCGGGTCTTTTTCAGGTTTTTCTGTTGCAACTTGCGCGGTGTATTTCATATTCTTCTCAAGGCTTGCCGCCCAAAACAATGGTCACCATTTTGTCAGGTTGCAGTTTGGCTGAAAAAGCGGCTTTGATGTCTTGAACCGAGACCTTTTCAATCTGCTGCGTCCAGCTGTCCAAGTAGTCCAGCGGCAAGTCGTTCCAGGCGATGTTGCTGATGTTGCCGAGCAGCTTGCGGTTGCTGTCAATCAACAGGGCAAAGCCGCCCACCAGGTTGTCTTTGGCGGCTGTCAGCTCGGCTTGGCTTGGGCCGTTGGTAACAAAGTCTTTGACCACCGTGCGGGCCACTTCTAGCGCCTGCGCAGCTTGGTCAGGTCGGGTTTGCAGGGCGACGGTGAAAGCACCGGCGTGCAGGCCAGGCGCAAAGTTGCTGGACACGCCATAGGTCAGGCCGCGCTTTTCACGCACCTCGTTTTGAAGCCGCGACACAAAGCCGCCACCACCCAAAATATAGTTGCCTACCAACATGGGGAAGAACGCCGCATCGTTTCTTTTGTAGCCGGGCTGACCCATCAGCACCTGGGCTTGGGCAGCATCAAAAGCGATATTTTTTTGCACCGCCTGGGCAAGGGCTGCAACCTCTGCGACTGGCGGCAAAGCCGGCAGCGTGGCACACGCAGGCTGCGGTAGCCGTGCCAGCATGGCGGTGGCTATTTGCGTAGCTTGCGCACGACTCACAGCACCGACCATGCTGATACGGGCTCGGCAAGTGACCACACTGGCGGTGTAAAAAGCACGCATGTCGGACGTCGCGATATTGGCCACACCGGCCTCGGTCAATTCATAGCCGTAAGGGTGGCCGCCATACACGGCTTGCGAATAAGCACGCCGCGCCAGCGTGCTGGGCCGGGTGTCAGACTCTTTGATACCGGCAATCGTTTTTTGTTGGGTCCGTTGCCAGATCGCAGCAGGAAAAGCCGGCTCGCCAATTTGCCTGGCCGCCAGCGCAACGGCCTTGGCCAGTAAATCAGGCTCGGTGAGTGTGCGCAGGCTAAAACTAAAACGCTCAGAACCGGCGCTGGCGCCAAACTGCGCGCCCAAATCAGCCCAGGCTTCGCCTAAAGCGTTTTCATCTAAAGCGGGCTGGCCATTTTTAGCCACCACACCCTGTTGTAAAAGCGATGCTGTCAGGCTGGCCAGTCCTACTTTATTGGGCGGGTCGCGCCGGCTACCGCCGTCAAAATCAATTTGCACATCCAGCATGGCAATCGCGGGGCTTTCGACCAAAAACAC
>JBBAPP010000336.1:0-2050 GCA_040400775.1 Polaromonas sp. | reverse complement strand
CCATCAATAAACAGCTGGTTGGAGTCAACCGCTTTGCGTCCAAGTTTTTCTATTTCGCGGACCTCAATTTTGCTGCGGTCCAGGTCGGTATAAAACAAGCTCAGGCCATGGCTGGGTGAGGTGACTTCTTCAATCGGTGTGGTCCGCGCCAGCAGCAATATTTTGTGCGCGACCTGGGCGGTTGAGATCCAGACCTTCTGGCCGTTCACCACGTATTTATCGCCTTTGCGAACCGCCATGGTCTTGAGCTTGAGCGTGTTCAGCCCGGTGTTGGGCTCAGTTACGCCAAAGCAGGCCTTGGCCTCGCCGTTGATGATGGGTGGCAACCAGCGGCGCTTCTGCGCATCGCTGCCATACATCACCACCGGATGCAGGCCAAACACATTCATGTGGATGGTGGACGCGCCCGACAGACCGGCGCCTGATGCGGATACTGTCTCCATCATCAGGCACGCCTCGGCAATACCCAGACCGGAGCCACCGTATGCCGTAGGCATGGCGATACCCAGCCAGCCGGCCTTGGCTATCGCGGTGTAAAAGTCTTCCGGGAAACCGCCCTCGCGGTCTTTGCGCAGCCAGTAGTCATCATTGAAGTCCGTACAGATTTCGCCGATGGCATTTTTGATCGCTACCTGGTCTTCAGTGAGGTCGAAATACATGGGTGCTCCGCTAGGTGTCGGTATGGGATAACTGATAAAACGGGATTGTTTATTAGGCCGTTCGCCCTGAGCCTGTCGAAGGGATTTTTACGATAACTAAAAGCTTCGACAAAGCCTGTCCTGAGCACGTCGAAGGGCTCAGCCGAACGGATCTAACGCCAATGGATAATCTCGGATAAATAGATATTATATGCAAGCGAACAATATGCAAGAAGCATGTAATGCTATGCAAGACTTATTTGCTTGGTCTTTGCGGCTTCAGCCCGCCAGTGACAGGCCCAAACGGCGCCACAAAAAACTGTACATCACAAAAACAGCCCCATGGCTGCAGCCAGCGGCGGCTGTAAGCACGGGCGGGCCGGTCAGGCCGCTTATGCGCTGAGGGAGTCGCCTTTAATGGCCAGCAGATTTTTTTTGACCAAACCCAGCATGTCAACCAGCGCATGGCGCGCTTCGGTGTCCAGTCCGGCAAGAATGCGTTCACTCATCTCATGGCTACGTGAACGCATCTCGCTGATGATGTGCGTACCTTTGGACGTCAGGTAAATGCGCTTGACGCGTCGGTCGTTGTCGTCGGCCCGGCGTTCGATAAATTTCGCCAGTTCCAGCCGGTCAATCAGTCCGCCAAGCGCTGCCTTGCCAATATCGAGAAGGTTGGCCAAGTCACTTTGAATCATGCCATCGTGACGCGATAAATGGGCCAAAATCCACCATTGCGACCGCGTCATGGCCATGGGCTTCATAAATTCATCGAAAACGCTGCGTCTGAGCCGTGACACGTCGTGCATCAGAAAACCGAGCCGACCATCCCAGTTTTCGGCTTCTGCCGGTTTGCTGCGGGTCTTTGCAAGTTTTACCTTGGTATCTGAGGGGGTGACGATTTTGGTCGACATGTCGCGTCTTTCGCGGGAGTGCTCTAAGTATTAAATAATGCTGGCTCTGTTATTTTACGCTAGCATCCGATTGTGTTCGTTGGCTTGTCAGGGTCGCGTCGTTCACGCCGGTCCCCGCGTGAACGACGCCACTTGCCTGTGGCGCACAGCGTGTTGTCGCTGGCCTTCAACATACTGTTTTTGACGCCCAGCATTGACTTGGTGTCTGGGGCATCCAGTAGCCATAAACCGGGATTATTTATGAGACCGTTCGGCCTGAGCCTGTCGAAGGGATTTTTACAATAGCTAAAAGCTACGACAAACTCAGCCTGAACAGATCTAACGCCAATCGACAGTCTCGGATAGAGCATCGTTCTGCCAGGCCACTTTTGCGCTATTGATCCGGCCCAATGATGTATAAATTCCTGTTCGGGTTGAGCCCTTCGACATGCTCAGGACAGGCTTTGTCGAAACCCTTCCTTCGACAAGCTCAGGATGATCGGAGCTGCGGGCTCAGGG
>JBBAPP010000335.1:0-2051 GCA_040400775.1 Polaromonas sp. | reverse complement strand
TGAAAAAATGCATCGTCGAAAAGAACATGCGCGACCGGCGCATTAGCATATGGCACACCTCCGGTGTCCGCGCTCTTGACCCCGGCCTGAAGGGCGAGGTTTGCCGCGCACTGATCAATTTGATGCACGCAGCAACCCGGTCAGAAACAGCGCGCGTGGTTCGGCAAACGGGTTCACTACTGTGACGCCTCGCCAGGTGAAGCCATTGTGAAAATCTTCCGAGAGCAGCAGTCGGCAGTGGTTTTCTGCGGCGACAGCCAAAATCAAGGCGTCCCACATCGGCAGTTGGTGATCGACGGTCAAGTCCAGCGCTGCCTGGAAAGCAAACCAAGAGGAGTCCGCCACTTCAAAGCTGTCTGCCCACCCCAGCACCGCCTCGCGCGTCTGCGAGGGGGTGCGCTTGGCTTTGCCAGTCAGGACGCGCGACAACTCACCCAGGGTCTGGGCGGGCAGTACAACCTCGGCGCTGTGCAATTGTTCAACCAACTGCAATGCCATGCTGCAGCGTAGCTCATCGCCCAAGCCTTCCGCGTAGGCCAGGATGTTGGTGTCGAGGGCAACTCTCATCCATCAGTCCGCGTACAGTTCATCACGTGTCCAGTTCCGAGCCCCCGAGGGGTTTTGTTGACGAAGCCGTCCTAGCAAGTTGAGCTTTGCCGCCTCGCGCTCACCATCGCCAGAGCGAGCAGGTGAAATGGTCGCAACGGGCTTGCCACGCGAAAGAACAGTAATGATCTCGCCTGTTGCGACATCACGTAGCAGGGAGGAGAAGTGGCGGTTGGCGTCGCCAGCAGAGATGGTTTTCATTGAAAGCTCTCGACTGTAGTGTTTAACACTACATTATCGTTGGTTTGCGATATTCGTCAAGTTTTTGTGCAACAAATACCAGCCGCTTACCCCATGGCTAAAGCGAGGGGCTTGCGCGGCTCGTTTGGTCAGGTTTGCGAACATCTGGCAAATCCATGGCACCAAGCAAAATTGCATTGGTCTTACCGATTGCTTCCTTCGACGTCATATTGATGGATTTTCCGGTACGTTGATAGTACTGAGTCCCGGCATGGAAGTCTTGGTAATGCAGTTTAAAACCGTGAACGGTGCTTGCACGATGTAACACTGCCATGGCGGCATCGATCACTTCGGGGTCAATACCGTCCCCCTTCAAAAGCGCGATTTGATAGTTGCTGGTAGCCATACCTGCCTTCCTTGTTCGTTATGTGTATGCGATCAATCAACCGCGTCCCTCGCGCAGCATGCCCAAATGTGAGATGCGTATGAGACTCGTCGGCTTGCAGCTGTGGGTGTTTTCGCAAACTGGGCTGGCGCGCTGCAGCTGGGGTTTTCGATCATGGAGCGCGCGGCCAGCTTCTTCTAGAATAATTGTGGTAACTTTCATATGACTACCACCTCTACATTGATTGAACGCCTGTCGCAGCTCTATACCGGCGCTGTGCACGACGTGCTGCGTGGCATAGGCCACCCTAACTGCGTGCTGCCCTCGCACCTGCGCCCGCTAGACCCAGCTCTTAAAGTGGCGGGGCCGGCTTGGACGGTTTCGGGCCACATCAATCACAGCATCAGCCGCCATGACAGCTTGCTGGGCTGGACCACTTTGCTGTCCAAAGCACCCAGCGGCCATGTGGTGGTGTGCCAACCGCACAACCAAGAAATTGCTTTGATGGGCGAGTTGTCTGCAGAGACTTTGAAAAACAAAGGCGTGCTGGGCTATGTGGTCGATGGCGGATGCCGCGACACCGACTTCATTTTGGAGCTGGGTTTTCCAGTGGTGCACACATTCTTTACACCGTCTGACATCGTAGCGCGCTGGCAACCTGATCGGTATGACGAGCCAGTGACCATTGGCAGCGTGACCATCCACAGCGGCGACCATGTGCTGGGAGACCGCGATGGGGTAGTGGTAATCCCCAAAGCCTTGGTGGCCGAGGTAGTGGAAAAAACCGAGGCCGTGACCCTGACCGAAAATCAGGTGCGCGAGGCCATTCGTTCAGGCATGGACCCGGTCGATGCCTACCTGCAATATGGCAAGTTTTAAG
>JBBAPP010000334.1:0-2101 GCA_040400775.1 Polaromonas sp. | reverse complement strand
CGTTGCTCTGGCCACTCGTCAAAGCGCATATCCAACGCCGCAATTCTGGCCTCGATGTCACTCATGTCGGATATCAGGTCCCCAGCTTGTTAGCACCAGCGAACCAGCCGTGCAACTGTGCGGCCTCTATGCAGTCTGTACGCTTGTTTTCTGACGTGCTTGGCAGTTCGTCCAATATGGCGGCTGCCCTGCCCGCGTCAAGGTCGGTCATGGCGCGATATTCAGGCTTTGAACTGCACCAGCGCAGAAACCCGCAAACAGCATCAAGGCGCGGGCGGCTTGGTGCCTGCCGACGCAGGTTTGACCCAGGCGCCGACTTTTGACTGACCCACCATTGGCTGCCGTGCCCAGCAATGGTTTCAAGGTCATCGCGCTGGGTCAGGGGAAATCGGCAGACTGGGTCAATTTGGCGTCGGCATCAACACGCGGGCAAACGGTTTCACAGAATTGACTACAGGGAGCTGCCACAGCCAATCACCGGAAAGCTCGCAGGGCTGTTCATAAAGCTTGGTGACGTCGGGTTGAGCCCGTCCCAATAAAGTCGACGAAGCCGCATCAAGCCCGTTTGTATATCACAGGTACCCGCTGGTCCGGGAGCGACCGCCGCCGAACCGGTGAGGGCTGCAACACCTCGTGCAACAACACCGCTAGCTGCATCGGGTGACAGAACACCCCAGCCGGTTTGAAGTGCAGGCAATACAGGCAGAACCGGCGCGCTGGTTGGAGAGCCCGGCTGATAACCAGCCGTTGTTGGCTGCATAGCGGCCTGCTCTAACGCTCGCCGCAACTGCCAGACAGAAACCTCACGCCCCTCCCCACTCACCATGACAGGGCCTTGACTACCCTTCACAATGCCTCCAACATGTCGCATTTGGATCCGTGTTTGCAAGAGAATCTGTGCAGCCACACCCGCCGACTGAGGCGTGGCAAAGCTGGTGCCGCTGACAGTGGTCTGCTCGTTCTCGCAATCCATACAGTAGGGTAGCGTCTGTGTGAATGACGCTAAAAAATCCGGAAAAGTACCAGAAACCAGCTCCCGTCCTTTGCTTTCAACATCAAAGCCAGCGATACCCACCGACCACCACGGGCCGGCCGTCCCATCAAACGTTGCCACGGCCGGCGAGTTATCGGCAGCACCAACATGCAACTTGCCGCCCTCCATCACGCCTGCATAGCTTTGATTGAGCGCCCTCGAAACCAGCGGAATGCTGGCTGGTGTGCCATAGCTAGTAGATACGATGTCTACTCCAGGATGGCTAAAAGCAAACATTTCAGCCTCAGCTGTCGTGCCCTCAACAAACAACAGTACCGACTCGGGCGCCGCAGCCAGCACTGCCGAACTGGTGCCAACGCCATGCGGATTCTTGTTTCCGGTTGGCTGCAAAAAAGGCTCACCAGAGTCATCAAAACTGATCAAAATCAAGTTTGTACCGCGCACCCAGTAAGGCTCGCCGCGCTTGACTTTTCGCCACTGGGCAGCATCTGTTGCCACATCTGCGGACAGATTACCGGTGCGTGTAAGGCTCAGAATATGGGCTGCATCAATCCCAAATTCGGCCAACACGGCCGATGTGACTGCGCGCGGCGAAGTGCCCGAATATAGACTGCCACCCGCATAAATCGCCTCGTGGTATGGATTGATGGCGCTGTCGATCACAGCCACAACCACGCGCGATATCCCCGTGGCCCTGGTGGTCTGTGCAACACTTGTCGTCAGGCTTTGCCCTGTACCAATCCGACTATCGTTAGCTCCACCACAAGCGCCTATTAAAAGCCCAGCCGCCAGGACAACAGCCCATTTCATTCGTTTCATTGGTTTCATCCGTTTCCTCACTATCTCAATGAAACAAGGCCATTGAAAGCCGCTGTCACTGACTTGAACGCGCAGTGAAAACTGGTAGGCATTTCAACCACCTGGAGTCCAGTATGGCAGCTTTGAGCGGCCGTCAGTCCGCGAAAAGCCTTAACCTTTGCCCAACAATCGCCCCCGCCCGGCAGGTTCACCCCAAAAAGTGAATCATTTGGCAGAGCAATTTCGGCGTACTACGTATGCCCCACCATCGCTACTCCGCTGCGTATGTAAATCGCCCATCTGCGCATC
>JBBAPP010000333.1:0-2109 GCA_040400775.1 Polaromonas sp. | reverse complement strand
GGGCTCGCCGCAGCCGCGAATAGTAGCTTGCAATTGCTGCATCACGCTCAGGCCCAGCACCGGGTCTTGTGCGCCTACGGCCATCAGGGTTTGGCCCAGCCATTGATGTTGCCAAAAGTCCTGTGCCAGGCGTGAAACCGCTGCGCCATCGGCGCTTGGCGTGTCGGGCACCATGGCTGGAAAGGCTTTGGTTGCGGCGCGGTGTCCGGTGTCTGGGTAGGGGGCGTTGTAGGCGGCGCACTCCAGAGCGCTCATGTGCGGGTTGCCGCGTGCAAACAGCCGGGCAATCTCAAAGCCGGGGTTGATGGCGCACATCTCGCGCCAGGCTACAAAACCAGCCGACAGGGGCGCGTCGCCGGTGGCCAGCAGGGTGTTCATCACCAGCAGACCTTTGTAGCGTTGGGGTGCAGCCATGGGCAACGTCAGGCCGAGAATGCCGCCCCAGTCTTGCACGACCAGCACGACGTTTTGCAGGTCTAGCCGTTCGATCAGTTCGAGCAGTATCTGGCGGTGGGTGCTGAAGCTGTGAAAGCTGGTTTTTTTGGGTTTGTCGCTTTTTCCAAAGCCGATCAAATCAGGCACCACGACCCGATGGCCGGCGGCCAAAAACTCGGGAATCATCTTGCGGTACAGGTAGCTCCAGGCGGGGTTGCCGTGCAGGCAAAGGTAGGTCATAGGGCCTTTGCCTTCGTCCAGGTAGTGCATGCGCAAGCCGCTCAAGGCGGGCAAATCACTGATGTAATTTGGTAGCCAGGGGTAGTCGGGCAAGTCGGTGAAAGCTGCGTCAGGCGTGCGCAGTGCGTCTTCACGCAAGGGGTGATTTTGCAGGCTGCTTTCCGCGCGCCGCTGGCTGAAAAAGTTTTTCAGTAGCGCAGCACAGTCATCCGCCAACACCCCGCCATGCAAAGCCGTTTGGTGGTTCAGCTGCGATTGCTCGAAGAGGTTGATGACGGAGCCTGCTGCGCCGGTTTTGGCATCGGCTGCACCGAACACGACGCGCTTCAGACGCGCATGCAGCATGGCGCCACTGCACATCGCGCAGGGCTCTAGCGTGACGTACAGCACGCAGTCGGGCAAACGGTAGTTGCCCAGTGCTTTTGCAGCAGCCCGCAGGGCGATGATTTCTGCGTGGGCTGTTGGGTCGTGGCCTTCTATCGGTGCGTTGCGGCCGGTGGCAATCACTTGGCCGTTGCACACCACCACCGCGCCAACGGGCACTTCGCCTGCCTGGCCAGCCAGCGCGGCTTGGGCCAGTGCGAGCCGCATGAAGTGATCATCTGGCATGTTGACGGGTTGACCAGTGGGTAGGTTGAGAGAATTCATGTGCTATATATTTTATAGCTTGTTACACCCTATTTTATTGGGCAAAAGGCAGTTTACCACTTGGAATCCAAGCTACTTAAAAACAGCCGCTTTTGATTTTACAAGCAAGGTGTTGGGGCAAATATCCATCAAACGCTGTCTTTGGCCAATTTATCCATCCACTCGGCCAAAGCCCGTTCGTTGTCATCGCCTTTAGCGTACAGCGCGTGCATGGCATCTCGCGCTTCAGGCCGGTGCTGGTTGAGTTTGACCTTGCATTGCATGCGCAACACGCGCAGTTCAAAGGCCACGATGCCGCTCATCATTTTGTGTTGATAGTCTTCACCCAAACCGCGCCACTGGTCGGCATAAGCGGGGTCGTGGTCGGCTATCAGGTGCTTGAGCAGACGGTCTTTATCATCAAAGGTTTCAACAATTTTGGCGTCGACGGTGCAGTGCACCATCAGGTAGTTCCAGGTGGGGACACGCGCCAGATCTGGGTAGACGCGTGGCGTCATGTAAGCGTGGGGGCCCATGAAGGTGACGACGGCCTTGGGCCGGGCCTCCAGGTAGCGCCAATGCGGATTGGGTTTGGCGCAATGGCCAAGCAGCAAACAATCCATGGGTCCTGCGCTTGTCGAAGGGTCGCTTGCGACCAAATGCAGCGGCAGCGGCGTGACAAACGGCAGGCCGTCATCGTCAGTCGATATCAAGCTGGCAAACGGGTTGGCGCGAATCAGGGCTCGAGCAGTGGCGTGCGTGGTGGCAGAGTCCTTGGCGGCGAAATGGGCTGGCAGGTACATGGTG
>JBBAPP010000332.1:0-2115 GCA_040400775.1 Polaromonas sp. | reverse complement strand
TGCGCCGTCACATCGGCCAGCATATCTGCCCCGGTCGGCGCGCCAAACTGGTCGTTGATCACGTTCAAAGTTTCACGCTCTTGCGCCAGCCGCAGCATGGTTTTGGCAAAGTTGCCGCCGCGTGCCGCGTAGACCCAACTGGTGCGAAAAATCAGGTGTTTGGCGCATTGGCTGGCGATGCGCTGCTCGCCTTCGAGCTTGGTGCGGCCATACACATTGAGCGGCCCGGTGGGATCCGTTTCAAGCCAGGGCTTGCTGCCGCTGCCGTCAAAGACATAGTCGGTTGAGTAATGCACCAGCCAGGCTCCTGCGGCGTGCGCAGCTTGAGCCAACACGCCGGGGGCTACAGCGTTGATGATTTGCGCAATTTCTGCATCGCTTTCAGCCTTGTCTACCGCCGTGTAGGCCGCTGCGTTGACGATGACATTCGGTTGTATGGACCGCACAGTCTCAGCAATACCTTTGAGATCAGCCAGATCACCACACAGCTCGGTGCTGTGGCGGTCCAGCGCCATCAGCTCGCCCAGCGGGCTCAGGCTGCGCTGAAGTTCCCAGCCGACCTGGCCATTGGCACCAAAGAGGAGAATTTTCATTCTGAACCGCGACTCAGGGCGGCTTGATAACGGTGCGTTTACCGTCGAGGGGTTCTATCCACACCTCTTTGGCGCCGGCTTTTAAATACAAGCCAGCTTTCATGTGCATTTCGGCCCAGGTGTTGCTGGGGGACATGATTTCAACGCACAGCTCGGGGGCTTGCGGGTATGGCGTTTGGGTGCCAAATTGGGCATAGCGGGCATTTGATATCCATGCCACGTCTGCCACGCGCACGCCGTCATCGGTTTGTATGCTGCACTCCGAAATAACAACACCGCCACGCTTTTTTCGTAGCTCACTTGAAATGTCAACCTGACGCTTGCCATGCAAGTTGGATGCTGGGCTCATTTCAACCTTGCCCCACTTGCTCAGCTCAATTTTGAAAGGTAGATTTTGTAGATAGGGGTTGTCTATCACTTCCTGCCAAGTCATTCCCATGCCGTGCTCCTGATTGCTGTAGGTTCAAAATCATCATACCTTGGCGTACTGCTTATTGACCCATGCGCGGTAACTGCCATTTTGCACATTTGCCACCCAGCCGGCATTGGCCAGGTACCACGCCACCGTTTTACGAATACCGGTCTCAAAAGTCTCTAGTGGCCGCCAGCCCAACTCGCGTTCAATTTTGCTGGCATCGATCGCGTAGCGCCTGTCGTGGCCGGGGCGGTCTGTGACATAGCTGATTTGCGACTGGTAGCTGCCGCCATCGGCTTTGGGCCGCAGTTCGTCAAGCAGCTGGCACAAGGTATGAACGATGTCCAGATTGGGCTTTTCGTTCCAGCCACCGACGTTGTAGACCTCCCCCAGCCTGCCCCGCGCCAGCACCTCGCGTATCGCGCTGCAATGGTCTTTGACGTACAGCCAGTCGCGTATTTGCTGGCCGTCGCCATACACCGGCAAGGGCTTACCCGCCAGGGCATTGACGATCATCAGGGGAATCAGCTTTTCAGGAAAATGGTAGGGGCCGTAGTTGTTGCTGCAATTGGTGGTGAGCACCGGCAACCCATAGGTGTGGTGGTAGGAACGCACCAGGTGGTCGCTGGCGGCCTTGCTGGCTGAATACGGGCTGTTGGGCGCGTAGGCATGGGTTTCAGTGAAGGCCGCATCGTCTTTACCCAGCGAGCCATACACCTCGTCGGTTGACACATGTAAAAAGCGAAAACTGGCTTTGGCCTCGTGGGGCAAACCACCCCAAAAAGCCCGTACCGCTTCCAGCAGATGAAAGCTGCCAACGATGTTGGTTTGAATGAAGTCTTCAGGCCCGTGAATCGACCGGTCGACGTGCGACTCGGCTGCAAAATTAATGATGGCGCGCGGCTGATGTGTGGCCAGCAATTGGGCTACCAATACTGAATCACCAATGTCGCCCTTGACAAAGAGGTGGCGCTTGTCACCCTCCAGTAACGACAAGTTTTCAAGATTGCCCGCGTAGGTCAGCTTGTCCAGATTGATGATGGCCTCATCAGACTGTGCCAGCCAGTCCAATACAAAGTTCGAGCCAATAAAACCAGCGCCACCAGT
>JBBAPP010000331.1:0-2153 GCA_040400775.1 Polaromonas sp. | reverse complement strand
TAGGCTTTGGCTTCGTTGGATGACAACCAGTAGTCGCGCTCCATGTCCCGCGCAATCTTTTCCATGCTCTGGCCGGTGCGATCAGACAGAATTTTGTTGAGCTGTTCGCGGGTTTTGAGGATTTCACGGGCGGAGATTTCAATATCACTGGCCATCCCGCGCGCGCCGCCTGAAGGCTGGTGAATCATGACGCTGGAATTGGGCAACGCAAAGCGCTTGCCTTTGGCACCAGCCGCCAACAAAAACGAACCCATGCTGGCGGCCATGCCGGTGCACAGCGTTGACACATCGGGTTTGATAAAGTTCATGGTATCGAAAATCGCCAATCCAGCGCTGACCGAACCGCCGGGTGAGTTGATGTACAAAGAAATGTCTTTGTCTGGGTTTTCGCTTTCCAGGAAAAGCAACTGGGCCACTACCAGGTTGGCCATGTAATCTTCAACCGGGCCGACCAAGAAAATCACGCGCTCTTTGAGCAGGCGCGAGTAAATATCATAAGAGCGCTCACCGCGGCCAGACTGCTCGATCACCATCGGCACCAGCCCCAAACCCTCGGTTTGCAGTGAATCGTAAGCGCCGAAGGGGATGCTGTCAGCTTGGTTTTTGTGCATGTTTAACTCCAGAATTTGATAAATCTTAACGTAGCAAAAGAAATGGGGCTTGTGCGCTGGAGTTCAACCCGTACACAAGCCCCATATTTGGAAAATTTGAGACTTTTAGTTCTGCGCCATCAATTCGTCAAAGGACACGTCTTTTTCAACCACTTTTGCTTTTGACAGCACGTAGCCCGTCACATTATTTTCAATCACAACGCCTTCGACCTCAGCCATGCGGCGGTTGTCGCTCAGGTACCAGCGCACCACATCTTGTGGCTTTTCGTAGCTGGCGGACAGCTCTTCAATGTGTGCTTTGAGTTGCTCTGGTTTGGCCTGCAAATTATTGCTGCGCACCACCTCAGCCACGACCAAGCCCAAGCGCACGCGCTTTTCAGCTTGCGGGCGAAAAATATCGTCAGGAATTGGTGCTTTGTCAGCGTCTTTCACGCCGCGTTGCTTTAAGTCAGCCCTCGCTGCTTCAACCATGCGGTCGAGTTCGGCTTGCACGCTGGCGTTTGGCAAATCCAGTTCAGCCTTGGACACCAACGCGTCCATCGCGGCAGCCTTGTTGCGCGCCAATACGCGAAACTTGACTTCACGCTCCAGATTTTTTTTGATGTCAGCGCGCAGGCCTTCCACCGATGCGTCGGCAATGCCAAGTGACTTGGCCAAGGCTTCGTTGACTTCCGGCAAATGTGCAGCCTCAAGCTTTTTAACTGTCAGCATAAAGTCAGCCTGCTTGCCAGCTACGTCTTTACCGTGGTAGTCAGCCGGGAAGTTCAAGGGAAAGGTTTTACTTTCGCCAGTTTTCATGCCGCACACGGCTTCTTCAAACTCTTTGAGCATCTGGCCGTCGCCGATTAAAAACTGAAAGTCTTCAGCTTTGCCGCCTGGAAAAGGCTCACCATCAATCTTGCCTTCAAAGTCAATCGTCGCACGGTCGCTGACCTGTGCAGCGGCATCCAGAGCGCGCTGCGAGAAGGTGCGCCGCTGCTTGCGCAAAATATCCAGTGTTTTGTCGATAGCGGCTGGGCTCACATCAGCACTGATTCTTTCCACCTCTGCCGTAGCCAGGTCGCCCATCTTGACATCAGGGTAAACCTCAAAAATTGCATCAAAAGTCATTTCGCCTTCAGGCGCGCCTTCTTTTTCACTGATACGCGGCTGGCCAGCAACACGCAGTTTGGCTTCGTTTGCGGCGTTTGAAAAAGCCTCACCGACCTTGTCGTTCATGACTTCGTAATGCACCGAGTAGCCATAGCGCTGCGCCACCACATTCATTGGCACTTTACCGGGGCGAAAACCGTCCATCTTGACAGTGCGTGCCAGCTTTTTCAGGCGCGTGTCGACCTCTGATTGGATGATGCCTACTGGCAGACTCAAGGTCATTTTGCGTTCGAGTTTTTCTAGGGTTTCAACAATCACAGCCATGATGCTCTTTCTAATATCCATATGTCACAGTGGTGCGCGGGGCGGGACTCGAACCCGCACAGTATTGCTACCGTCAGGACCTAAACCTGGTGCGTCTACCAATTTCGCCACCCGCGCTAAAAATAC
>JBBAPP010000330.1:0-2155 GCA_040400775.1 Polaromonas sp. | reverse complement strand
GTGTCCAGTGTCCAGTGTCCAGTATTCGGTTGAGAATAATTGGAGGAATAATTGGGGTCAGATTCGAATTATGAACAGGATTGGGGTCAAAATCCAATCAAGGCCGCCACGTTTTCCAAAATGCAAACCAACGCCGTCATCGTCAACGTCGTGCGCGCTGCGCTTATCGAAGAGGCGGCTTTGTATGCGGTGCCGACGTCCAAGCGTATCGCCAGGGCGGTGATCGATACTTGGTATTATTGTTTTGGAGAGAAAGGAGCATTGCACGCCGTCCAAATTGCCGTTTCCCGAACTCGACCAGCAAATCATGCCGCCGCACGCTTCAGCTCAGACCAAAACTTTAACCCCCCGACGCTGCCAAGCGATTGCCGACAATCTCAATCGCTGGGCGCGCGGCGAGACGCTGATTAACATCGTAAAACAAGGTCATTCATGACACCGGAACAAATCGAACAAGCCGCCGCCGCCATTTGGAAAGCCAGCACCTCCACCGTTCCCATCGCGGCCTTGCTGAACGGCGCGATGCCGCTAAACCGCGCCGACGGCTATGCCGTACAGCAAGCATTGGCGCGTATCTCCGGGCAGCAGGCATACGGCTGGAAAATCGCCGCCACCAGTAGCGCCGGGCAAAAACATATCGGCGTTGACGGTCCGCTGGCGGGTCGGTTGTTCATCGATCGGGTGTTGCCCATGTGCTTACCGATTTCTCTGACCGGCAACAGCATGCGGTTAGGCGAGGTGGAGTTCGCCTTTCGCATGGCGCAGGATCTGCCAGGGCGGGAAAAGCCCTATGCTGTCGATGAAGTGATGGCAGCCGTCGGCGCGCTCTATCCTGCCATTGAATTGCCCGATTCGCGCTTTACCGAATGTAACAATGCCGGTGCGTCCTCGCTCATTGCCGACAACGCGTGCGCCCACGAATTTGTCCTTGGTGACGAAGTTAAAACCGATTGGCGCAGCCTTGATCTTGCCCTGCATCGCGTCAGCGTAAGCTGCGACGGTGAGCCGAATTGCGAAGGCATCGGCGCCAACGTTCTCGGCGATCCGCGCATTGCGCTGACGTGGCTGGCGAACGAATTGAACATCTACGGTTTGAAGTTACGCGCGGGTGAAACCGTCACCACCGGAACCTGTGTCGTACCCTTCGCCCTGCGCCCGGGGGCGCGATTCACGGCCGATTTCGGCGTGTTAGGCGTGGTTAGTATTTCTTTCAAGGATTAGCGAAACATATGGCCCTAGGCCACCCCGATCCGATGGTCGAGAAAGCCCAGGCTCAAGCGCAAGCCTTCGGCCTCCCGGCGGCGTACGCGGATTTCGACACCCTGTTCTGCGCGGCGAAAACGCGATGACCGCCGTTCTCGACGGCAACGTCTTTGCGCCCGGCTATCCGCGCTTCCCCAGGATAATCGACAATCGCCGATCTCCGCAAATCCGGAACTGGCCATCCGGCTGATTCTTTGAGGTGTTTTTGCTTTTTTTCCATGCTGGACAGGTGTCAGAAGCTATCAAAACAATAGTGGTGCAGGTTTATTGATAACCCGCCGCCACATCACCTTCGGAAACCCATTGAACGACCTCACTGCCACCGCCTCCAGTTCTATCCAGCCCGCGGCCACTACAGACTTGCGCGTCGCCGTTATCGGTGGCGGCCCGGCCGGCTTGATGGCCGCCGAAGTGTTGGCCAGTGCTGGCGTGCCAGGCCTGCAGGTATATCTGTACGACGCCATGCCCTCAGTGGGACGCAAGTTTCTATTGGCGGGCAAGGGTGGTTTGAACCTGACGCATTCAGAAGATTTCGAGCCCTTCATGCGCCGCTTCGGCCAGACGGGTACCAGTTTGCTGCCCATGCTGACGAGTTTTGGCGCGCAGCAGTTGCGCGACTGGGCGGGCGGTTTGGGGATTGAAACTTTTGTCGGCAGCTCTGGCCGGGTTTTCCCCAAGGACATGAAGGCTGCTCCTTTGTTGCGCGCCTGGCTGCAGCGCCTGCGCAGGGCGGGTGTGCAGTTTTGCATGCGCCATCGCTGGCTGGGTTGGGACGATGATGGCTGCTTGACGTTTGAAACGCTCCATGGCGTCATTGCCATACAGGCCGATGCGGTCGTGCTGGCTTTAGGCGGCGCTAGCTGGTCTCGGCTGGGTTCTGACGGGGCTTGGG
>JBBAPP010000329.1:0-2168 GCA_040400775.1 Polaromonas sp. | reverse complement strand
TGGGATTGCGCCCACACACGCCTCAAGCGTAGGAAACGTCCTACACACACCAGCCCGCTTGAAGCGCAAAATAGTTGCAATGCGACGTCATAAAAAAACACCCACCCTTGGACACCCGCTGTGCGACTGAAAATCTACCTCGTTGAAGACAACCCTAGGATTCGTGACAACCTGGTGGAAACACTTGAGGAACTGGTGGGTATTGATGTTGTTGGCACGTCTGACACTGAAAAAGAAGCCAAAGCTTGGTTGCAGGACAACCCCCACAGCTGGGACTTGGCCATCCTTGATTTATTTTTAAAACAGGGCAGTGGCTTCGGTGTCTTGGTCGCCTGCCGCGACAAAAAACCGTCGCAGAAGATTGTCGTGCTCAGCAACTACGCCACCGCAGAGATACGCGAGCGTTGCGCGCAACTGGGCGTTGATGCGGTATTCGACAAGTCCAATGAGATTGATGCGCTGGTCGAGTTTTGCATGCTGCAAAGTGGCGCACTTGGGGCGTAAAAAAGATGCAGGCTGCTTTCATCACAGCCAGACCTTTGCGGCCATCAGTCAATCAGTTTATTTTTAAGCGCGTAATAGGTCAGGTCGCTGTTCGAGGTCAGGCTCATTTTTTCCATCACGCGGGTCCGGTAGGTACTGACGGTTTTAACGCTCAGCGACAAAGTGTTGGCAATGTCACTTGCCGTATCGCCTTTGGCGAGTTTCAGGAAAACCTGAAACTCGCGCTCGGACAATTGCGCGTGCGCGGCCATGTCTTGCGGGCGGTTCAGCTGCTTGGCCAGCAGTTCTGCCACGCTGGGCGTGATGTAGCGTTTACCCAAATAGATAATGCGAATGGCATCGACAATTTCTGCCGGGTCACACTCCTTGTTCAAGTAGCCACTCGCGCCCTGGCGAATCAGGCTGACGGCGTAATGTTCTTCGGGGTAGCCGCTCAGAATCAAAATGCCAACATCGGGCGCCTTGGCGCGAATCATGGCCAGCGCATCCATACCGCTTTGGCCAGGCATGGCTAAATCCATGACCAAAACATCCAGCTCGACATTGCGCACCAAATCAATGGCTTCGCGGCCACTGGCGGCTTCGCCCGCAACACGCAAGTCCACCTGCTCAGAAAAAAACTGCCTGAGCCCAGATCGCACAATGGCGTGGTCGTCTACGATACCGATTTTGATCATGCTATTTTTCTCCGTGAATCTCAAGCGCTGTTTATTGGCAGAGTTTCTGCAGGGTAGATTCGGGATATTAACCAGCAAAATTAATATTTAAATTGATTTCGACATGTGATTATTGACGGCCCAAGCCGTTCTGTCTGTAGGAGAGCTCCCTTTGAAATTTTTCAGCTTCAGCAAAAAAGCCGTCTATGTGCCACTGCTGGTCATGACGATCGTGGGCTTGATGTTTGTCAATGAGACCAGCTTCCGCAGTTCCAGCGCTGCAATAGAAGACATGCAAGAAGCGCAAATAACCCGTGGCGCAATGCATCAGCTGATACAAACAATTTTGGCTGCTGAAACCAGTCAGCGCGGCTACTTGCTGACCGGTGATGAGCGCTATCTTGAGCCCTACACCGCAGCGCTCACCCAGGTCAGCCGGCAGCTGGGCGAATTGCAGAAAATATTTACGCCTCACCAAGACCGGCTGGCTGACTTTGGCATCATGTCGCAGCATATTTCACGCAAGCTGGCAGAGATGGATTTGACGGTTCGCATGCGCCGTGAAAACAAGCAAGACGCCTGGCAGTTTGTGCTGATGACCGACGTCGGCAAAGAGCTGATGCAGGGGGTTCGCGATCAAGGTTTCAAGCTGGTGGCAACCAGCACCCACGACATGGCGCAGTTGCACCAGCAGATCAATCAAACATTGCTGCTACGGCGAATTGGTATTTTCGTCCTCGCAGTGTTGGGTTTGCTGGGTCTTTACATGTATCTGGTGCAAAGTAAGGCATTGCTCAATTCAGTCTTTCACGAGCAAGAATCGCTTAGACACGAACGCGACCAGCTCGATGTACTGGTGCAGCAACGCACCAACAGCTTGGCCAAGTTGGCGACCCACCTGCAAAATGTCCGCGAAAACGAGCGCGCCCATCTGGCGCGTGAGTTGCATGACGAATTAGGTGCCTTGTTTACAGCCGCGAAGCTCGATATAGCCCGACTCAAATCACG
>JBBAPP010000328.1:0-2172 GCA_040400775.1 Polaromonas sp. | reverse complement strand
CTTTTTCGGGCAGATCTACATGCTTAGCGGTCTGATTTCAGTCTCGCCACCTGTGTCGCACAGTCGCACGCTACACAGGACGCCAGCACCCTATTGTCTTGCCCCTAGCTAAGGTACCCAGCCAAGAACCAGCCGATAAAATTATCTTTACAGCCTGGAACCTTTAACTTGCGCTAAAAACCCCTTGCCCAGCCTATCGGCCTGCTGTTGTAAAGCTCACAGGCAATTAAGCTGCGAGTGCGAAACGTTCGTCGTTTGCAGTTAGTTTGTTTGAATCAGTTTTACGAGCGCACTCAGCTCGACATGCACCACACCGCGTCCGAACCCACGTCGAAACCAATGCAGCCCCAGTCGTATATTTTAAGGCATTTGCAGCAATTGCAAGACCTTTAACAGTTGGGCGGGTGAAGAAATAGTGGCGTCGGCTTTCCAGTGCGCGGTATCAGCTATTGAGCCCAGGTAACCATAGGCAGCAGCCACTGTTGGCATGCCGGCGGCGCGCCCGGCAAGAATGTCACGCTCGTCGTCTCCCACATAAGCACAGCGCTCAGGTGGCACGCCGATTTGGCGAGCGGCCTCTAGCAGCGGCGCGGGGTGCGGTTTGGCGTGCGGGGTGGTGTCGCCGCCAATAATGGCTCGGGCCGATTGAAACAAGGACATGGCACGGGTCAAGGGCAAAGCAAAACGCTCGGACTTATTGGTTACCACGCCCCACTTGAGGCCAGCTTTGTTAATTTGTGCGATCAAGTCTGCAACACCGTCAAAGGCGAACGTGCGCTGCGTCATGCAGGCTTCATAGTTTGCAAAAAACTCTTCCTTGAGCGCTTCAAAATCGGCATGGCCGGGCGCAATACCAAAACCCACACCAATCATGCCGCGCGCACCGGCTCCGGCCATCGGCCTGTAATCAGCGAAAGGCAAAGATGGCAGGCCGCGGTCGGTGCGCATTTTGTCAGCAGCTGCCCCCAGGTCAGGGGCGCTGTCTATCAAAGTGCCGTCCAGATCAAACAGCACCGCATCAATATTTTTAAACATGTCAGGACTTGACAGTCGAAAACATGTAATTGACGCTGGTGTTGGCGTCCAGCCAATAATGTTTGGTAAGAGGGTTGTATTGCAGGCCTTTGGTATGCGTTAAGTCCAAGCCAACGTCACGACAGTAACCGGACAACTCACTGGGTTTGATAAGCTTGGCATATTCGTGCGTGCCGCGCGGCAAGAGATTTAAAACGTATTCAGCACCCACAATCGCAAACAAAAAGGCTTTAGCGTTGCGATTGATGGTTGAAAAAAATACATGACCGCCGGGTTTGACTAAAGTGGCGCAAGCCTTAACCACTAGAGAAGGATCTGGCACATGCTCTAGCATTTCCATACAAGTGACCACGTCAAAACTGCTGGGCTGCTCAGCAGCCAGCGCTTCGGCACTGATTTCCTGGTAGGTAACACCTTCTGTTTGCGCTTCGAGCGCGTGCAGTTGTGCCACTTTCAGGGCTTTGCTTGCCAAGTCAATGCCCAGCACATCGGCGCCCTTGCGAGCCATGGCATCAGCCAGAATACCGCCGCCGCAACCGACGTCGAGCACACGCAGTCCTTTCAGGGGCACCAGATTTTCGATCCAGGCTAGACGTAAGGGGTTGATTTGGTGGAGCGGGCGAAACTCGCTTTCTTTGTCCCACCAGCGGTGCGCAAGGTCAGAAAATTTGGCCAGCTCGGCAGGGTCAAAGTTGTTTTGGGTAGACATGGCGATATTATCCTACGAGCATAAAAAAACCGCGCCGAAGCGCGGTTTTTTTGAGTCGAGTTTAGGGATTACTTGTTGGCACGTGTACCAACGACTTCGATTTCTACACGACGATTTTTCGTGCGGCCTTCGGAAGTCTTATTGTCAGCAACTGGTTGTTTTTCACCTTTGCCTTCAGTGTAAACGCGGTTTTTCTCAATGCCTTTAGACACTAAGTAAGCTTTGACAGCTTCCGAGCGTTGAACCGACAACTTTTGGTTGTAAGCATCAGCACCCACGGAATCGGTATGACCAACAGCAATGATGACTTCAAGGCTAATACCCTTGATTTTACCAATCAAGTCATCCAGCTTGGCTTTGCCTTCTGCTTTGACAACAGACTTGTTGAAGTCAAAGAAAGCATCGGCAGCGTAGGTTACTTTGGTAGC
>JBBAPP010000327.1:0-2173 GCA_040400775.1 Polaromonas sp. | reverse complement strand
TGCGCCTGTAGCGTGGCAGCTGAGGCCTGGACAGCTGCCATGGCAAGCAACACGCGCAACGCAATATTTATTAATTTAATAGCAGTTAGCGCCCATATCCATTTGTTTACAGGCCTTTTTAACTTGTAAAAATGTTGATTTTTGAGCATTTTTATTTTTTAAAAAATAAAAACAACAGCAACAGGTACGGCAAAAGATATTAGAAGCTACAACCCAATTGACTGTTTTTATCCACTGTTCATTCTGCCATTTTCAGCATTATTGCCATGCGCAGCATGGTCTGTAGCCTTTTGTTCGGCTTCAAGCTCAGCACAGCGTCGAGCGCTGATCAACCGCCTGACGAGCGCATGCCTAGACACTTTTCTACCCTTGCAGGAGTGCACCGCTTGTGTGGCGCCACCAAGCATCCAAGCGCTGTTGCTAGGTCGAACCGGATACCGGATGTGCTGACGGCGCTTGAAGCGCCCATCAAGCCGTGATGATCCAACCTTCCAGCGGATCAAGATTTGGTGGCAAACCGTAGAGTGGCGCGCCTTGCTCATGCTGTCTCAATGCCCAAGCCGCCTGCATCAAACACAGCACCGCGTCCAGGCTGTCGCCTTTGGCATCTCCCACCAGCAAGTCGCGCTGGGCGTGGCTGAGTTTGAGGCGCAGGCCCAGCCGCGTGTGGCCTAGCTCTAGCGCAGTGATCAAATCTTTACGCGCAATCAATCGCTCTGGCGTTTGTTTGGCTTTGTCGTCGCTCTTGTAACTGCGGTTACCCAGCACCTCACGCGCCAGCAGGCCTGGGTAGCCTTCCAGCGCGACACGGGTTTTGTCGCCATCGTTTAAGCCGGGCAAATGCACCCCAGCAGCCAACAAACGCGGTGCGCCCGCATGCAGCATGAAGGCCACGGGTGGGTTGACCCACTTCATCGACGGGCTGGCGCCTGCCGGTTTGTCAGCAGCGCGGTGGGCGAATTTGCCGCCCACCGGTCGGGCGTTACAAAAAGCCGCAAAGCACCCACGAATCTGGTCTCGGCTTAAGGCCGCGTAGTGTCTGATCAGCTCTGGCCAGGTCACAGGCCATTGCAAGTGCTCCACCAACCCGCGCGGCAGGCCAAAAGGCAGGTCAAAAACACCCAGCCAGCTGTGCGGCTGCATCAGCCAATCTTCAAAGGCATCGAGTGAGGTGATTTGCTCTAATTTTGAGAGCTGGACGCGCCCTTGTTTAGACGCACCGAAGGCTAGAACAATCGGTTTTTGGCGCGTTGGGCTACTTGAAAAATCACAGCCCAGCAGCAAAGTCACCGCAGCCAGGTCAATTTATGACCTGCCCATAATCGAAGCAGTCGCCATCAGCTCTTCAAGCAGCGCCAGCGACACATGGCCTGACACCGCGTACGGATTGAACTCGGGCTTTTCAGAGTACTTCAGCAAGATCGATGTGTTGAGCTTGGCCACGTTGACCTGCCCCATGGTCCAGCCGCCAAAACGGCGCTCCATAATTTCTTCGTAGTGCAGCAGCACCACGTCTTTGTGCCGCAGATCTTTTTGAATGTGGCCATACAGCTCGCTGACCTGGGCCCGGCCACCTTCAAGCGCTTGCAAAAAAATACCACCACCATAGCAAAGAATGCCAGTAATGCCGCTGGCCGGATTGTGGGTACGCGACTGCGCCAGGATGGATTCAGTGGCGGTGGTGGATTCGGCATCCGCCAGGCGGCTGGCATAAAGAAGACGTACCAACATGGTGGGTGACCTCGGGTTGCTAAAAGTTAAAAAATCAGTTGCTGGAGGCTTTGGGGATCAGCGACAAGAACTCGCGGCGCAGGTTCGGGTCTTTCAAAAACACGCCACGCATGACCGAATTGATCATTTTGCTGTCCATGTCTTTGACGCCGCGCCAACCCATACAAAAATGGGTCGCTTCCATCACGATGGCTAAACCGTCAGGGGAGGTTTTCTCCATGATCAGATCAGCCAGTTGCACCACGGCTTCTTCCTGGATTTGCGGCCGACCCATCACCCATTCAGCCAGTCGTGCGTATTTGGACAAGCCAATCACGTTGGTGTGTTCGTTCGGCAGCACGCCGATCCAGACCTTGCCGATCACCGGGCAAAAGTGGTGCGAGCAAGCACTGCGCACCGTGATCGGCCCAACAATCATCAGCTCGTTCAAGTGCTCGGCATT
>JBBAPP010000326.1:0-2177 GCA_040400775.1 Polaromonas sp. | reverse complement strand
GGGGTGGGATGCTTGTCGTCCAGGTATTCAATGATGGCCATGGATTGCGAAAGTTTTTGGCCATCGATTTCCAGCAGTGGCACCAGCGTGTCGGCAGACAAGTCCACATAAGGCGGCTTTTTGTGGTCGCCTCTGGCAATATGCACGGCAACGTAGTCGTAAGGCAAGCCTTTGAGCGCCAGCGCGATGCGAACGCGAAAGGAGGCCGATGAGCGAAAGTAGGAGTGGAGTTTGAGGTTTGAAGTCATGACTAAAGCATAAACCGAAAGGACTGATTTTGGCGCTACCGGTCTAACTGGCAAACCAAAATCGCCTGGGCGACTGGCTGCCCATCCCTGCACCGCTACGATACAGCTCTGCCTAAAACCCTACCCACCGGAGACATCCTCATGCTTACCCTCAACACACTTAAAAACCACCAGGTCCGCCTGGCCAGCCGCCCGGTTGGCCTGCCAACCCGCGCCAACTGGTGTTTCACCGAAGAAGCTGTCGCAGAACCCGGCCCTGGCGGTGTGCTGGTTAAAACGCTTTACTTATCGCTGGATCCGGCTATGCGCGGCTGGATGAATGAAGGCAAAAGCTACATCCCGCCGGTTGAAATAAACGCCGTGATGCGGGCTGGCGGCGTGGGCAAAGTCATCGCGTCCAATAACCCGGCCTTTGCTGTGGGCGACTACGTGAACGCCGGGCTAGACGTGCAGGAATACTGCCTGATCAGCCAGGAGAATATCAAGCGCAGCGGGATCTTCAAAATCGACCCGCGCCTGGGGCTGACCACCTGGACCAACGTGCTCGGCATGCCTGGCATGACAGGCTTTTTTGGCCTGCTAGAAGTTGGCCTGCCAAAAGCCGGCGAAACCGTCGTGGTGTCTGGCGCAGCTGGCGCTGTTGGCCAAACCGTTGGCCAAATTGCCAAGCTCAAAGGCTGCCGTGTGGTCGGTATAGCAGGCGGCCAGGCCAAGTGCGACTGGGTGGTGAGAGAGCTCGGTTTTGACGCCTGTATTGACTATAAAAACGCAGACGTTCGCAAAGGCTTGAAAGAACACTGCCCGAACGGTGTGGACATTTATTTTGACAACGTGGGCGGCGAAATACTCGACATGGTGCTGGCCAAAATTACCCGTGGTGCCCGCATCATTATTTGCGGCGCCATCAGCCAGTACAACAACACCTCCCCCGTCAAGGGCCCGTCCAACTACTTGTCACTGCTGGTCAACCGCGCGCGGATGCAAGGTATTGTGGTGTTTGACTACGCTGACCGTTACCACCTGGCTGTCAACGAAATGGCCGGCTACCTGCAGGCTGGCAGCATGAAAAGCAAGGAGGATGTAGTGCAAGGCATTGAGAACTTCCCTGAAGCGTTGCTCAAGCTGTTTAACGGTGAAAATTTTGGCAAGCTGGTCTTGCAAGTCGCCGAAGACTGAAGCTATCGGCTATGGCCTGGCGCTTGCCAAGGGGCTAGTCCAGTAAGCCGACATCGGTGTTGCCGGGAAGGCATTCAGGTCCATCGGCGCTTTGCCAACATCCATCCCACGCGCCGCTAAAACACTGTTTAGGACCAGGAGCCGAGGGCCGCAAATCGTCCGCCAGATCCGGCGTTGGCACGACCTAGCGCTTCATGCACCATCTCCGATCTCGGTTTATCGTACAAGCTCTGCTTTCGGATAAACCCATGCCAGCCCGAGAAACATGAGCGCTCCCAAAACCAGCGAACCCGCCGCTATCTCCAGCGCCAAATTAAAGCCCTGCCCTAGCGTCGCACTGCGGCTGAGTAGCCATGCTGCCAGCGGTGGCCCGACGATCTGACCCAAACCGTAAAGCGTGGTTAACAAGCCCATGTAGCTGGCGGTACTTTGGGGTTTCAGGCGGCGCACCTCTTGCATGGCTAAAAAGTTGATAACGGTAAAAGGCAAGCCTAGCAACAAGCTGCCGAGTGCAAAGCCCAGTGGCGTTGGCAGCCACACGGTGATGATGACGCCAGCTGCTTGCATGATGTAACAGGCGGCCAAAATGTAGCGTAAATCACCCTTGAGCGAGATCCGGGTCGAGCTTAACGCTCCCGCAATAACGGCCAAGCCAAACAAAGGCCAAAACAAATCCAGCCAAGCCGAGCCGGGCATGGCTTGACGGGCGATGACGGGCAAAAACGTGGCGCTGATGATGTAGCCCAAACCGTC
>JBBAPP010000325.1:0-2198 GCA_040400775.1 Polaromonas sp. | reverse complement strand
TAGCTGGGCGCTGGCCAAGGGGGGCGCTCAGACGGCCCAAGGTAGCCAGCCACAAATATTTGGGGCACACGCAAACTTAAGCAGCAGGGCGTCAGACTGTTACAGGTGGGGCGGGATATTGCGTGGGCCAGGCTCAAAAGTAGCCCCTGGTGGCAGCTCTAAGGCTGCGCCCGACCGACTGTGAAAATGCCCCACTCCGGCTGACGGGTCATGCACAGTCTGCTGGCGCAAATCAGGCCGACTATCAAGCCTTTCAGCATGGCCACCCCGGTGCTCCAGATGCGGCACAAATCTGGCCAGCTCTAGCAAGGCCATTTCATACACGCCGCGCTTGAACTCAACCACCACATCGAGCGGCACCCAGTAATCGTTCCAGCGCCAGGCATCAAACTCAGGGTGGTCGGTGGCGCGCAGATTTAAATCCCAGTCGTGGCCAAGCAGTTGCAACAGAAACCAAATTTGTTTCTGGCCTTTGTAATGGCCGCGCGCATCGCGGCGAATGAACCTGTCAGGCACCTCATAGCGCAACCAGTCACGGGTTCGGGCCAGCACCTGGACGTGCTGCGGATGCAATCCCACCTCTTCGTGCAATTCACGGAACATCGCCTGCTCAGGGTTTTCACCCCGGTCAATGCCGCCCTGTGGAAACTGCCACGAGTGGGTGCGGATACGCTTGCCCCAAAATACCTGACTTTTATGGTTGAGCAAGATGATGCCGACGTTGGGCCTGAAGCCATCACGGTCGAGCATAATCAAACCTCAAATTTTTTAAACTGAGTCCATTATGCACAGCGAACTCAGCAAAGCCAAGTGCCAAGCCTTGGCCGCATCGCCAAGCCTCAAAAATCAGCCAGAAGACAGCCCATGAAAGCCTCACAGTTCTACATCTCCACCCTCAAAGAAGCACCCGCCGACGCTGAGATCGCCAGCCACCAGTTGATGACGCGCGCCGGCATGATTAAAAAGCTAGGGGCGGGCATTTACAGCTATATGCCGATGGGGCTGCGGGTGATTCGCAAGGTCGAGGCCATCGTTCGCGATGAGATGAACAAGGCGGGTGCGGTTGAAATGACCATGCCCGTGATTCAACCCGCCGAGCTATGGCAAGAAACCGGCCGTTTTGAAAAAATGGGCCCCGAGCTGCTGCGCATCAAAGACCGGCATGACCGTGACTTCATCGTGCAGCCCACCAGTGAAGAGGTGGTGACCGATGTGATGCGCCAAGACATCAAAAGCTATAAGCAATTGCCTAAAAACCTGTACCAAATTCAAACCAAATTCCGCGACGAACGCCGCCCCCGCTTTGGCCTGATGCGCGGCCGCGAGTTCATCATGAAAGACGCCTACAGCTTTGACCGTGACGAAGCATCGGCCAAAGTCAGCTACCAAAACATGGCAGCGGCTTATCGCAAAATCTTTGACCGCTTTGGCCTGAGCTACCGTGCTGTAGCCGCCGACAGTGGCGCGATTGGTGGCGACCTGAGCGAAGAGTTTCAAGTGATTGCCGCAACCGGTGAAGACGCCATCGTCTACTGCCCAAGCAGTGACTATGCGGCGAATATGGAAAAAGCCGAGGCGCTGGCGCCACCGGCTGTGCGCCAGGCCGCAACGCAGGCCATGGCGAAAACCGCGACGCCCGGCAAGGCCACCTGCGCGGATGTCGCCGAATTGCTGGGCATAGCGCTGGCATCCACCGTCAAGTCTTTGGTAGTGGCCACAGACACCCTGAATGACAAAAAGGAAGTGGTAAAAACACAGGTCTGGCTGCTGCTGCTGCGCGGCGACCATGACATGAATGAAGTCAAGGTCGGCAAGATCGAAGGTTTGGCAGGCTTCAGATTTGCGACGCTGCCCGAGATTGAAGAGCACTTCGGTTGCCAACCTGGCTACCTCGGGCCACTCAACACGCTCAAGCCCGTCAAGCTGGTGGTAGACCGCGAAGTTGCAGCATTGGCCGACTGGGTCTGCGGCGCAAATGCGCCAGACTTTCACATCACAGGCGTCAACTGGGGTCGTGACTTGCCTGAGCCAACGCTGGTAGCTGACATCCGCAACGTCGTCGCTGGCGACGCATCGCCCGACGGCAAAGGCCTGCTGGCCATCGAACGCGGCATTGAAGTCGGCCATGTCTTTTACCTTGGCACCAAATACAGCAAAGCCATGAACGCCACCTTTTTGGGTGACAACGGCAAGCCGCA
>JBBAPP010000324.1:0-2212 GCA_040400775.1 Polaromonas sp. | reverse complement strand
CTAGACTCTTTTTGCCAGCTCCGCTGCCATGCCCACATAACTACCCGGCGTCATCGCCAACAGCCGCGTTTTCTCCGCTTCAGGAATCTCCAGCGAAGCGATCAACGCATGCAAATCAGCTGCTTCAACCGTTTTGCCACGTGTGACTTCTTTGAGCTTTTCATACGCGCCCGGTACGCCATAGCGGCGCATTACGGTTTGAATCGGCTCGGCCAGCACTTCCCACGCGCTGTTCAAATCAGCGTTGAGCGTCTCAGGATTGAGCTCCAATTTACCCAAGCCGACATTCAGCGAGTGGTAGGCCAGCACTGCGTAGCCAACGGCCACGCCCATGTTGCGCAGCACGGTTGAATCGGTCAAATCACGCTGCCACCTCGAAATTGGCAGCTTCTCACTCAGGTGTTTGAGGAGCGCGTTCGCCAGGCCCAGGTTGCCCTCAGCGTTTTCAAAATCAATCGGGTTGACCTTGTGCGGCATGGTGGACGAGCCAATTTCGCCGGCCTTCAAACGCTGCTTGAAGTAACCGACGCTGACGTAGCCCCACACGTCGCGTGACCAGTCAATCAAAATCGTGTTGGTACGGGCAATGGCATCAAACAGCTCGGCCATGTAGTCGTGCGGCTCAATCTGAATGCTGTACGGCTGAAAAGTAAGCCCTAAGCCTAGCGGCTCTGGCGTTTCAATCACTTTGCGGCTGAAGGCTTCCCAATCATGCGCTGGCCAGGCGGCCACATGCGCGTTGTAGTTGCCAACAGCACCATTCATTTTGGCCATCAGTGGCACAGCGACAATCCTGGCTCTGGCATTGACCAAACGCACCACAACGTTGGCGATCTCTTTACCCACGGTGGTCGGGCTGGCAGTTTGGCCGTGGGTTCGGCTCAGCATCGGCTGCGCGGCGTAGGCGAGTGCCATCTCGCGCATTTTGGCGATGACTTTGTCTAGCGCGGGCAGCAAGACCAGCTCGCGGCTGCCTTTGAGCTGCAGCGCGTGGCTGGTGTTGTTGATGTCTTCACTGGTACAGGCAAAGTGCACAAACTCACTTACCGCCATCAGCTCGGGCCGGGCATCAAACTTCGACTTGATCCAGTACTCCACCGCCTTCACGTCGTGGTTGGTGGTTTTCTCAATCTCTTTGATGGCCAGCGCATCAGCTTCAGAAAAGTTTTTGACCAAACCCAGCAAGTAAGTGCGTGCTCCGGGGCTGAGCGTCTTGAACTCAGCAAAGCCAGCATCAGAAAGCGCAATAAACCAGGCAATTTCAACCTGTACCCGGCGGTGCATATAGCCCTGCTCGCTCATCAAGGGGCGCAGGTTGGCAAGTTTTGAAGCGTAGCGGCCATCGAGTGGCGACAGCGCGTTAATGGGGGAAAGCGGGCTGGGTTTTGTCGTAGAGGAACTCATCGGAGAATTGTAGGCGTGTAACTCGGTAGAATTAACACTTAAAGTTTATTAGCAATCAAAGAGGTTTATGAAACTCATAGGTTCCCCCGCCAGCCCTTACGCCCGCAAAGTTCGCGTAGTGATGGCTGAAAAAAAGCTTGATTACCAATACGTGATGGAGGACGTTTGGGCGCCTGGCTCGACCATCACCCAGAGCAACCCGCTTGGTAAAGTGCCTTGCCTGGTGATGGAAGGCGGCGAGGCAATCTTTGATTCGCGCGTGATTGTGGAATACCTGGACACGCTGTCGCCCGTCGGCAAACTCATCCCCGCACAAGGCCGCGAGCGTGCAGAAGTCAAAACCTGGGAAGCCCTGGCCGACGGCTTGCTGGATGCAGCGCTGACGGCGCGCATGGAGGTCATCTTCAAGGGTCGTACCGAGGCGCAACGTAGCCAGCCGTGGATAGACCGCCAGATGGACAAAATCAATGCGGCGCTCAACGCCATGAGCACTGGCTTGGCCGACAAAGCGTTTTGCAGCGGCGTACATTTCAGCCTGTCAGACGTGGCCGTGGGCTGCGCTTTGGGGTATTTGGAGTTTCGCTTTGCGCAAATTGCCTGGCGTGAGTCCTACCCAAATCTGGCCAAGCTGCAAGACAAACTGGCACTGCGGCCTAGTTTTATGGACACTGCTCCGACCTAGCCGATGAGGCTATTTTTGGCATTAAATCGGCCTCTAGACCAATAAATACGGGCACAAGCAGCTCCTGATTTGGGAGCGCTTAAGTTCTCAAGCCTGTGCCGCCTCACGCAGCGCGTTGCTAGCCCA
>JBBAPP010000323.1:0-2257 GCA_040400775.1 Polaromonas sp. | reverse complement strand
ATGAGAACGCCAGCACCAGCTACGTTGCCAGCCTGCCCAGCGCCTGGGTGCGCTACACCGTGGATGAAGCCATGCGCCACACCCACCGCCTGGGCCTGTACCCAGTGCGGGCCGCACTGGCGCCCTTGTTGGGCTTGCTTAGAGTCGCTAACCTGCACCGGGCCGCCTTGCTGGGCAACTGGCTGGTATCGACCAATCTGTACCCGCAAGTGGCACCCGCTGCCTGGCATCAAGCGCGGCACGCCGCCATCGCCGTAGCTGGCCAGCGCCCGCTGGCGATTCGCTCGGTATGCCATAACGGCGTGACCGATCTCCCCAAGACACTTGCAGATGACGGCTGGCTCCTTATTCCCGCCCGGCTGGTCTACCTGTGCGACCCCGCAGATGCCAGGGTAGCCTCGCACCACAACGTACGACGCGACCGCAAGCTGTTGCACTCAAACACGGTCGAGCTGCTGCCCCCCGCTGCACTCGCTGAGGAAGACATTTCAGACATGCGCCGCTGCTTTCGCCAAGTCTTCATTGACAAATACTCAGCATACAACCCGGATTTTTCTGACGCCTTCTTCCGCCTGTGCTTGGAACACCGCTTTTTGGAGTTGTACGCCCTGCGCCGGGCCGATCAACTGGTAGGTGTGCTGGGCGTGCTGGAACGCCACGGCTGGGTGACAGCACCCCTGATTGGTTACGACACCACCGCAGCGCTGTCGCTGGGGCTGTACCGGCGGCTGATGGCGTTGCTGCTGGAGCAGGCCGCGCAACGCCAGTGCAAACTGCACTACAGCTCGGGGGCCGGGCAGTTCAAACGCGTGCGCGGTGGCACACCAGTGCTTGAATTCACCGCCGTCTATGTGCAGCATCTGCCACGCCACCAGCAGCTGGCAACCGCCGCCTTTGCCGCGCTGATGTCCCGCTTTGGCACCCGCCTGCTTTGGCGCTTTGGTTAATCTGAATCGCCGGCCCAGCAACAATCTTCACCGAATCGTCACACCCAGCGTTTAAGTTAAGTGGCTACCAATTTGAAAATCGAAAAAATGATGAATCCACCTATTGTTTTAAATACCTTGATTCCGGCCACCACCCTGACACTCAAAGACCGCATTGACCAGAAAATATTCAACGCGCTGTACGCACGCTCTCTGGTCTACAACACCTGCTGGGAAGACCCAGCGGTAGACCGACAAGCCCTGCAACTAGGGCCGCGGGATTCGGTGATGGTGATTACCAGCGCCGGCTGCAATGTACTCGATTACGCGCTAGACGGACCGGCCAAAATTTATGCCATTGATGCTAATCCACGGCAAAACGCGCTGCTTGAGCTCAAGCTGGCGGCGATTCGGAAACTCTCCTTTGAAGACTTCTTTGCCATCTTCGGCGAAGGGTACCACCCCGGTTTTCGAACCCTGTACCAATTGCACCTGCGCGCCGAACTGACCGAATTTGCCCGTAACTTCTGGGACGATCATGCCCATTGGTTCACCAGCCGTCACGGCAGTTTCTATTTTCACGGCCTGTCCGGTTTTGTGGCGCGCAGCTTTCGGGCCTACTTTCGCCTGAATCCTCGTCTGGCCCGCAGTGTCAATGAGCTGTTCAACTGCACCAATATGGAGGAGCAGCGCCGGGTTTATGACGAGCGCGTCTGTGGTGCCTTGTGGACGCCCAGCGTCAAATGGATTCTGGGTCGCCAGCTCACCATGAGCCTGCTGGGCGTACCACAGGCGCAACGCCGCCTGGTGCAAAAACAACACCCAGGCGGTGTAGCCGGCTTTGTGCAGGAAGCAATTGATTACGTGTTTCGCAATCTGCCAGCCAGTGAGAATTACTTTTGGCGCGTTTACCTGACGGGTCGCTACACACGAGACTGGTGCCCCTCGTACCTCAAACGCGAGAACTTCGAAAAACTGCGTACCGGTCTGGCCGACTGCATTGAAATACACACCTCTACCGTCACCGAGTTTTTAGACGCAGGCACACAACCGATTTCCCGCTTCGTGCTGCTTGACCACATGGACTGGATGAGCAGCTATCACCCCGCCGCCTTGCTGGAGGAATGGTCTGCCATCTTCAAACGCGCCACGCCCACAGCGCGCATCATGCTGCGCAGCGCCCATGCCGAACCCCCGTTTCTGGACTGGGTCACAGTGGGCGCGTCGAACAAACCCCTGTCGGAACTGCTTGATTACCAGCGTGAAAAGGCAGCCCGCCTGCAGCGCGAAGACCGTATCCAGACCTACCCTGGCTTCAGAATCGCCGACCG
>JBBAPP010000322.1:0-2278 GCA_040400775.1 Polaromonas sp. | reverse complement strand
CGATGCGCGACAGCGAGCAGCGTTACGCCGCGCTGTTTGAACACGCCCCCCAGCTCGTCTGGACGGCTGACGCCCAGGGGCGAGCGACCTACTTGAACCGCGCGTGCTTTGATTTATTGGGCGGAGAAATGCAGGACTGGGAAGGTATGAAATGGTTTTCCGCTGTTCATCCAGAGGATTTGCCAGAGGTCAAAGCCAATTGGGCGGTGGCAGAGGTCAGCCAGATGCCTTTTTCAGGGACGCGTCGGCTAAGAACACAAGATGGCGCTTATCACACCATGGCGTACCGGGCCTCGCCAGTGTTTGATGCCGAGAACAAGATCGACTTCTGGGTCTGCATCGATGCTGACGTCACCGAGATAAAAGCCATTGAAGCCGCCCTGCGACTATCCCATCAGGAGATGGAAACATTTTCCTACTCGGTGTCGCATGACCTGCGGTCGCCCCTGAACACGATTGACGGATTTAGCCGGCTGTTGTCTAGGCAACTCGGCAGCCAGGTTGGGGAGAAAGAGCGTCACTATCTGTCACGTATCCAAGCTGGTGTTGCGCAGATGGGTAAGCTGATCGAAGATCTGCTGGGACTGGCGCACGTATCGCGCTTGCCGTTGCAAAATGATTCTATTGATCTGTCTGCCATGTGCCGGCGTCTGGTGAGAGAATTGCATTTACGCGACGCTGATCGGGACCTGGCGGAGCACATCGAAGACGGACTTTATGCCTATGGTGACAGCGGACTGATATGTATTGTGCTCGAAAATCTGCTGGGTAATGCCTGGAAATTCACGTCTGGTCTGCCGCACGCGACAATTCGCGTCGGCCAGCACCTGGATGCTGCAGGCCAGCCGGTTTTTTTCGTGGGCGACAACGGTGCCGGTTTTGACATGGCTTATGCGGGCAAGCTTTTCATGCCTTTTCAGCGACTGCACTTGCCATCTGAATTTCCCGGCAGCGGTATAGGTTTGGCGACCGCCAGTCGAGCCATTGCCCGACAAGGCGGAACGCTGTGGGCAGAGGCGGCAGTTGGCCAGGGTGCGACATTCTTTTTCACCCTGCCTCGATCGGCCGGTCCGGGGTGAATGTGTAACATCTGTATGTTTATGTAAAATTATTTGGTAAAATGTTTCAAATTATCCAATAAGAATGAAAATGACTTTTAATATTTTTATAAGTTTTCAAAATGCATAAAAGCTTTGAGGATGCCATCACGGCACCAGATTTTCTGATCGAAGACTATTGCGGCACCAGTTATGCCGCCAGCCTGCTCGGCTTGTCGGTTGCCACAGTTCAGTCGCTGGTAGAAAAAGGCGAGCTCGACGCCTGGAAAACCATGGGTGGCCACCGCCGGATCGCCTTGAAATCTATCCATAGCTATCTTGAAAAAAACAAACGGCAGTCGCTGGTCAAGTTACCAAACCCGCAAGGTCGGTTGTGCGTGCTGTTGGTAGAGGACGATGAGGCCACGAGGGAGTTGTTTCAATTGGAATTTGAGTCCTGGAGTTTGCCAGTTGACTGCACCTGGATGTCCTCAGCCATGGAAGCCCTGATGGATGTTTCCAGCATGCGGCCGGATTTGCTGATCACTGATCTGGTCATGCAAGGCGTCGATGGCTTTGAACTGATGAAGGCCTTGAAGCGCAATATTGAATTGGCCGATATGCAAGTAGTTGTCATCACAGGCCTGCCGCGTCAGGCCTTGGAGGCGCGCGGTGGATTGCCCGAAGGTGCCTTTGTGTTGGAAAAGCCTGTCAAATTTGACTGGCTAAAGGGCTATATGAGTGCCATGGTCGCGTCTAAACTGAAAACCAAGCACGGCACAGAACGCGCTAAAGCGCTTGCACTGATCAAAGCAGAGTCGCCTGGCAGAGCTTTTCGAGGCCGTGCAAAAACCAGGCAGGCGAGCGCAATACGGGAGCAAACATAGCCAATGAATGGCCGCAAAAGTGCTGATAGCTAAGCTCCAGCCCAAGCCGTGGACTTGCATTGAACCTAGAAAAAGCAGTTGGATGTTCCCGAGTGTGCCGCGCTCGGCGCGTTGAGCAAGGCGGAACAACGCGGCTGGGCGGGTCGGGCGGGGCGCAATCGGCTGCTTAGCGTTGTCAGCCAAGGGGTGATCGCCAGCTACGCTCAAAAGCTGAACGATCATGCGGTCTGCGAAAGGGCTGCGAGCGGTCAACTGCTTTTTCTAGGTTGAATATGATTTGGAGTGAGATTTGTGAGGCTCTCGACTTCAGCCAGCGTCTCGCTGTTGAATCCGATTGGCGTAGTTAACTTGCGG
>JBBAPP010000321.1:0-2278 GCA_040400775.1 Polaromonas sp. | reverse complement strand
TTCATGCGGTCTGCCAAAGGGCTGCGAGCGGTCAACTGCTTTTTCTAGGTTTATAAGTCAGCTTTGAGGTAGTGAGCGCCCGCTATCGGATTGTGATAGTAGGGTGGTATTTCTTCAAATTTCAAGTCTTCATACAACGCCCGGGCAGATTCCATTTCAGTGAGTGTATCCAGCAGTATGTGGTGGTAGCCCGCGACCCGTGCGGCATCCAAAATAGCTTCTGCCAGCTGCCTGCCCAGCCCCAGGCGGCGGTGGCTGTTGCGCACATACAGCCGTTTCATTTCACAAGCGTTGGGATAGTCGCTGGCGGTCAGTGGCCGCAGGGCGCAGCAGCCAGCCAGTTCGCCATCCACCATGGCCAGCAGCAGGGCACCTTGCGGCTCAGCATAATCGCCAGGCAGGGTTTCAAGTTCGTCATCAAAGTTTTGAAAACATAAATCAACCCCGATTTGCTGGGCATATTCTTCAAAAATCTGGCGAGTGGCCTGAAATTCAGCAGGCGTAGCAGGCGTGAAGAGCTTGATCTGGGGTGAGGGCACGTTCAGGTCGATCTTTTGTCAATCAGAACACCACTATACAGACAGAGCCGAACAGCAAGCTTTTTAAGCTAGCCCAAACCTGGACGCAGGCCAGATCACAGCCATGATCAAGCTGAAACACTCGGCTAAAGTGGCCAGACTCCAACCAGCACCTGGAATGGTGGAAAAAGCAAGAACTGTGGTCGGGCATATTGCAGCGCCACGGGCGCTGCAAGTGGCAACTCCGCAGACGCTCTAAAACTGGAAATATTTTTTACAGCCGTTGCGCACCGAAGCACCAGGACGCCGCCAGCAAAGCGGCGGAGAGACCGACATCTTTTTTTATCGGCTAATGCAGGTATCAGCCGCATCCATATGGCGGCAAAAGCAACCGCGGCGCTAAGTGAAGCATTTCGGTTTTTAAGCTGCCAGTGTCGACATCCAGAACACAAAACCACTACACATGCCAAATATAAGCAAGGCGCCCATGCGCGATGCAGCGTCGTCGCGTGATGCCGCTACGGCCACAGCAAGCTTTTTGTCGCCGTGCAGCATGGGTTTGATCAGGTTGAGTTTGCGCCAAAGGTAATACATGATGGCTGCCATATGCAGCACCAGCAGGCCTAAGATAATCCACTTGCCAATGTTCTTGTGGTAGTTGGTGGCCAGATTGACGGTGGCGCCAGAAACAAAGCGCGTCAATGGCCCCGAAAATGCGATTTCATCATCACTGAACAAGCCGCTGCCCGCCTGCGCCAATAAAACCGCCAGCAGCGCAAACACCGAGCCCGCCCCAGTCGGCGTGTGGCCTACCGAATGCTCCGGCTTGCCGTCGCCTTTGAGGTAGTTGATGATGCTGCGCGGCGAATAAATAAACGCTGCGAAGCGTGACCAACGCCCGCCCACCAAGCCCCATGCCAGCCTGAACAGCAGCAGCGCCAGTACCGTCAATCCGATGCGAAAGTGCCAAACCATGGCGTTACCACCCACATTGCCGGTGATGACCAGCCCGACAACACACAGCGCCAGCGCCCAATGAAAAACGCGTGTCGGCAAGTCCCACACACGAACCTTATGCAAATGACTGGATCCACTGCTGGGCATGGGTTCTCCAAAAAATCAATGTTTTCATGACAAGCATCTACGCTGACGACTTGGGAATTGGTCGCAGCGCCAGATCAGGACTTTCCCTTGTAGCGGAGAATACTGTGGAACTAATCAATCTTGGCTAAACTCCAGCGACGAGGACGGGTAAAAGCCCGAGCCCTGACTTTAACTTCAATAAACCCATAAGGAATCTGTATGAAGGCTCTTGCCTGTTTCACCGCCGCAGCGGCCCTGGTTGCCCTGGCCACGCCAGCTGTGGCCCAGTTTGCAAAACCCGAAGACGCCATCAAGTACCGCCAAAGCGCGCTGAGCGTCATGGGTACCCACTTTGGCCGCATCGGTGCCATGGTCAACGGCCGCATACCGTTTGATGCCAAAGCCGCGCAAGACAATGCCGACACCGTTGCCAAAATGGCTAAGCTTCCGTGGGTAGCCTTTGGTGCTGGAACAGACAAGGGTAATATTCCTACCCGAGCCAAGCCAGAGCTTTTTGCGCAGCCCGCCAAGTTGAAAGAATACAGCGACAAGCTCATCGCCGAAAGCACCAAGCTGTCTGATGCCGCCAAAACAGGCAATGCCGACACACTAAAAGCCGCTTTTGGCGCAACAGCTGGCACCTGCAAAGCCTGCCATGATGATTTCCAGGCCAAACT
>JBBAPP010000320.1:0-2286 GCA_040400775.1 Polaromonas sp. | reverse complement strand
GGTTATTTGCGCTCCGGTACAGCCAAGGCCACCAGCGCTTTCACGTTGGCGGCGTTGCCAATGGCCCAGCAAGCATTGATCAATTCACTGGTTCTGCCTGCGCCCAAAATGGCGTCTGACAGGCCCTGGAATTTGGCTTCCAGTTGGGTGTCGGTCATTGGGTTTTTCAAAGAACCAATCGCGTGCTCGACAAATACGTGGACGCGGCGGCCATCCTGCAGCACGGCCGTCACGTCAGCGCTGGCTTCGTCAATCGAGTCATCGACCGTGGCGACGACTTTGCGGCGTAGCGCCACCATGTCGGGCCGGGTCACCACCGCGTCTGAAAATTCGTCTTCAGCTGCAAAGCCGAAGGTCAAGCCCGCCGCGCAGCCGTGGTAGACGCTGAACTTGGCCTCCAGGCCGTCTTGCGGTTCTTTTTTACCAGTGAGTTCTAACACCAGCGAATGCACTTTCAGCTCGATTCGGTCGATTTGCTCCGGGGTTACGCCTTGCTTACGCAACTGGGCACAGGCATCAATGCTGGGGTGAATCACGATGCCGCAGGCAAACGGTTTGTAGCTGTTAAATGAAATCTCAAAACGCTCACCCAGTTCATGGGTAATTTCGCCCCAAGCGTTTTTGGTAGAGATGGTTTGCATCATGCCGCGCGGTGCTTCAAGCGCTTTAGGGCTGGCGGTAAAACCTGATTTGGCCAGCAGTGCCGACATCAGTCCCGCACGGGCTGCGCCGCCGGGGTGAAAGGGCTTGGTCATGGTGCCAAACTGCTCGCGCATGCCGATCGGTTGCGATGCGGCAATCCCCAGCGCCATCGCGGTTTGCGCCACATCGAGCTTGAGCAATCGCGCACAGGCGGCCGCTGCGCCCAGCGTGCCAGTGGAACCAGTGATGTGCCAGCCCCGGTCGTAATGGTCCGGGTACATGGCGTTGCCGACCCGGCATGCCACGTCAATGCCAATGACCAGTGCGTCGATAACTTCACGGCCTGAAACGCGAAGTGTTTCATCCATATTGCTGCCCAAATGCTCGGCCATCGCCAGCACAGCGGATGCGACTGGCCCGGCCGGGTGAATGATGGTTTTGAGGTGGGTGTCGTCAAAGTCAAAGGTGTGCGACGTTATGCCATTGAGCAAAGCGGCGCTGGCCATGTCGACTTTCTCACTGCGGCCCAGCACGCTGGCCTGCGGGGCGGGTTGTAACGCGTTGACAGCTCTAAGGGCTGCATCTGCCGCCTCATGGTGCGCAGCACCCACAGCGCAACCCAGCCAGTTCATGAAGGTGCGGTGCGCCTCGTGGTCAACCGCGTCGCTCCAGCCTTTGGACGGGTGGGTAGCAACAAACTTCGCCAGAATTTGTGTGATGGGTGGAGCGTTGTGGTCGGCGACGACTTGGGTATTGCGGGCCATAGAGTTCTTGGTAAAGGTTAATTGCTATAAATTTTGTAGCTTATAGCGCTCATATTTATTGGGCTAAAGGCCTAAATTACAGATGATACATATGTAATTCAGGGCATTCAGGGCATTCAGGGAGTTGGAGCCGTTTTCAGCTGTCCAGCTCTATCTTTCGGTCTTTGGCCAGCTTGGTCCATCGGGCAATGTCAGATTTGATGAAAGCGGCAAACTCGTCAGGCGTCATCACCATGGGTTCAATCGCTTCTACCGACAACTTTTCACGCAAATCCGGTGCCCGCAGCACGGTTACCAGTGATTCGTTGAGCTGTTTGACAATTGGCGCAGGCATGCCTGCTGGGCCTACCACGCCGTACCACTGCTGCGCGTCAAAACCTTTAAAACCCGATTCATCCAGTGTGGGCACGTCTTTGAACTGTGGATGCCGCTTCAAACCCGTCACCGCCAGTGGCCGCACCCGGCCCGATCTGATGTGCGGCACGGCGGCAGCCAGCCCTGGGAACATGGCCTGCGTTTGGCCACCCATCAAGTCCGTAAATGCAGGCGCAATACCGCGGTACGGGATATGCACCATGAAGGAGTTGATTTGCTGCTTGAAGAGCTCCATCGTCAAGTGCGTGAGCGAGCCCTGGCCGGCAGAGCCGTAGCTCAGCTTGCCAGGGTTTTTACGCAGGTACTCGACAAATTCTTTGACTGTGGTGACCGGCAGCGCACTGTTCACGACCAGCACATTGGGCGTGGCGCCAATCATGCCAATGGCGGTGAAGTCTTTGACCGCGTCGTACGGCAGCTTGCGCGTGGCCGGGCTGGTGCCGTGGGTGGCCACATAAGCTTGCAGCAGGGTGTAGCCATCAGGGGCGGCCCGGGCTGTGGCTTG
>JBBAPP010000319.1:0-2303 GCA_040400775.1 Polaromonas sp. | reverse complement strand
TTAGCGCCGACATCGACCATATGTGCCTGGCCATGGCTGTCAAAATGGGTCAGTCCCGTGTGAAACGTGGTGTCAGGTGGTGAGGGATGCGTCATGCTGTTACAGAACCTTTACAACAATCGCTCATCATAAGGGCATGCCTCCTTCATAAGATTGTTTGCACCATGCATTTGTTTCGCGCTCAGTTATTTAAAACGCTTGCCTTGGCTGGCCTGCTGGCCTTCACCAGCCCAGCTGCGCTGCATGCGCAAGCATCGCCTAGGCCTGCCAGCGCCCTGCCAACGCTAGGCGATAACTCCGAGTTGGCTGCGGCTGAGGAGCGGCGCATTGGTGACAGTATTGCTGCCAGTATTTATCGCGACCCGGACTACATCGATGACCCGGTTCTGTTTGACTATGTGCAAAGCATTTGGCAGCCGTTGATGGTGGCGGCGCGGGCGCGGGGCGAGATTACGGCTGAGCTGGATCAGCGCTTTGCCTGGGATGTATTTTTAATCCGCGACCGCAGCATCAATGCGTTTGCACTGCCAGGTGGTTACTTGGGTGTGCATTTGGGGCTGATTGGCGTGGTCAGCAACCGCGATGAGTTAGCGGCTGTACTGGGCCATGAGCTGAGCCATGTCTCGCAACGGCACATATCACGGTTGATCTCACAACAGGCAGGCCAGGCGCCATGGATGATTGGCTCAATGATTCTGGGTTTGTTGGCAGCCAGCAAAAATCCGCAGGTAGCCAATGCCGTGATTGCTAGCGGCCAAGCGATGTCTGTACAGTCGCAGCTCAACTTTTCACGCGACATGGAGCGCGAAGCTGATCGGGTCGGCTCGGGCGTGATGCTGGACGCGGGCTTTGACCCCCGCGGCGTGATGAGCATGTTTGAAAAACTACAGCAAGCGGCACGGCTGAACGACAGCGGCGGCTTTGCGTATTTGCGAACCCACCCCTTGAGCACTGAGCGCATTGGCGACGCACAAGCGCGCCAGCAGCTGGCAGCACCGATCGTAGCGAAGCCGGCCAAGCCTGGGGGTGATACGCCGCAGCAGATCGCGCTGCAACATGCCATGATGTCGGCCCGAGCCCGCGTGCTGGGTGACCCGGGTGTCGATATGTTGCGCGCCATGGTGACAGAGGCACAGCGCATCTCGGCCAGTGCCGCTGTGGCTACTGACATAAGGTCAGTTGCTGCGCTGTACGCTGGGGTTTTGGCGGCACTGAAGTCGCGCGACTTTAAAACCGCTCAAACCTTTTTTGACAAGCTGCGGGCGGTATTGGCCGACAACCCGGCTGATTCACAGGTGGGTAAAACGCTGGCGCTGCTGCAACTTGAAGTTGCGCTAGAAGCTGGGCAGGTGCCAGCAGACGCTGCACAACTAGACATCAGCAACAGCCCCGCACGCGCCGCGCTGCTGCTGCAATCACGCGCGCTGTTGGCAGCGGGCAAGCCAAAAGACGTGGCCAGCCGCCTGAGCACCTGGGTTGCAGACCACCCCAAAGACGCTGCGGCTTGGCGCTTGTTGGTGCTGGCGTATAGCAACCAAAACTTGACTGCACGGTCGATTCGGGCAGACGCTGAGGCGCAAGTGGCTCAGCTCGACTACCCCGCTGCGCTAGACCGCTTGCGTGCCGCGCAAGCCATGCTGCGCAGCAATCCGGCCAGTGGCGACTTTATGGACGCGTCCATCATCGACGCCCGGGCGCGCCAGGTCGATTCACTTGTTCGAGAACAAGCGCGCCAGGACAAAGTCGATCGCAAGCTGCAGCAGTGAGTAAATCAACGAGCCCATCAGCGCTGCAGCAAAGCCATTGACGTTCAAACCACTGACCAGACTGGCGGCGGCCCAAAACATCAGCGCGTTGATAACAAACATGAACAGCCCGAGCGTGACCAGCGTTACTGGCAAGGTCAGCAGCACCAACAGCGGCCTGAGCAAAGTGTTCAGCACAGCCAACACCGCAGCTGCTATCAAAGCGCCGGTATAGCTGGTCACCACCACACCCGAGTAAAGATAAGCCACCACCATCAAGGCAGCGGCGCTAGAAAGCCACTTGAGGATGAATCTCATCGCTTTGAGAATACCACCATGCCGCGCTAGCGACCGGTGGCGACGTTCCTGCAGCGGCTCGAAAATCAGTCAAAACCAACCAGCAAGCCCGCCCCGGCAAATGCTACTGCAAAGCCTGCTGCGCGGTTACTTTCCTGCTTTTGCGCAAGCGTGATGGGCTGCAAATCTTGACCCAACTTGGGCCGACGTGCATCCAGTACATGGCGTGCACTGTACTGTTGCGTCAACGTACTGGTTAAA
>JBBAPP010000318.1:0-2305 GCA_040400775.1 Polaromonas sp. | reverse complement strand
AGGACCAGCGCTTTTCAGACCATGCGCCGATGACGGTGGATTACGACTTCTCGCTCTGAGCCCAAAAGGGTCAGGCTTTTAGATAGTCGCCTTTGCTGCCGAGCCAGCGCATGACATGCTGCGCCGCCAATGCGGCGTGCTTGTCCAGCAAGTGCGGCGCCAAAGCCCTGGCCCAGGCCAGCCACTCGGCATCTTGTGCCAAGTCTGCAAACCTGAGCAAAGGTGCGCCTGACTGCCGCGCACCCAAAAATTCACCCGGCCCGCGAATCTCCAAATCGCGCCGGGCAATTTCAAAACCGTCGTTGGTCTCAACCATCGCCTTGAGCCGCGCCTTGGCGGTATCGCCCAGCCGCGCTGCATCGCCTGTGGCGTAAAGCAACACGCAGGCCGATGCCGCTGCCCCGCGCCCCACCCTGCCGCGCAACTGGTGCAGTTGGCTCAGACCAAAGCGCTCCGCATGTTCAATCACCATCAAAGAGGCATTCGGCACATCTACGCCGACTTCAATCACCGTGGTGCTCACCAGTACCGCCATCACGCCATCGTTGAACAAATCCATCACGGCTTTTTTTTCAGCCACAGGCATGCGTGAATGCAGCAAGCCCACCAGCACACTGGGCAGGGCTGCGCTCAGCGCCTCATGTGTTTGTGTGGCGTTGGTTAAATCCAGCACTTCGCTTTCTTCAATCAGCGGGCAGACCCAGTACACCTGACGGCCTTCGGCAATCTGGCTTCGGATGCGCTCAATGACTTCGTCACGCCGGCTGTCATTAACGACTTTGGTCACGATGGCGGTACGGCCGGGTGGCAGTTCGTCAATCGTGGAGACGTCCAGGTCGGCGTAGTAGCTCATGGCCAGCGTGCGCGGAATGGGGGTGGCGGTCATCATCAGCAAATGCGGCTCGGTATCACCCGTTCGGGCTGAGCCTGTCGAAGCCGTCCCTTCGACAGGCTCAGGGCGAACGGATTGAGGGGTCATTTTTGACCGCAATGCCAGCCGCTGCGCTACGCCGAAGCGGTGCTGCTCGTCAATGATGGCCAGGGCGAGGTTTTTAAACACCACCTTGTCTTGAATCACCGCATGCGTGCCGACCACCAGCCCCGCTTCACCGCTGGCAATCAGGGCCAGCGCTTCGCGGCGCTGCTTGGCTTTTTGGCTACCTGTCAGCCATGCTGTTTTGATGCCCAGAGGCTCCAGCCAGGTGATGAGCTTCCTGAAATGCTGCTCGGCCAAAATCTCGGTTGGCGCCATCAGCGCGCATTGCCAGCCAGCGTCCATGCAGCGGGCGGCAGCCAATGCTGCCACAACGGTCTTGCCAGAGCCCACATCGCCTTGCAGCAGGCGGTGCATGGGGACGTTTTTTTGTAGATCTGCGGCAATCTCCAAGCCTACGCGTTGCTGCGCTGCGGTCAGCTGAAACGGCAGGCGCTCCAGCAACTGGTCATACAAAGTGCATTGGGTGTTTTGCGGGCTACTACTTAACAAAGGCGGTGCGCGCATGGCAGCGCGCACGCGCCTGGCCTCAAGTTGCGACAGCTGCTGCGCCAGCAGCTCTTCAGCTTTCAGGCGCTGCCAGGCCGGATGGCTGTGGTCTTCAAATGTAGCCAAATAGCCCCCATACTCGTCGCTAGGCGTACTTCGCTGCCCCCCGAGGGGGCTGTGCGCGGTTGGGGCGGCCCTGCCCGACGCACCCGCCACATCAGGCGTGGGGTTGTGTAAAAACTGTAGCGCCTCGCGCAGGCTCCACATGGCTTGTGGTGTTTTTTTGATCAACACCGACGCTGGAATCGTCTCACCCAAGTCAGCCCGGCTGACACCGCTGAGTACCGCCTTGCGCAAATACGCTTGCGGTAAACCGGCTACCGTCGGGTAAATCGGTGTCAATGCACCGGGCAACTCACCGCCCGCCAGCTTGAAGCTGGGGTGCACCATTTCGCGGCTGATAAAGCCGCCGCGCAGCTCACCCCGGGCCCTGACGCGTGCGCCCGTTTGAAGCGTTTTTTGGTGCGATGGGTAAAAATTTAAAAACCGCAGCGTGCAGGTGTCTGTGCCGTCATCCAATGTCACGCGCAATTGGCGGCGTGGGCGAAAAGTGATTTCACTGTGGGTGATTTGGCCTTCAATTTGCACCATCTCGCCGTCACGCGCATCGGCCAACATGGTGATGCGGGTTTCATCCTCATAGCGCAGCGGCAGGTGCAGCGCCAGGTCAATGTCACGGCGCAGGCCGAGCTTGTCCAAGGCTTTTTGTGCCGCTGTTTTGGCGGGCGCAGAAGCTGCTGGGTTAGCTTTGACGGCAAATGG
>JBBAPP010000317.1:0-2321 GCA_040400775.1 Polaromonas sp. | reverse complement strand
TCGTCGTTGGCCCAGTATTGGCCGACGTTGACGCTAAAGGTGTCGCCGCCTGTGGGCACGCGCACGTCAAAAAATTTGGCCAGCAGCGGCACGTTGCCAAATGGTTTATGGGCTGACAGGGCAGTGTGCGCCCTGCCCCATGTCCACTGGCTCAGCTCTGCCCCATAGTCTTTTTCCAGCTTGCTTAAAGCCCGGCTGAGCGCCGCGCTGGACTGGCCTGCACAGCTCGCAACCCCGCACCAAGCCGCATCGTTGCGCGCCATGATGCCTTCAATCGCTGGGCGAAAATTGCGTTTGCCGTACATGGTTTTGAAGGCGGCTTGGCCTAGTTTGCCGCCAATCACGCCGCGCGTCAGCTCGTCTGCCCAGGCGGCAAAAATCAGCGGTGCGGCTGATTCAGCCCGCATCACGCCGTCAAAGCCCTGCATCGCGGTTCTACTGGCGGCTGCTTGGGTGTGGCTGCTGCTGGCCAACGCGGTGGTTAAAAAAGGCAGTAGTTTTAGCGTCGCCATCGACAGTTGATCTGCCTGCACTTTTTGCATGCTGGCCATGTCGTGCTTGGGGCTGGCAGCCAGCATTTGTTCAATCCGGTCATGGCGATACGGTACTGTCCAGTCTTGCCCCATGAAGATCGGATAGTCAGGCGGCGTAATACGCTGGTTGGCGGTGGCTAAAAAACCTTTGGCGGCGATGGCGGCGGCGTCTGCTTGCGGGGTTTGCGCGTAGGCGAGCCAGCCAGCCCAGTCGTAACGTGCGTCCCAGCCTGGTGATGGCGCGACCCCCAAAATATCATTCTCAGGTTTTCTCAAAGGCAGCTTGCCCACGGCTTTAAAGCCGGTACGGCCAGACACATCGGCCATCACCACGCTTTGCATCGGCGAATGGTAGCTGCTGAAGGCGGCCTCTAAGTCGTCAATCGACTGGGCAGTGTTTGACCGAAGGCCAGACAGCACGGTCTGGTTGTCAGCATCCAGCGCAGCCCAGCGCAGCGCCAACACGTATTTGCTGGTGTCAAGCAACTCGGCGTGAGCCTTTTGTGCATCGCTCAATACCGGGCCGTGGCGGCTTTCGCGTACTTCAAGCAGTTCGTCTTGCTGGCCTTTGACTTTGATGACTTCCTTGCGGATTTTGAAGTCTGCCCAAACCGGCTGGCCTTCGCTCGGTATGCGGTACTGCTTGGGATTGGCTGGGTTGATTTGCTCCAGGTACAGGTCTTGCACATCGGGCCCCGTATTGGTAAAGCCCCAGGCGACTTTGGCTGTGCGGCCCAGCACCACAAACGGCAAGCCAGGAAGCGTCGCGCCGATCACATTCAGGCCAGGCGCTTCAAGGTGCGCAAAGTACCAGATGGCAGGGGCTGACAAACCCAGATGTGGGTCATTGGCCAGCAGCGGTTTACCGCTTGCGGTTCGCGTACCGGCCACTACCCAGTTGTTCGACCCTTTGCCGTCGATACTGCCCAGACTGCTGCCCCAGTCGACGATGTCGCTGGTGAAGCTGTTGCTCAGGTAAGCGGCCAAAAAAGGTTCATGCAGAGCTGTTTTAGCTGTTTTTTGGCTATCAAATTGGCATTCAGACCAATAAATACGGGCGCATAAAGCTCCTGTTTTAATAGCGTTTGATGTGCGTTTGTAAATCCCCAGCTCGCCATACAGCTTGGCAAAGTCAACTTTTGACGCGGGTGCTTCGCCGGGGTAAGGTGTGAAAAGTTGCCACAACTCGGCAGTGTTCAGGTCTTTGGCGGCTGACAGGCGCGCAAACTCATTGCCCCAGTTGCCGCTCAAGTCCAGCGCCATCATCAGCGACCAGCCAATGCTGTCTTGCGGCGTCCAGGCCTTGCCACTGGTGCCGCCGGGTTTGACGCCAAGGATGTGAAATTCCGGCGACAAAGCTTGAGACGACTGCGCGTAAAACGCGTTGATGCCGTCGCTGTAGGCCTGCAGTGCGGCCTTCGCCTCGGCAGGTAGGCCCTGCCACTGGCGCTCAGCCGCCTGCATGATACCCAGGGTACGCAGCAGTTTGTCAGTGTCGAGCGTGGCAGCACCAAAGGCTTCAGACAGCTCGCCATGCATGACGCGGCGATTAAATTCGAGCTGCCAGCCACGCTCTTGCGCATGCACGTAACCAATGGCAAACCAGGCATCGGCTGGGATTTGGGCTTTGATGTGGGTGACGTCAGACGCGTCTCGCGCTACGCTGACGGTGGCTTTCAGGCCGACCACCTGCAACTCACCACGAAGTGCTGGAAACGAACGCTTGATGTACATGCCCGTAGCTAAAGCCAGCAACACCAACAGCGCCAGCAACAGCCATAAAAAGCG
>JBBAPP010000316.1:0-2325 GCA_040400775.1 Polaromonas sp. | reverse complement strand
GTTTAAAAGTCCTGTTGTTCATTGAGCAACAGGACTTTTTGCTTTTCAGGTTTGCATTAAAGTGTTGATCTCATCCGGGCTGTAGCCAAGCTCGGTGAGAATTTCGCGGCTGTGTTCGCCGTGCAGCGGCGGTGGTCTGCGCAACTCTGTGCGCTCGCCGTCAAAACGCAGAGGTTGCGCGATGCCGTGCAACTTGCCCAGGACTGGGTGCGCATAGTCAAACTTCATGCCGCTGGCGCGGGTGTGGGGGTGTTCTGACAGCTCTCCCAGCGTGTGCAGTGGCGAACTTGGGATGCCGGCACTGTCAAGTGCAGTCAGCCAGGCATCGCGTGGGCGCGCCAGCATGGTTTTTGAAACCAGTGCCACGGTATCTGCACGGTGGCGGACACGGTCTGCATTGGTACGGTAGTTGGGGTGATCAACCACATCCGCAAGACCAGCCAAGGCGCAGAACCGCTTCCAGAGCGTATCGTTGGCGACGCCGAGTATCAAAGGTTTGTCAGCTGTTTCAAAGACTTGATAAGGGCACAGCGATTCATGGCCCGAGCCCGGTTTTTCAGGCTCGGTGCCGCGTTCCCAGAAGCTTTGCAGAAAGTAGCCCAGTAGCCCGGTGGCGGTGTCAAACAGCGAGGCCTCGACCAAGCCACCTTCGCCGGTGCGCTCCCGGTGGTAAAGCGCTGCAACGACGCCGGTCAAGGCGTGCAGCCCCGTCGCCTGGTCAACTGGCGAAAAAGGGCTGCGAACCGGCGGCCCGTTGGGCTCGCCGGTGATGGACAACATGCCTGTGAAGGATTGCAGGATCACGTCGTAGCCTTTGCCCTCGCGCATCGGTCCCACGCTGCCAAAGCCGGAGATGTCGCAGCAAATCAGCCGTGGATTGCAAGCGCGCAAAACCTTGCTGTCTACGCCGAGTTTTTCTGCAACGCCCGGCCCAAAGCTGGTAATCGCCACATCTGCCCACTTGGCCAGACGGTAGATCACGCTTTGCCCTTGCTCACTTGTCAGGTCAAGGCACAAGCTTCTCTTGTTGCGATTTGCGCTCAGAAAAACAGCCCCCGTTGTGTTGTCGCCAGCATCACGAAACGGCGGCCAGTGCCTGGTTTCATCGCCCTGACCCAGGGTTTCAATTTTGATGACGTCGGCGCCCATGTCACCGAGGTACTGTGCGCACAGCGGGCCTGCCAGCACTTTGGATAAATCGAGCACGCGGATGCCGCTCAGGGGGGATCTGCTCATGGAAGGAAGTCCTCGATGGATAAGCACCGCTAGGGTATGCGATATTGACGAATGCCTGACGGTGGTGGTACTATAAAGTACTGTAGCATACTATTAGAGGCAATCATGGGGAGACAATCATGGGTCTAGTGAAATCGTGGCGTACCTTGGCGCTGAGTTTTGCCGTGTTGATCACTGGCCCGGCTTTCTCGCAGGCCTGGCCGTCCAAGCCAGTCAAAATCGTCACGGCGTTTGGTGCCGGCAGTGCCAGCGACATTGTGGCCAGGCTGCTGGCGCAGGAGCTGCAATCGGAATATGGGCAAGCCTTTGTCGTTGAAAACAAGCCGGGTGCTTCGGGTTTCATAGCTGCGGAGTTTGTCGCAAAAGCACCGGCTGACGGGTACACGCTTTTGCTGTCGACCAACACCATCAATTCGGGCAATCCGCACCTGTTCAAAAAGCTGCCGTATGACCCGCTGAAAGACTTCACCCCGATTGCTAGGGTCTGCAACTTTCTTTTCATTCTCGCGGTATCCGCTGACCAGCCCATCAAGTCGGTTGCAGAGCTGCGGTCGTTTGCCAAGGCGAACACCAACAAGATCAGCTTTGCTTACGGTAACAGCACGGGCCAAATTGCGGGCGCGGCATTTAACAACCTGGCGGGCCTGGAGGCGCTGGCAGTGCCCTATAAAAGCACCCCGCAGGCACTGACCGCACTGGTGGGCGGCGAGGTGACGTTTCTGTTTGTTGATCTGGCATCCAGCCAGGCTTTGCTGAAGGCCGGTCGATTGCGCGCATTGGCCATCACGACTGAAGCAAAAAGCAAGCTGGCGCCTGAGCTTCCCACACTTGCAGCCAGCGCAAACCTGCCGGGCTTTGACTTGGCTGCGTGGGTCGGCATTTTGGGTCCTGCTGCGCTTCCGGCCGACATCACTGCCAAGCTCAGCGCCTCTATCAACCGCATCGTGACACGCAAGGAAGTCTCGGACAGGCTGACATCAATGGGGGCTGATGTTTCGCCAGGCACCGCAGCCGAGCTGGGCCTGTACATGAACCAGCAGTTCGTGGCATGGCGTGACAAGATCAAGGCCGCAGGCATTCAGCCTGAAT
>JBBAPP010000315.1:0-2326 GCA_040400775.1 Polaromonas sp. | reverse complement strand
TCATGCGGTCTGCGAAAGGGCTGCGAGCGGTCAACTGCTTTTTCTAGGTTGAAACATCACCCATGCCGTTTTTCGTCAAGCCCATTGCCAAAGCCATCTCAGGCAAAGCCAAAAGCAGTTTCATCATGCCGCAAATCAACACCCACCTTGACTATTTGGAGGCCGAGCTGGGCCAGGGCACATGGTTTGTCGGCGATGACTTCACGGCGGCTGACGTGCAACTAAGCTTTCCCATCGAAGCAGCCGCAGCGCGCGGTGGGCTGAGCGCAAGCCGCCCAAGGCTGATGGATTATTTGCAACGAATCCGCGCCCTACCCGCCTACCAGCGCGCAATTGAGCGCGGTGGTGAGTATGAGCTGATGAGATGACGGATTCTTGATTGCTATTAATTTAGGATCTGTTTGCGTGCGTATTTATTGAGTTTGGAGACTAAATGACGCCTAAAAATGGCGAAAAAGCAGCCCCAGTTACCCGTCTGCCCAGTGAGTGTTTGCACAGCCAGGCTTTCAAAGTTACCAACACGGTGTCTATTGCTTTTGGCTAAAATTCAATACTGCATATAATATTAAACATGATCCTCATGGACACCAATGTGCTGGTTGCTGCTTTGCGGTCGCGTACGGGCTGGTCAAGGAAAATGTTGACGCAGGTGCTTCGCGCGGAGCTGGTGGCGGGAGTTTCTGTGCCGTTGTTAATCGAGTACGAAGCGGTTTTACAGCGCGCGGAACAACGCGCAGTATTTGGCCTGGACACTGCTGAGGTTGATGCATTTTTAGCTGGCTTGGCCTGTGTCCTCAAGCCGATAGACATTTCTTTTTTGTGGCGACCGCAACTTAAAGACCCCGCAGACGAGATGGTGCTGGAAGCCGCAGTGAACGGGCAATGCACCCATTTAGTAACGTGGAACATACGCGATTTTGCTCAAGCCGCGCCCCGATTTAACTTGAAATTAACCACACCGCCCGAGTACTATCAAACCCAGGTTTCCACCCAATCGAAACAGGAGTAACGACAATGCAAACCAATAATTTCGCCTTGCGACTGCCTCATTCCATGTTGGCCGCCTTGCGCCAAGCCGCCGCAGACGACGGCGTCGCCATCAACCAGTACATCAACGTAGCAGTAGCCGAAAAGCTGGCCTGCCGCCGCACAGCAGCGCAGTTTTTACAAGCCCGAGCACAAGGCGGGTCAGTACAGCGTGCGCTGGAGATATTGGCCAAGTCGGGGGCCGATGTTGCTGAAGTGTGAATGGATAGAGCTTTTGTTACTATCAATTTAGGAGCTACTTGTGCTCGTATTTATAGAGCTTTAGGCCTAAAAGATACCTAAGATGGCTCGAAAACAGCTCAAAATGGCCGTCAAACCGGCGAATGCGTGCGCAGCCCGTCCTTCAAAGCTGCATCAATGCGCGGTTGTCAGCCCGCGCTTGCAGCTTTGGCAGGGGCTTTCTGTTGAGTTTTAGACAGACTTTAAATAACCGTCAACTTGCGCTTCATTCTGTAACCTGAAACGGTATCCCGAGAAAGTCTCAAACATCTCAAGGTGCGCGACGTAGCTACTAGATCCCAGCCTGGACCAATATGCCTCAGCCCAATGAACGAGCTCCAGCAGGCCCTGTTCAGACTGCTCTCGGTTTAAATGCGCTTTGCTTTCAGCGCCTCTAAGTTCACGTCGCTGCTTGCACACAGCCCAAGGCACGTCAAGCCAAACCAGCGCCAGAGCGGACGGCAAGAATTGGCTTGCCAGGTTTCCATAGACGCCTTCAACGATCCAGACGGGTTTGTCTTTCTTGGAGTCGATCAGCCGCGACACTTCTGTAGGATCACGTTGTTCATTGAAACCGTTAGGTAGCCAGAAGACCTCGTCAAGATGCATGACTGAAACGCTTGCTTTCTCCGCAAGGCTTTTTGCCAGCCAAGTTTTGCCGCTGCCGCTGTTTCCAATGATGACTATTCGCATGGGCGCCAGTTTAATGAGCACAGTGAGATCAGCACAGCAAAAATGGCGTGTAATTCTTCCCAACGTGGCTTACACACTTCAAAATACTATGAATTCAGGAGCATACTGCACCCGATTCCATTGGTCTAAAAGCCTAAATAATGTCTGAAAAGTATTGAAAACAGCTCAAAAAAACACTCCAACCCCTAAACCTCAGCCGCCTCAACCAAAAACCGCACCCGCCGCACACCCTGCCACTCATCCGCATCCAGCCTGAAGGCCAGTGTCACCCGCGCGGGTAGCAGCTCGGTATGGCCGAACCAGATGCCGTCCACTGGCTGGCCCTGGTGTTTCAGTTTGAGTGCCAGGTGCTTTTCACCGACCAGGC
>JBBAPP010000314.1:0-2363 GCA_040400775.1 Polaromonas sp. | reverse complement strand
CTAAACTTGGGTCTCATGCTATTTGTTTGCCCCCAACCAACCCGTGAGAAGAGCCGCGTTTGAAATATAGCGTCTCGGTTCGCGCACTCTGCAACTTCACTGCCAAACATGGCGATTTGGACTTGCGCTTTACGCCTGCACCTTCTGCGCAAGAAGGCATGGCGGGCCACGCGCTGGTGGCCTCGCGCCGAGATGCTGACTACCAGTCCGAGCTTGTCCTGGAAGGTGACTACAAAACATTGACGATTCGCGGCAGAGCCGACGGCTACGACCCCATCAACAACCAGTTGGAAGAGGTCAAAACCTACCGTGGCGACTTGCACGGCATGGCCGACAACAAACGCGCCCTGCATTGGGCGCAGGTCAAAATTTATGGCTGGCTGCTGTGCAAGGCCAAGGGCTTGACAGGTATCAACCTGGCGCTGGTGTACTTTGACATTGCCAGTACGCAAGAAACACCGCTGGTTGAACACTTCAGCGCCAGCGCATTAAAAGAATACTTTGAAACCCAGTGTGCGTTGTTTTTAGCCTGGGCTGAGCGCGAACTGGTGCACCGCACGGCACGCGACGCTGCGTTAAACACGCTGGCCTTCCCGCACAGCACTTTCAGACCGGGCCAGCGCGAACTGGCCGAGGCGGTTTATAAAACGGCCAGTAATGGCAAATGCCTGATGGCGCAGGCCACGACAGGTATTGGCAAGACGATAGGCACGGTGTTCCCGTTGCTCAAGGTGATACCAAAACAGGGGCTGGACAAAGTATTTTTTCTGGCGGCTAAAACACCGGGCCGTAAGCTGGCGCTTGATGCACTGGAATTGGTCAAAAGCAGCACCAACCAGCTGCCGCTGCGCGTGCTGGAGCTGGTCGCGCGCGACAAAGCCTGCGAGCATCTGGACAAAGCCTGCCACGGCGATGCATGCCCACTGGCTAAGGGCTTTTATGACCGACTGCCGCAGGCACGTTATGCCGCCGTACACGCTGCCAGCGTAGCTGCACTCAACAAAACTGCACTGCGCGACGTGGCTTTGTCGCACCGCGTGTGTCCCTACTACCTGGCTCAAGAAATGGTCGCGTGGAGCGATCTGGTGGTGGGCGACTACAACTATTACTTTGACACCAGCGCCATGTTGCACAGCATGACGCTGAACCACCAGTGGCGCGTCAGCGTACTGGTTGATGAAGCGCACAACATGCTTGAACGGGCGCGCAGCATGTATTCGGCTAGGCTGAGCCAAAGCCAGTTGCAAGCCGTGCATACGGCATCGCCCAAGGCGGTTCGCCCGGTGCTAGACAAGTTAAATCGCGCCTTCAGTGATGTCCATAAAACCCAAATCGAAGACTACGTGGTTACTGAAGAACTACCGGTTGAATTTTTAAAAGCTTTGCAGCAAGCCATTACAACCATCACGGACTTCTTGCTGGCGAATCCAACGCGGGTCGATGCTGACCTGCAGGCTTTTTACTTTGAGGCGCTGCATTTTGCACGTATGGCCGACAGCTTTGGTGCGCATTCGATGTTTGACATCACACTGAATGACGACGCGACCATGGACAACGCATTGCTGCAAGGCGCTAACGCTTGCGCCACATTGAACATCCGCAATATCGTGCCTGCGCCATTTTTAAACCCGCGTTTTACTGCAGCGCATTCAGTCGCGTTGTTTTCAGCCACCCTCAGCCCGGCTGAGTTTTACAAAGAAACCCTGGGTTTACCCGTCACGACGGCGTGGATTGATGTGGCCTCACCGTTTTCACATCAGCAGCTGGTGGTTGCTGCGGTACGTAACGTGTCGACCCGCTACCACGACCGTGACACATCGCTTGGCTTGATTGCCGACTTGATGGCGCGGCAGTATGACCAAAGGCCAGGCAACTACCTGGCCTTTACCAGCAGCTACGACTATCTGCAAAAGCTTCAGCTATGTTTTACCCAGCGCCACCCCCACATCGCCACCTGGGCACAAACGCGTCAGATGGACGAGCATGGGCGCGAGCAGTTTTTGCGCCGCTTCACGCTCGAGTCGCAAGGTATTGGTTTTGCGGTGCTGGGGGGTGCATTTGCAGAAGGTATTGACTTGCCGGGAGCGCGGCTGATCGGCGCCTTCATCGCTACGCTGGGGCTGCCGCAGCTCAACCGTGTGAATGAAGAAATCAAAACCCGTATGGCGGCATATTTTGAAACGCAGGGTGATGCGGCAGGCAAAGCCTACAACTACACCTATTTGTATCCTGGCCTGCAAAAAGTAGTGCAGGCCGCTGGCCGGGTGATTCGCACCCAAGAAGATACAGGGGTGATTTACCTGATGGACGACCGCTTTACCCGGCCTGAGGTGCAAAGCTTGTTGCCCACATGGTGGCGGGTT
>JBBAPP010000313.1:0-2372 GCA_040400775.1 Polaromonas sp. | reverse complement strand
GCTGAGGGGGGCAATAAAAATCGGTACCCCCAGGTTAAAAATGATGGATACCTGGCTGCCCTCTGTTTTTTCGGGGAGCTGGTGTATGAACAGGCGGTAAAACCCTTCGCTGTCTTGCCTTTGGCCAGCGTACTTGAAGCGGATCATCCGGCTCTTGCCCCCCTGCATCCGGAAGACTGGGGGCGACACGGTGAAATCCGACGTGGGCTCATAAACCTCACGACCGTCAACCCACTTCACCCTGACCATCGCGATCTCGACGCTGGTGGGGCGATCGCCCCGATTGCTGACCTGCACGGCAGAAAACTCGGTGACGCTGTCCATCTGGACCACGACGGGTGCAACAGCGATAGGGCTGCCTGCCGCGCCCTGCCCAAACGCCAAGGGTATGAGCAATACAGCTGCAGCGCAGGTAACGCCAATTTTTTGACGTCCAGTGTGCATGGCGGTTTTTTAGTAGGTGACAGTGACCTGAACGGTGTCTGAGTAGAGGCCTGCGGCGCTGGTCTGGTTAGCAGGTAGGCGGCCATAGACGGTGAAGGTTTTCACCGCACCCACGGTAGTGGTTGCCGCGCTTGCAGCGGCTGTGTCAGTGTTTTGCGCATTGCCCCAGTTCAGTGTGCGGCCGCCATCAAGGTACAGCGCGTAATTCAAGGTATTGAGGCCGAAGCTAAGCTTGCGCGCCGATGTGGTGGCGCCAGAGCCTGTGCCCCCGTCAATAGCAACTGTATAAGTCAATACGTCGGGCGTACAGGTCACTGTGATGAGCCCGGTTGTGTCTAGCGCTGTCAGGGAGTAGTTGCCAAAGACGACTGGCGTTGCTGCGGCGACGCAGGTTGTCAGAACTGTTGCGCTGACGACCATACCCGTCGCCGCGGTAGCGGCCAACGCGGAGGAAGTCGCACCGATACCAGCGAGGGCAAGCGCTGAGAAAACCCATTTTGCGGAGTGACGTGTGTTCATATAGACTTTTGCAGTGAAATATCAAAGGAGGACAAATGAATGTAGGTCTCCGCTTGATCAATATCTGTACGCCACCGCACTTAGCGTTTGAATTTTCTAAAGTGCGCGGCCTAGTCCTACACACGGGTTTTGGCACTGCTCTGGCAAGCTTCCGGTCAAGCTCAGCACAACAGCTTGGATGTCACACCGGCGTGGACTTCACGACAGTGCGCTGTGCCAGCGCTAGCCGATGACGCGGCCTATAGCAAGCCGAGCTTCATGGCTTAGCTAAAAAGCTCAATACGGTGCGTCAGGCGCAGTAGCCTGCGCGGCTTTGATGCGGCGCGGTCTGGCAACAAGAGTGGGTTTTGCGGCTACAAAAGCGGTTTCAACGCTGGCATCTTCTGCAGCAACCACCACAGCATCCACCACTGCCCGGCCAACAGAGGTTTTCATCGGCTTTGGCGTAGCTTCAAAATGGCTGTATTTGGCCAGCGTAGTGACCATTTGGCCGTAAATGCGCGGGTTGGCGGCTACGCATTCGCCAACGTGTAAAAACGCTGAGTCTCCGGTGTAGTTGCCGACCAGGCCGCCTGCCTCAGTGACCAACAGTGAGCCCGCCGCCACATCCCAAGGTTTCAAGCCAGTTTCAAAAAAACCGTCGCTGAAGCCTGCGGCCACGTAGGCCAAATCAAGCGCAGCGGCACCGGGGCGGCGTACGCCTGCGGTTTGGCTGATGATCTCGCCCAGCATGGCCAGGTGCTGTTTGAGTTTGTTGCCGGGCTGGTAGGGGAAGCCGGTGGAGATCAAACATTCTTGCAGGCGGGTGCGTTTAGACACGCGGATGCGGCGGTCGTTCATGTAAGCGCCGCGGCCTTTGGTGGCACAAAAAATATCGTTACGGGTCGGGTCATAGACCACCGCTTGCTCGACCTTGCCTTTAACCGCCAGTGCAATGCTGACGCAGTAAACCGGAAAGCCGTGGATAAAGTTGGTCGTGCCGTCGAGGGGGTCAATGATCCACACAAAATCAGCCCCTGCTGCGCCGTGTTCGCTGCCAGATTCTTCCGCCAGAATGCCGTGGGCGGGGTAGGCGGTCAGCAAGGTTTCAATGATCGCTGCTTCGGCTTTTTGGTCGATGTCGGTGACAAAGTCGTTGATTTGCTTGGTCGAGACGCGAACCGATTCAACGTCCAGCGCGGCGCGGTTGATGATAGCGCCGGCGGCGCGTGCAGCCTTGATGGCCACATTGAGCATGGGGTGCAGGTTTGCTGACATAGAGGTGGGAAAGAACGGGCAAAGGCTGTAATCCGACAATCGGGGGCAGCGACAATACGTATTTTACCTTGTGACTTTCTGGGCAACTCCTTGAAAACCCGTTTTATCCTGATCAACACCAGCCATGCAGGCAATGTGGGCGCTGCGGCACG
>JBBAPP010000312.1:0-2373 GCA_040400775.1 Polaromonas sp. | reverse complement strand
ATGAATACGGGCGCAGGCAGCTACTAAATAAATAGCCTGCTTATTTCTTAATCCGGCTTGATCTTGGCCCTGGCCACAACAAGCTTCCAGCGCGCTTGTTCGGTGGCAATGAAGGCCGCGTACTGGGCGGGTGAGTCGCCAACGGGGATGGCTGTATCGCTGCGCAGTCGCTCAGTGGCTTGCGGATTTCTCATGGCGACAGCGGTAGCGGTGGCGATTCTGTCGATGTTGGCTTGCGGCATATTGGCGGGTGCGTTCAGGCCGTACCACTGCGTCATCTCAAAGCCGGGGAAGCCGCTTTCGGCCACGGTGGGCACGTCGGGCAACTGAGCCAGGCGCTCTTTGGTACCTGTGGCAATACAGCGTAACTTGCCGGACTTGATGTGCGGCAAGATGGCTGGCGCGCCCACGCTGGCGGCTTCCAGTCGGCCTGCCAGCAAGTCGGTCAGTTGCGGGCCGGTGCCGCGGTAAGGCACGTGCAGCACAAACATGTCGCTGACCATCTTCAAATACTCAAAAGCCAAATGCCCAGCGCTGCCATTGCCGGCTGAGCCGTAGTTCAACTGGCCAGGTTTGGACTTGGCCAGTGCGATGAACTCTTTCAGGTTTTTGACCGGTACGTCGGCGTTGACGACATACAAGCTGGGCACCTTGGCCAGCAGCGAGATGGGTTTGAAGTCTTTGTTGGTGTCAAACGGCAGCTTGTCGAAAATGAACGGGTTGACAGCCAGCGTGCCGATGTGACCCAGGATCAGCGTGTGGCCGTCGCTGCTTTGCGCGCATTCGGCCATGGCAATGTTGCCGCTGGCGCCGGGTTTGTTGTCCACAAAGACGTTTTGGCCGAGTGTTTTACTGAGCTCACTGGCTGCAGATCGCGCCACGATTTCAGAGCTGCCACCGGGTGCGAAAGGCACGATCAGGCGAATGGGCTTGTTAGGCCAAGCGGCTTGGCCAAGCGCGGGGAATGCGCTGGCGGCGGCCAGGGCGCTGCCGATTTTCAGGGCTGTGCGTCTCGTGGGGCGGGGGATGGTGATTGGCATGGTGTGCTTTCGTGATTCGCAAGATGCTGGGTACTTTACGACAGTGCGTTGCCTTTGTGAGTAGGTGTTTTAGACCATGCCGGCAAAAGCGTTAAAATGTACAAAACAACCAATTTTGTACAAAATGCAAACCTCTCCTGTCCATCCACCTATTAGCGTTCCGTTGAGTGAGTTCCGCGCCAATGCGTCGGCCATGATTGACTTGGTCGAAAAGGGTGAAACCGTGCGCATTTTGCGGCATGGCAAGCCGGTGGCTGAGCTGGTGCCGATGCACCCGCAAGCCGAGCAAAAAATACCCCGCTGGAAGGTGCCCATTGAGCCTTTGAACATCATTCGGCCAGACGGTAAAACGGGCGCCCAGTTGATCATTGAAGAGCGTGAGGGTGGCTGGTAATGCGGGTACTGATGGACACCTCAGCGCTGTACAAACGCTACAACCGAGAAGCTGGCCGCGAGCAGTTATTGGCCGTCAGTGAACGTGCCAGCGAACTAGTGATTGCGGGCCACTGCAAGGCAGAGATCGCATCGGCGTTGAATCGCCAACGGCATGATGGCTTGGCTACCGAGGATGATTACGCCCGCATCATGGCCGTGGTGAAAATGGATTTTGAAGGCTTTACTTTGTTTGCGCTCGACGGCCGGGTTGAGGCCTTTGCGATTGCTGCTATGGAGGTGTGTCGGCTGCGGGCAATGGATGCCTTGCACATTGGTACGGCTAAAGCGGCGTATGTTGATTTGTTTGTAACTGCGGATAAACGCCAAGCAACCGCTGCGCAAGCCGTTGGCCTGAAAACTGAACTGATAGAGGCTTGAATGTTTTACCCCCAAGAATTTGACGTTATTGTGGTCGGTGGTGGCCACGCGGGCACTGAGGCGGCGCTGGCCAGTGCGCGCATGGGCTGCAAGACTTTGCTCTTGACGCACAACATTGAGACCCTTGGCCAGATGAGCTGCAACCCTTCGATAGGCGGCATTGGCAAGGGCCATCTGGTCAAAGAAGTCGATGCCATGGGTGGCGCGATGGCGCTGGCGACGGATGAAGGCGGCATTCAGTTCCGCATTTTGAACAGCTCTAAGGGCCCAGCGGTGCGCGCCACGCGGGCGCAGGCTGACCGCATTTTGTACAAGGCCGCCATTCGCCGGATGCTGGAAAACCAGCCCAACCTGTGGCTGTTTCAGCAGGCGGTGGATGACCTGATGGTGGAGGGTGACCGTGTTGTAGGTGCTGTGACGCAAGTGGGTATCAAGTTTCGCTCGCGCACGGTGGTGCTCACGGCGGGGACTTTCCTTGATGGCAAGATTCATGTCGGGCTGCAAAACTACTCTGCGGGCA
>JBBAPP010000311.1:0-2396 GCA_040400775.1 Polaromonas sp. | reverse complement strand
ACGCTGATGTTCACCAACTCCGGCATGGTGCAGTTCAAAGACGTGTTTTTGGGTACCGACAAGCGCAGTTACGTGCGTGCGGCCAGCGTACAAGCCTGCTTGCGTGCGGGCGGCAAACACAATGACCTGGAAAACGTCGGCTACACCGCGCGCCACCATACGTTTTTTGAAATGCTGGGTAATTGGAGCTTCGGCGATTATTTCAAGCGCGACTCATTGCTATGGGGCTGGGAGTTGCTGACCAAGGTTTACAAACTGCCTCCTGAAAAGCTGCTGGCCACGGTCTACATCGACGACCAGGAGGCCTACGACATCTGGCACAACGAGATTGGCTTGCCCGCCGAGCGCATTGTGCGTATTGGCGACAACAAGGGCAAAAAGTACGCATCTGACAACTTCTGGATGATGGCCGACACCGGCCCCTGCGGTCCGTGCTCCGAGATTTTTTATGACCATGGCGACCACATCCCCGGCGGGCCGCCCGGCAGCCCGGGTGAAGACGGCGACCGCTTCATTGAAATCTGGAACCACGTTTTCATGCAGTTCGACATGCAGGCCGATGGCTCGCTGGTCAAGCTGCCCGCACCGTGCGTAGATACCGGAATGGGCCTGGAGCGCTTGGCCGCGATTTTGCAGCATGTTCACAGCAACTACGAGATCGATATTTTTGACGCGCTCATCAAAGCCGCATCACGCGAAACCGGCGAGGCTGATTTGAACAACAAGAGCTTGCGCGTGATTGCCGACCACATTCGGGCCACGGCGTTTTTGGTCAGCGATGGTGTAAACCCGTCAAATGAAGGGCGCGGCTACGTCCAGCGGCGCATCATTCGCCGCGCCATACGTCATGGCTACAAACTGGGTAAAAAGACACCGTTTTTTCACAAATTGGTACCTGATCTGGTCGCGTTGATGGGCGCTGCGTATCCGCGTCTCAAGGCCGATGCTGCACGGCTGATGGATGTGCTGCGGGTTGAAGAGGAGCGTTTCTTTGAGACGCTTGAGATTGGTATGACGATTCTGGATACGGCGCTTACGGATACCAAAGTTTTGCCGGGTGACGTGGCCTTCAAGCTGCACGACACCTATGGCTTTCCGCTCGATTTGTCAGCCGACGTGTGCCGTGAGCGCGGTTTGGGTGTGGACGAAGCGGGCTTTAACACCGCGATGGACAGGCAAAAAAACCAAGCCCGTGCGGCGGGTAAGTTCAAGATGGACAAGGCGCTGGATTTCACCGGCGCAGGCCATGCCTTTACCGGCTACACGTTGCTGGAAGAGTCCGCCAAAGTGGTAGCGCTGTATCTTGATGGCGCGGCGGTGCAGTCTTTAAACGCAGGTCAAAACGGCGTTGTGGTGCTCAGTACCACGCCGTTTTATGCCGAGAGTGGTGGTCAGGTGGGCGACCAGGGCGCAATTTGTTCCAGCGCAGCCGTGTTTGCAGTCAATGACACACAAAAAATCAAGGCTGACGTTTTCGGCCACTACGGCAGCGTGAGCCAAGGCAGCCTCAAAGTCGGTGACACCGTCACCGCCAAAGTCAGCACGGATATTCGCGCAGCCACCATCCGCAACCACAGCGCCACCCACCTGATGCATAAGGCTCTGCGTGACGTACTGGGCGCGCATGTGCAGCAAAAGGGCTCTCTTGTTGATGCCGATAAAACCCGTTTTGACTTTACCCACAACGCCCCGCTGACCGATGCGCAAATCCGCGAGATTGAGGCACTGGTCAACGCCGAGATTTTGCTGAATGCGGCAACAGATGCGAGCGAGATGGAGATGGAAGCCGCGCAAAAAACCGGCGCCATGATGCTGTTTGGTGAAAAGTACGGCGACAAGGTTCGGGTCTTGCGCATTGGCAGCAGCAAAGAGCTTTGCGGTGGCACGCACGTCGGGCGTACCGGTGATATTGGCGTCTTCAAAATCGTTGCTGAGTCGGGGGTGGCCTCTGGGGTTCGCCGGATAGAAGCCGTAACGGGTCACGCTGCACTCGGCTATTTGCAATCGCTTGAGGCAACGGTTGGCGCTGCCGCGGCATCGCTTAAAGCCAGCCCGGTCGATCTGCAAAACCGCATCGACCAGGTGCTGGACAACGTCAAAACCCTCGAGAAAGAAGTCGCAGCCCTCAAAGGCAAGCTGGCCTCGTCGCAAGGTGATGAATTGATGCTGCAAGCGGTGGATGTCAAAGGCATTAAAGTGTTGGCCGCCAAGCTTGAAGGGGCGGACGCCAAGACCTTGCGCGACACCCTGGACAAGCTCAAAGACAAGCTCAAAACCGCCGTCATCGTGCTGGCTGCTGTCGATGGCGACAAAGTGCAGATTGCTGCAGGCGTGACCTTCGACGTTATTGGCAAAGTCAAGGCAGGTGAGCTGGTGAACTTTGTCGCCCAGCAAGT
>JBBAPP010000310.1:0-2396 GCA_040400775.1 Polaromonas sp. | reverse complement strand
GCCACCCGGCAGCGGTGCATCTTGACGCGCCTGGCTGCTTGGACTGGCGCTTTCTGGAAGGATCTGGGTGGTATCGCTCATGCTGGGTGGATGGCTATCGTCCGAGCGGACGCTGGATTCTGTTCAACGCCATTATCGGTGCTGAGTGGCCATGCCTGTCAACGCCAGCGCGGCTCAGTAAAGCACTTGAACGCTGATGCTGTCCGTGTAACTGCCCGAGGCTACAAACTGTCCTCCAGGGATATTGCCGTAAACCGGAAATACTGTCAGCAGGGTGCCGAGAAGGCTGGCCTGTCCGCCGGATTTTGTGCAGGTGGATGACCCGCCGTCAGCCCAGATGCTGTTGAAGCTGCCGTCGCAATAGAGGTTGTAGCGAAGGTGGTTGCTGCCGGACTGCATGCGGCGTTGCGTGCCTTGTGCCTGGCTACCAAGATCAAGCTTGACGGTATAAAAAACGTTCTGGCTGAGTGTGCCCAGCACCACGCAGGACACACTGACCGAACCGTTTGCGCCCGACCCCGATCCAGTGGCTTGGTAAGCGCCAAAAACCGGTGCATTGGCGCTGGCGGTACATACTTGAGACCAGGCCGCTTGGGGGGACAAGCTAAAAAAAAGACACGTCAAAAGCGTCCGATACGCGCGTTTTAAAAACCCCAAGATGTGGCCTGTTGCATGGCGCCTGTTCATGGCCGTTCCTTGCAACTGCTTGGCGCTAGTGCTGCGACGTCGCTGGCATCGGTGTCTGGCGCAAGAGCGAATTCGCAGCGCTTGCCTTGGTAGGTTATGCTGAACATTTTGGCAGGGATGAGCTCACTGATCCAGAGCTGGCCTTTTCTGTCAATCGCCGTTTCCCGCTGGTCGCCATCGACGGATGCATAGACCAAGGTGCCTGCTGGATAGGCCGTGCCATTGGGCTGCAAGGGCTGGATAAATGTCTGCATGCGCCAGGCCTGGGTATTGATCCTGAATGACACCAGCACGCCGCCCCCCAAGGGCGGCACGACCTCTTTGTCGACCTCGCTGGATGTCCAGTGGATCGGCCAGTTTGCCGGGTTCAAGCGGATGCGGTTGGTGCTGCTCGCAACCAGTCCCGTGACCAGTAACAGACCACGTTCATTGGTTCTTCCGGCTGGCCGGTTTTCAAACAGTACGGGCACATCCGGTTCGCCGGTCGAGACCATCGCAAAGGCACTGGTGATGGGTCGGGTACTGAAAAACGAGCCGCCAGTCCAGACCAGCCCACCTCGCATGGACCCTTGTGCAACCTGACTTTGTTGTCCGGCTCGTGCGCTGGCGTCAAGCTCAAAGTGGTCGGTTCTGCGGCTCCAGTTGGCATCCACTGCAGACAGTGAACGCCGGGAGTCATAGGTGGCGCCTAGCCCCCAGTTGTCGTTTTCAGGCCTTGCCCCACTGTTACCGTTGTTCGCGTATTGCAGGCGGCTTAACTGCGCGCCGTCTAGGCTGCTGTGGCTGGCGTAAAGGGAACTGTTGCGCTGTTCATTGGTGGGCGCGAGTGGAACGATCAGCGATAACGTCAGGTTTTTTTGTTGCAGCGTGGGGCTTGCCCGTGTCAGCGTCGCAGCGGCACTGATGATAGTGCCGGTGTCTAACACGCGGCTGGAGGCGCTCAGCGTGGCAACTTCTTCGGTGTCGCTGAGCTCGCGCCGGGATTGCGCCAGCGTGAGCCCCAGGCTCAGACCCGGGATGCCGTTCCAGTCAGCACGCAGAAGTCGCTGTAAGACCAACGGGGGGCGGTCGCCCAAGCCCGGAAGCGGTGTGAAGGCCTGGGTCCTGGCTGCCAGAAAACGCCACCAGCGGCTGCTACCGTCCAACCTGACTTCTAAAGCATTGCCTTGTCGCGCCGCTTTTCTTGCGGCCATCAGCCCAATGTGGCCGGTCCAAAGGGCGGACAGCCGCCGGTCATAGGCGGCGCTCGCGATGGCGGTTGAATGGCTCACCAGGGCTTGTGCACCGACAGTGGTGTCGTGGCTCAGACCCGCGGCATAGCTGCCGGAGATCAGGGGCGCGCGGTACCTGGTGTTGGAGGTAAAAAAATCCTCACGCTGTAATCCTGCGTCGAGCCGCCAGCTCTGAATGCCCGGGGGCAGCAGTGACGCGGGCAAATAGATCTCCCGAGTGACGGTGACGGGATTGCCCTGTGCATCCAGTGTCCTGATGGAATAGCTGTTGAAGCCCTGCTGCGCCGGAACGTTGCGCAGGTCGTAGACACCGGTTTGCAAGGTTTGCTGGTACTGCAGCGAATCGTTGATGAAGACCTCCAGCGGTCCCGACAACGCGCTGCCACTGCGCAAGGTCGGAAGCACGGGCGTGAAGTCACCCGGCCGCAGCTGACGGTCTGTGCCCCATGAAAGGCCTGCAAATTGAAGTGACTCGCC
>JBBAPP010000309.1:0-2407 GCA_040400775.1 Polaromonas sp. | reverse complement strand
GCACGGCGCAACAGTTTGCCGCTACGGGTTTTGGGCAAGGCTGATACAAAACGTACGCGTGATGGCCGGGCTACTGCGCCCAGGTCACCATCGACCCGTTTCATGATCTCGCCTTCCAGCTTCATGGCTGCGGCGCTGTCGGTCAGCACGCCCGAATCCTTTGGCACTACAAAGGCCATCGCCACCTGGCCCTTGAGGGCATCGGCCACGCCGACCACCGCCACTTCAGCGACCGACGCATGGCCAGAAATACTTTCTTCAATCTCACGCGTACCCAGGCGGTGGCCTGCCACGTTGATCACGTCATCGGTGCGGCCCAAAATAAAGTAGTACCCGTCTGCGTCACGAATGCCCCAGTCAAAGGTGCTGTAAACCATCTTGCCTGGCACGCTTTTCCAATAAGTGTTGACAAAACGCGCATCGTCCTTCCAGATGGTTTGCATAAAGCCTGGCGGGGTAGGCGCTTCAATCACTACCACGCCTTTTTCATTTGGCTGGGTCAGTTCTTCACCGGTTGATTCGTGCAGAATCTTCACGCGGTAGCCGTACATCGGGATGCCAGGGCTGCCGAATTTGGGGGCTTTTTTCTGGATACCATTGATCGAACCGCAGGGTATGGTGATCAGTGGCCAGCCGGTCTCAGTCTGCCAGTAGTTGTCGATGATGGGCACTCTCAAGCCTTCACTGATCCAGCGAGCTGTCGGCTCGTCCAGCGGCTCACCCGCCAGGAACAAGGCGCGCAAGCTGCTCAGGTCGTATTTTTTGAGTAGCGCCGGGTCCTGCTTTTTCAGCACCCGCACCGCGGTAGGTGCGCTGAACATTGCCGTGACCTTGTACTTTTCAACCAGGCTCCACCAAATGCCGCCATTGGGCTGCCCATCCATGCCCTGGGTCGGCAGGCCCTCGTACATGAGGGTGGCCATACCTGCAATCAATGGACCGTAGACGATGTAGCTGTGGCCCACGACCCAGCCAATATCGCTGGTAGAAAAGTAGGTTTCAGCCGCGCGACCATCAAAAATATGCTGCATGCTGGCGGCCAACGCCACCGCGTAGCCACCGGTGTCGCGCTGCACGCCCTTGGGTTTGCCCGTGGTGCCGCTGGTGTAGATGGTGTAGCTGATAGCGGTGGACTCCAGTGCCTCGCAGGGTACTTGCGCCTGCATGTACTTGGCACGCAGGTCAGCCCAGCGCAAATCGCGACCAGCGGTCAGTGGCATGGGCGCTAAACCCCGGTCTACCAAAAGTACGGCCTCGGGTTGATGGCTTGACAGGCGCAGCGCTTCATCCAGCAATGGCTTGTACGCCAAGACCTTGCCACCGCGTGATCCTGCATCAGCACTAACGATCACTTTTGGCGAAGCATCTTCAATTCGCGACGCCAGCGCACCGCTGGCAAAGCCGCCAAACACCACACAATGGATCGCGCCTATGCGGGCACAGGCCAGCATGGCAAATGCGGCTTCAGCAACCATCGGCATATAGATCAGCACGCGGTCGCCCTGCACCACACCCATGGCTTTTAAGCTGGCCGCCATGCGCTGCACTTCCAGGTGAAGCTCCTTAAAGCTGTAGGTCTTCTCGACACCTGTTTCGCTCGACACATAGATCAGCGCGGCCTGGTCTCCACGCGTGGCCAAGTGACGGTCAACTGCGTTGTGGCACAAATTGGTTTTGCCACCTTCAAACCAATGCGTAAAGGGCGGGTTGTCGTTGTTACACACGCGGGTAAATGGCACAAACCAATCAATCAGCTTGGCTTGCTCAGTCCAAAAAGCATCGGGCTGGTCAATCGACTGCTTGTAAAAGTCAGCGTAGCTGATGTGGGGAGTTGGGTTGAGGTTTGTCATGGCTTGTCTCTGGTTTTTATTGGGGGGCGACCCTAAAACAACAACCTTGATTATGAACAAGGGACTTGCAACTGGCTGACGGGTCAAACGATTGCTCCCGGAGGGGGCGAATATCAGGCTGCAGGCTTATCAATGCTTGGCTTCTTGAATTTGATTTTTGCCAGCGACACGTTTTTGACCCAGCTGCCGACTTTGGTCTGACCCACCTCAATTTTTAGCGAATCGGCCTGCGAAAACGTTGACAGACGCTGGTCAATGGAGTCTTGGCAGGTGACCGTGTGTGAAATCCAGAGCCTTCTGCAAGAGCTGTACGTAGCGTAGGTGGCCGATACTGATCTCGTCGGTCAGCCTCGCCGACGCATTAGGTAATGACTTGGCCGACAGCGTCGAATGCTTTGCGGTCGGTTATGTCACTTTGATTGGTTTCAAACCGCCGACTGGCTGAAAGTATCAAGAAAAAACGCTTTCTGATCTTTGCAGGATTCTGCTACCCCAGTGCTACCCCGAACCACATATGCTACTATTTTAGAAGCGCCAAACCCATGTTTTTATTGGTC
>JBBAPP010000308.1:0-2409 GCA_040400775.1 Polaromonas sp. | reverse complement strand
AAGAAATACAAATATATTTAGTGACTACACTTTGGAGCTCAAAAAAGCCACCGTTTGGTGGCTTTCCCCAGCTACAAGGGCGGAAAAATGTGATTTTGAGACTGGATATCTGGAGGTACTTCAGGTTTGCGCGTGACTTTCAGGCGCAGAATTTCAAGGGGTGCAATTGACGCGTCACTATCGCAGCCATTTGCCGCTGGCAGATGCGGCTTGGCTCCAGCAGCACATCACCGCTTTCAATTGCACCATTGTGTAAACGCAGCCATCAGCGTAGCTAAATCCCACCCAGAGCCCCACCAGCTCATGCCTCCAGCCTTAAATAACGCAGTCATGCCATGCGCACTGCCCGCTAGATGGCGCTCGCGCGCTGTAGGCAGTGCGTCCAACATCAACGCTTGGGCAAGGTGACGGGCACGGCCAGAAGCCACGTCTTGTTTTAGCGCTACGTTGCATCCAGTCTGTGTGCTAACGCACAGACTGGATGCTGCTATTCAACGACGATGAATTGCTTTTAATAAGTTGCAAGTTACGCGTCAGGCTCAGGCTCAGTCCCAGAACAGCCAACACCGGCACCGCAATCGACACGATAACCAAGGCTGACGACTGCATTGAAGACCGCAGCTATCCGTGGCAATCCTGTCGCTGGTTGAGTTGGTTGGGTCATTGTCAAACTGAAAGAAAAATCATGTTTATTAAATTGTCTGTATTCCTTTTGGTTTTGCTCTCAGCCTGCGGGGATTCGCAAATACTTGACCCCAACGGGAGTGTTCCGCGGGTTAATCCCGGGGCTGGCGACGTTACCTTTAAAGTTCTTTCCAACCGCGCAGATTTATTAAATAGCGGTGATGCGCTGGTTGAACTGCTGCTGGCGTCTGGCACTGAGCTATCCACAATAAAGGTCGATGTCGATGGCCGTGATGTCACCAGCGCCTTCGCCCGGCGTGCCGATGGTCGTAACCTCGGCGTGGTGCAGGGCCTAGTGGTGGGTAACAACCAATTACGCGCGCGGCTTAGCAATGGCTCCGGTGCTGCGATCACGCTGACCAACCATCCGCGCGGCGGGCCCATTTTCACTGGCAAACAGATCCAGCCCTGGATTTGCGACACCGTCGGCAACGGCCTCGGCCCTGCACTGGATGCCCAGTGCAATGCGCCGAGCTCTTTCGCACTCATGTACAAGTCTGCCGCAACGCAAATGTTTGCAGCTTACAACCCAGTCTCGCCCCCGAGCGACTTGGCTAGCACCACTACCGATGCCGGCAAGACAGTGCCTTATATTGTGCGGGTGGAAACTGGTGCGCTGAACCGCGGCAGCTACAAGATCGCAGTGCTGTTTGACCCCACCGAAACACCGGCACCCTGGTCTCCGCCAAAAGCCTGGAACGGCAAACTGGTGTTCCTATTTGGTGGTGGCTCCGCCCCGCACCACTACCAGGACTTAAGCCCCAACCCGCTCGACGATAACGCCCTGAGAAACGGTTTCATGGTGGTAACCAGCAGTCTCAACGTGCACGGCAGTAACACCAACGACAACGTCTCCGCCGAGACCGTGATGATGATCAAGGAGCAGGTCATCGAGCATTACGGCGAGATTCGGTACACCATCGGCGAGGGTTGCTCGGGCGGCGCCCTTCAGCAGTACATGATCGCCGCCCAGTATCCGGGCCTGCTCGATGGCCTCATCCCGACCTGTAGCTACCCCGATCTGTACACGCCAAGTAGTGAAGTTTTCGCCTGCGTGCTGATGAACCGCTACTTCACCAAAACATCGCCGCAGCTGTGGGCGGCCGTGTCCCAGCAGGCCGAGGTGATGGGGCATTCCAGCATTGGCCCCTGCCAGGCCTGGGAGGCGTTGTTCGGTGCGCGGCTTGACCCCAAGGTGGCTGCGAACTGCAAGCTGCCAGCCGATCAGGTCTACGAGCCTGCGACCAACCCTGAAGGTGCGCGCTGCGCGTTTCCTGATTACATGGTTTCGATCATGGGCCGGCGCGATCCTTCGGTGTGGGGGCCGGTTGAAAAGCGTATCGGCCGGGGCTTTGGCAACCGGCCAGTCAGCACCGTAGGGTTGCAGTTCGGGCTTACGGCGCTGAAGGCTAATCTGATATTAGCGGAGCAGTTCGCCGATTTGAACGAAAAAATCGGCGGTATCGACATCGACGGCGAGTTCGTGGCAGCGCGCATCAAGGCAGATCCCGGATCGGCGGCGTTTGCCTATCGCGGTGGCCTGATCACCGATGCGCGCCAGCTCGCCAAAGTGCCAATCATCGACCTGCGCGGCCACGACGATCAAGAAATCCATACCGACGACTGGACCTACGTGCTGCGTGCACGGCTTGACCGGCACTTGGGCAACCACGATAACATGATCATCTTCACGGGCGCCACTCCGCTCACCGGCGATAACGCGTT
>JBBAPP010000307.1:0-2410 GCA_040400775.1 Polaromonas sp. | reverse complement strand
AGGTGGAGATTTTTTCAAGCAAGCACTGGTGGCAATGCGCGCGTGGCGAGGTGCTGGACACCTGTATTGCGCGGCATAAAACAGCCGTTTAATTCGTCGCTTGAGTGGCTGTTTTTATTTGAAGCGGTACGACAAGCCAATGTACCCCGTGTCCTGCGTTTTGCGCACCACCAGCGAGCTGTTCGTCACGGCGGAATCAAGCAACTTGCGGCGCAACTGCATGCTGGCAATCCAGTTCTCGGTCAATGAATAATCAGCTACCAGGCCCAGCACCGGTGTAGTGGCTACGCCTGCGTTGTACGCTGCGTAGCCACTGGTCAATGGTTCAGCAGGCGACACGCCGTATAAATAGTTGGTGTACTTGGCACTGCGACGTTCTATGCCCAGCTGCGGGTAAAGCGACAAGCTGCCAAGCTTGACTTCAGCCGCGTAGGTGGCCTCCAGCAAATTGCCGCGCGAGTTGCCTGCATCCACAAACGCATTCAAGATAAACGCGCCATAGGGTGTTTGCTGAAAGGTACCCATACCTAGCAGAATCGGTGTTCGGCGGTATGTCAGGCCAGCCAGGGGCGCGATGTTGGCACGCCAGCCGTCCTGGCTGACACGCGCCACCAGTTCCAGGTAGCCATTGCCAATGGGTAAAGCTTTGATGCCAAAGGTATCCACCCGCGCAAAAAACCGGCCATAGTCAGCAAACAAGTACGGCCGCGCGGGGGCCTCATTGCCCATGCCGCGAACCATGCTTTGTGTGCTGAACAGCGTGGCACCCATATCGCCCGAGAGCGTGTAGCTGATGGGCGCTGGCTGTGCAGCCGCAGAACCTGCTAGGAAAACAGTTACGGCAGCGGTCAAATTAGGCAAATAGCGCATGACGAACCCGTTCAAAGACATGCAGATAAAAATATTAAAGCACATTTACATGCCACCATCAAGCCATCACCACTGCAGTACGCCTGACCTTGCGCACCTTAAATGCGCTTGCCACCAACACAGCCTGTAGCAATACCAGCCCCAGCAGCACGCTGCGGTACTGGCCCTGATCCATCAGCACGCCAAACAGTAGCGGCGCAACCGCCTGGCCAATATCCAGCCCCGCATAGACTACACCATACACACGGCCTGATGCGTTGTCTGGTGTGGAGCGTTTGACCAGCAGGTCACGCGACGGCCCGGCCATGCCGGACGCAAAACCCATCAACCCAAACAGCACGGGTACCATCCAAGCAGCCAGGTGACCCACGGCCAGCAGCAATGCCAGCGCAGCCGCTAGGCTGAAACCCAGCCCCACAATACGCTCACAGCGCGCTGCGTCCGATGCCAGAAAACCGCCCAGCACCATGCCGCCCGCGCTGCCCAGCATGTAAATCGTCAAACACATGGCCACCAGTGGCAAGGGCACGCCATGCAACTGGCGCGCCGCGTCAGGTGCAAAGGTTTGAATCACGCTGAGCACCGCTGCGTACCAAAAGAAGAAAGCAAAGCACATCCACACCGCCGGGATTTTCAAAAAGTCGAGGGCACCTTCGCTGCCCGCCGAAGCTGCATTGGCGTACAGCGGCTGCGCTTTGGGTAGCAGCAGTTTGCTGCCGTTGACCAGCATCACAGCCAACACCAGAAAGGCCAAGGTGCCCGCCGCCATCAGCGCCACCCGCCATGAATAAGCCAGCGTCAGTGGCACCAGCATGGCCGGGGCCAGCGCCCAGCCCAGGCTGCCAGTGATGCCATGCACACTGTAGGCATGGCCCAGACGCAGCGCGCTGACTTTGCGGTTCAGCAGCGTGTAGTCCACCGGGTGAAACACGCCATTGCCCGCACCGCCCACCACAGCAAAAGCGGCCAGCATCCAGTAGCTGGTGCTCAGCGCATAGCCGAATGCTGAAACGCCAATCAGTGCCAGCCCGGCAAATAGCACCGGGCGCGGGCCAAACTTGTCGACCACAAAACCCGACGCCGCCTGCACCGCACAAGACACGACAAAAAACACCGTCATCAAAAACCCCAGCTCGGCATAGCTGACATTGAACTCGGTCTTAAGCCAGGGAAACAATGGCGCCAAAAGCAATTGACTGAAGTGGCTGATGAGATGCGCTGCACCGACCAGGCCAATCACGCTGGCGTCTTGTTGCAACGGAGCGCTGGCAGGCGGGTTGAGGGTGCTTGAATTGTTCATGCAACTATCGTAATATCAACCGGGTATGCTGAAATGCGACAAATAGCCAATATTTAGCGAATTTGAGACAAAGCGCGAACCCCATACCTATGCCGAGAACAACACTGCTAAAGCCCACGCCGCTTGGCGACACAGACAGCTTTACCCCCAGCAAGCAGCGCCCGGTGCGTGTGCGTGCCCGCAGTATGCCTGCTGATACCCACTTTGAGCCCCACGCCCACCCATGGGCGCAACTGGCGT
>JBBAPP010000306.1:0-2412 GCA_040400775.1 Polaromonas sp. | reverse complement strand
CAAATTGTTGCAAAATAGAACGACCGTTCGTTTTATTTGATCTCACACAATTTGCACACCATGGCTGTCGCTGACTTCTCACCCAAAGTCCCCCGCATCGTACCAACTAAAGCTGGCGTATCTGTCTTGCACAAGGGCCAGCAAACCAAAGCGGCCATCGTCGATGCTGCGCTTGGTCTGGCCACGCAAATTGGCCTGGAAGGCCTGAGCATTGGGGTTCTGGCGGAAGTGATGCATATGAGCAAATCCGGTGTGTTTGCGCATTTTGGCTCGCGTGAAGAGCTACAAATATCCGTGATTCGTGAATACCATGCGCGCTTTGAAGAGGAGGTCTTCTACCCCGCGCTGGAAAAAGCCAAGGGCCTGCCGCGGCTCAAGGCGCTGTTTCAAAACTGGATGAACCGTACTTCGGTGGAGATTGACTCGGGCTGCCTGTATATCAGCGGTGCGGTTGAGTTTGACGACCGGCCTGGTCCGGTGCGTGACGCGCTGGCGGGCTCGGTGCAGACCTGGCTGGCCGCCATGCACCGCGCGGTGGTGCAGGCCAAGGATGCCGGGCACCTGGCGCAAGACGCTGATGGGCAGCAGATGGCGTTTGAGATTCACGGCCTGATTCTGGCATTGCACTACGATGCCCGATTTTTAAAAACCCCTGGCTCGGTCGCCCGAGCCCACACTGGTTTTGCGAATATTCTTGCGCGCTACGGCAGCGCGCAGTAAGTCAATTACTTTTCACTTTTTAGGAGCTACCCATGCCTGTTTACAGCCCACCCCTGCGGGATATGCAATTTTTGATGCACGAAGTGCTCAACGTCACGGAAGAACTCAAGCCGATGGCCAAGTACGCCGATGCCGACATTGACACCATCAATGCGGTACTTGAAGAGGGCGCTAAATTCGCCACAGAGGTCGTGTTTCCGCTCAACATCAGTGGCGACGCAGAAGGCTGCAAGCTGGACATCACCACGCATGCCGTGACAACGCCCAAGGGTTTTAAGGAAGCCTATGCCAAGTATGTTGAAGGCGGCTGGCCTGCGCTCAGTGGCGACCCCGCCTTTGGCGGCCAAGGCTTGCCACTGGTCATTAACCAGTGTTTTTATGAAATGCTCAACAGCGCCAACCAGGCCTGGACCATGTACCCCGGCCTGACGCACGGCGCATATGCCGCGCTGCACAGCAGCGGCACGGATCAGCAAAAACAGACCTATCTGCACAAAATGACCAGCGGCGAATGGACCGGCACCATGTGCCTGACCGAGCCGCATTGCGGCACCGACCTGGGCCTGATGCGCACCAAGGCTGAAGCCTTGCCTGACGGTAGCTACAAAATCACCGGTAATAAAATTTTTATCAGCGCTGGCGAGCACGACATGGCGGGCAACATCATTCACCTGGTGCTGGCCCGCTTGGCGGATGCGCCCCCGGGCATCAAGGGCGTGAGCCTTTTTATCGTGCCTAAATTCATGGTCAACCCCGACGGTACGCTGGGCGCGCGCAACGGCATTTACTGCGGCGGCCTGGAGCACAAAATGGGCATCCACGGCAATGCCACTGCACAAATCGTTTTAGACGAAGCGATTGGCACGCTGGTTGGCCAGCCCAACAAGGGCATGCAAGGCATGTTTGTGATGATGAACGCCGCCCGCCTGGGCGTGGGCAACCAGTCGCTGGGCCTGACGGAAGTGGCTTACCAGAATGCACTGGCCTATGCCAAAGACCGTACCCAAATGCGCTCCTTATCCGGCATCAAGGCGAAAGACAAAACGGCTGACCCGATCATCGTGCACCCCGACGTGCGCAAGATGCTGCTGACCGCCAAGGCCTATGCCGAAGGTGGCCGCGCTTTGGCAACCTACTGCGCGGTACTGCTCGACAAAGAGCACAGCCACCCTGACGAGGCGGTGCGCAAAGAAAGCGGTGAAGTGCTGTCGCTGCTGACGCCGATTGTCAAAGCCTTCCTCACTGACAACGGCCACATCGCCACCAGCGCCTGCCTGCAGGTGTTTGGCGGCCACGGCTATGTCAAAGAGTGGGGCATGGAGCAGTTTGTGCGCGACAACCGCATCAACATGATTTATGAAGGTACCAACACCATTCAGTCGCTCGACTTGCTGGGCCGCAAAATCTTGAGCAACAACGGCGCAAGCTTGAAAAAGTTCGGCAAACTCATTGCTGCGCTGGTGGCCGAGGAAGGCGTGAATGAAAAGATGGCCGAGTTCATCAACCCGCTGGCGGTACTGGCCGAGCAGATGACCAAGTTCACCACCGAGCTGGGCTTCAAGGGTTTTCAAAACGCCGACGAAGTAGGCGCTGCAGCGGTGGATTATTTGCGCGTAGCAGGACATTTGGTATTTGGCTATTTCTGGGCCCGCATGGCGCAGGTCGCCTTGCGCCAGATAGCTGCTGGCAACA
>JBBAPP010000305.1:0-2414 GCA_040400775.1 Polaromonas sp. | reverse complement strand
CGCAGCACCGGCTCGGGCACGCCCGCATCGAATCTTGCCTGGCGTTGTGAAAGCCCTCCCATAACCCAGCTTGGCTACTATGCCGGTAGCCAGCGGCTGGATTCAGCAAAACCACGGCGCACCACACCGGGTGCCAGTGGGTCGGTTCCCGGGCCTTGGTCAAGGATGGTCGCACTGATGGCACCGGTATCTTCCATGATGGCGCGCAGGCCTCGGGCCAGATACGCTGAGCTGGCCCTGGCGGTTTTCACCTCAACAGCGTGCAACTGGGCGCCGCGCTCCAGCAGCAAATCGACCTCGGCCCCGCCCGCCGTGCGCCAAAAATGCGGCACGCTGTGCGGGTAGGCCACGGCCTCTCGGCGTAGCAGGTCTTCCAGCACAAAGGTTTCCCAGCTCGCCCCGCGGATCGGGTGGCTGCCCAGCGCGTCCAGCGAGTCAATGTTCAATAGGTGGTGCAGCAAGCCGGTATCGCGCAGGTACAGCTTGGGCGCTTTGACCAGGCGCTTGCCAATGTTGCGAAAGTACGGTGGCAAGCGCCGCAGTAAAAAGCTTTGCTCCAGGATGTCCACATAGCGCGCCACGGTGGGCTGCGACAGCCCCAGAGCCGCGGCAAACTGGCTCAGGTTGGCCAGCCCGCCTTGCGCATGGGCCAGCATGGTGAGCAGCTTGCGCATCACAATCGGGTCCGCACTCACGCCCATGGTGGGCAGGTCGCGCTCCACATAGGTGCGCAGGTAGGCCTCCCACCAGTCCCGAAAGTGCCCGCCGCGCCCCGCCGCCGCCAGCGCGTCTGGGTAGCCACCCGACAGCCACATTTTCCGGTAGTCGGTGATCGGCGCATCGCCGGTGCTGGTCTCTTGCAGGGTCAGTGGCGCGAGTTCAAGAATGCCCACGCGCCCGGCCAAGCTCTCGGCCACTTGGCGCACCAGGCTGGGTTGGGCCGATCCCAACATGACAAAGCGGCCCATGCGCTGGCGGTCGGCATCGATGGCCCCACGCAATGCGTCAAATAGGGCAGGCAAGCGCTGCGCCTCGTCCAAAATCAGTCCTTTGTCAGAGCGGGCGTCCAGCTGAAAACGTGGGTCTTCAGCAAACAGGGCGTGGGTGGCGCTGTCTTCCAGGTCCAGATAAGTGAAGCCTGAAAAGGCCTGTTTGGCCAAAGTAGTCTTGCCAACCTGCCGCGCGCCCAGTATCAGTACGGCAGGGAATTGCTGAGAAAGATGCTTCAGGCGGCCTGTGCAAAGTCGGTGGTACATGTTAAGTATATTTAAATATATACTTTAATTATGCGTGATATCGTAAAACCATGCTAATTGCGCTCACCGGGCCGCGTTCACCGCCCCCGCATCGGCCACACCAGCACCTTTCAAAACAGCCAGTAAGCCAGGGCGCACCCAGATGAACTGCCCGCCCAACTACGCCAGCCCTGGTTCATGCCTTGTTCCGGTGGGTGAGCCATTGCCTCCCTAAAGCAGTCAATTTGTATTTTTGGAGTCGGCTGTTGGGTTTGTCGGGCAGTGTGTATGCCAGCAAACCCAGAGACAAAAGGCGCTCCATGGCACGCTTGAAATTGCCGGTTCGCTGACTGTAACCGGCTGCGGCCAGCAAGTCTTTACCTGAACCAGGCTGTGCCTTACAGGCCCTCAAAATGACCTGCTCCGTCGCAGTCAGATCGACTTGGGCCTCCACTTGGGCCTCCACTTGGGCCTCCACTTGTTCGGTTTGCCCTTGCCTGGCCCCAAGTGCTTTCATGTACGCCGTATCAAACATGAACTCCAGCCACATATCGTTGGGCTCATAGCGCAGCACCGGCTCGGGCACGCCCGCCACACGGCAGGCTGCAAAAATGCGCTCCACCCCACGGCCCCAGGCCTCAATCTCGCCCGCCCTGAAAAAAGCATTCGCAAGGGCCGGGTTGTACGGGCTGGACGCATGCGCGCCCAGCAGCGTGTCCATCGTCCAGCCCTCGGGCAGCACGGCGGGGTTCCACATACGCAAGCGGTCTTCGTACACCCGTATCTGCACGGGCGCGGTCACTGCGTAGTCGCGGTGCACCAGCGCGTTCAGCACCGCCTCGCGCAGCGCTGCACGCGGCACCGGATAAGTCTCTACCCGCACAATGCCTTCGTAAGAGATCACCGCCTTCAGGTACTTGGTCAGCAGCAAGTCCAGCGTGTTCTTGACTTGGTGGAACAAGTCGCCCTCCACCTCGTCGTGGTACAGCAGCTCGGTCTCGGACTCGAAATAACCCACCTTCACAAACGCCCCGGTCACAAAGCGCTGCGGGTCTGCGGCAAATAACAAAGCGGTGGCGCGTTTGTAATAAGCACCATCTTTCAGGCGAAGTTTGTCGAGCAAATTGGCGTCGCTCTCGGCCAGCGTCTCGGCATCCAGCCGCCCACTGCGCTGCGCCA
>JBBAPP010000304.1:0-2432 GCA_040400775.1 Polaromonas sp. | reverse complement strand
GTCTGGAGTAATGCGATGAAAAAATCAAAACTGGTGATGGTCGGCAATGGCATGGCAGGTGTACGCACCCTTGAAGAGCTGCTCAAAGTTGCGCCTGATCTGTACGACATCACTGTCTTTGGTGCTGAGCCGCACCCCAACTACAACCGCATTTTGCTCAGCCCGGTGCTGGCAGGTGAGCAAACGCTGGACGAGATTGTTTTAAATAGCTGGGACTGGTACAAAGACAAGCACATCACGCTGCACGCGGGTAAAAAAGTCATTCAGGTAGACCGCGTCAAACGTATCGTGAAAGCCGTTGATTCGCAAGGGGTGGGCACCGAGGTTGAATACGACCGCCTGTTGCTGTGCACCGGCTCCAACCCCTTTATCTTGCCGATTCCCGGTAAAGACCTGGACGGCGTGATCGCCTACCGCGACATCGCCGACACCAACGCCATGATTGACGCGTCCGTCAAATACAAAAAAGCGGTGGTGATTGGCGGCGGCTTGCTGGGCCTGGAGGCTGCCAACGGCTTGATGTTGCGCGGCATGGACGTGTCAGTGGTGCATGTCATGCCCACCCTGATGGAACGCCAGCTCGACAGCGTAGCCGGCAAGCTGCTGCAAAAGTCGCTTGAAAAGCGTGGTTTGAAATTTTTAATGGGCGCCCAAACGCAAGAGCTGGTGGGGGCCGAAAATGACGGCAAGCGTGGTCGGGTCACCGCCATCAAATTTAAAGATGGTACCGAGTTGGCCACTGACCTGGTGGTGATGGCTGTCGGCATTCGCCCCAACACGGCGCTGGCTGAGGCTATGCGCATCCATTGCAACAAGGGCATTGTGGTCAATGACACGATGCAAACCACCACTGACGCACGCATTTACAGCGTCGGTGAATGCGCAGCGCACCGGGGCATTGCTTATGGCTTGGTGGCACCGCTGTTTGAGCAAGCCAAAGTCGCCGCCAACCACTTGGCAGAGTTTGGTATTGGCCGCTACACCGGTTCACTGACCTCGACAAAACTGAAAGTCACAGGCATTGATTTGTTCAGCGCTGGCGACTTCATGGGCAGTGAGGGCGCTGAAGAAATCATCATGAGCGACCCGTTTGGCGGCGTTTATAAAAAACTGGTCATCAAAGACGACAAGCTGGTCGGTGCCTGCCTGTATGGCGATACGGTAGACGGCAGCTATTACTTCAAACTGCTGCGTGATGGCCGCAGCGTGGCCGACATCCGCGACAAGCTGATGTTTGGCGAGTCCAGCATTGGCGATACCGGCCATGAAGGCCACACCAAGGCAGCCAGCATGCCGGATACAGCTGAGGTCTGCGGCTGTAACGGCGTGAACAAGGGCACGATCTGCAAAGCCATTAAAGAAAAAGGACTGTTCACGCTTGATGAGGTGCGCAAGCACACCAAGGCCAGCGCGTCATGCGGCTCTTGCACCGGCTTGGTTGAGCAGATTTTGATGTTTACGGCGGGTGGTGACTATTCAGCCACGCCAAAACTCAAAGCCATGTGCAGTTGTACTGACCACGGGCACCAAGCCGTGCGGGACGCGATTCGCTTGAACAAACTTTTGAGCATCCCGGACGTACACCGCTTCATGGACTGGAAAACACCCAACGGCTGCGCCAGTTGCCGCCCGGCCATCAACTACTACCTGATCAGCACCTGGCCCAAAGAAGCCAAGGACGACCCGCAAAGCCGATTCATCAATGAGCGCAGCCACGCCAACATTCAAAAAGACGGCACCTACAGCGTCATTCCGCGTATGTGGGGCGGTGAAACGACCGCCAGCGAGTTGCGCCGCATCGCTGACGCGGTCGACAAATACAAGATCCCAACCGTCAAAGTCACAGGCGGCCAGCGGATTGATTTGCTGGGTGTGAAGAAAGAAGATCTGGTCAACGTCTGGAAGGACATCGGCATGCCTTCAGGCCACGCCTACGCCAAGGCGCTGCGCACCGTGAAGACCTGCGTCGGTAGCGAATGGTGCCGCATGGGTACGCAAGACTCGACCCAAATGGGCAAAGACCTGGAGCGCGCGATGTGGCGCATGTACGCACCGCACAAGGTCAAGTTTGCGGTTAGCGGCTGCCCACGCAACTGTGCGGAGTCAGGTATCAAAGACGTAGGCGTGATTGGTGTGGATTCAGGCTGGGAGATGTATATCGCCGGTAACGGCGGCATCAAAACCGAGGTGGCGCACTTTTTGGTGAAGGTAAAAACTGCTGAAGAAGTACTGGAGTACACCGGCGCGTTTTGCGAGCTGTACCGACAAGAAGGCTGGTACCTGGAGCGCACGGTGCACTATGTCAGCCGTGTGGGGTTGGAATATGTGAAGAAGAAAATCCTGGAAGACCACGAAGGCCGCAAGGCGCTGTGGGCGCAATTGCAGTTTGCACTGGATGGTGAGCCTGACCCGTGGTTTGAAATGCAGAAGGC
>JBBAPP010000303.1:0-2433 GCA_040400775.1 Polaromonas sp. | reverse complement strand
ACCTACAGTGCCCATGCCTGGGTTGCAGGCAAACAGGTCGACAACTTTGCGTGACCAGACAAGCTCTTCTTGGCTAGGCGTAAATGCCGCATTGATGGGCGCGACCTGGTTCGGATGGATGGCGATTTTGCCGGTAAAGCCGCGTTGACGCGCCGTCCGTGCGTCGCGGATCAAACCAGCTTCATCGGCAAAATCAGCCCAGATGGTGTCAATCGGCTGCACCCCCGCCGCGGCCGCGCCAGACAGGCACAAGGCGCAAGCCAGTTGATACACAGTGTCGTATGCACCGTCGGGGCGGCGGTTGGTACTGGCACCCAGCGCCGCCGCAATGTCTTCCGCTCCCCAGGTCAAGCCGGCCAGTCGCGCGCTGCAGCCCTCATAGGAGCCCAGGGCAAACAGGGACTGCGGTGTTTCGGTCGCTATGGGCATGATGCGTATAGAGCCCTGCGCCACGCCCTCACGTACTTCCAGCGCGTCCAGGTAATGCGACAACTCAACCACGTCTGCCGCCGAGCGTACTTTGGGCAACATAATGCCATCCGGTGCGCCGGCCACCACGACCAGGTCAAGCAAAGCGGCCGGCGTAGACAGCGGGTTGATGCGTACCCACAGTTGCTGGCGGCCACGGCTGCTGCGGCTGCGCAGGTAAGCCAGCGCCATCTCACGCGCGATGTGGGTGCGGGAAGGCGCAACCGCGTCCTCCAGGTCAAGAATCAGCGCGTCTGCCTCAGTCGCCTCACCTTTGGCGAGCTTGCGCTCACTATCGGCAGGGATGAAAAGCATGGAGCGCAGCGGCGTGATGGGGCTGGGTACGTTTGCTGCTGATGTGAATTGGTTCATCTTGTCGCTCCCAGTTCAGGGTTTGTCGGCCAGGGGAGCTCGGTGCATCAAGGCGACCCGCTTGCAGGTAGCCACCACCTCATCGCGCTGGTTCCAGGCGGTATGCTGAAACACCACAATGCCGTTGCGGGGACGTGACTTGCTGTCGCGCTTTTCCAGCACGAGAGATTCAACGTGAAGTGTGTCCCCGGCAAACACCGGCTTGGGGAACCTGACCTCATCCCAGCCAAGGTTACCGACGGTGGTTCCCAGGGTGGTGTCCCCCACAGAGATACCAACCATCAGGCCGAGGGTGAACACGCTGTTCATCAGGGGCTTGCCAAATTCGGTCGTTTTGGCGTATTCGGCATCGAGGTGGATAGCCGCCGGATTGTGCGTCATGGTACTGAACAGCACGTTATCGGTCTCTGTCACCGTGCGCCGGATGTCGTGCCGAAAGACTTGACCGATTTCAAACTGTTCAAAATAAAGCCCTGCCATGACCATCCCCGTACTTGATATGATGGCATATTATATTGATTAATACCAATAACCAACCACCAGTTACCACGCGCGAGTCACCCGCACATGAGCCTTCTTCCTCGCACCAACACCCAGGTTTTACTCAAGAGCAGGCCACACGGTATCCCCCAGGCCGAACACTTTGAGGTTGTACAAGCGCCGCTGCCTGCGCTCGATGCGGGCCAGTTCCTGGTACGTAACGACTTTTTATCGGTCGAGCCTGCCATGCGCGGCTGGGTCAATGCTGTAGCAAATTATGCTGACCCGGTGGCCGTGGGCGGCGTGATGCGCAGCTTTGCCGCAGGCGTGGTGGTAGCCTCGCGCCACGCGGGCTACGCCGAAGGTGATCAGGTCATGGGCATGCTGGGCTGGCAGCATTACGCGGTAAGCGACGGCAGCACCCTGCGCCGCAAGGTGCTGGAGCATGACCTGCCGTTGTCACTCTCGCTTGGGGTGCTGGGCATCAACGGCGTGACTGCTTACTTTGCGCTCAACGAAATCGGTGAGCCGCGCCCTGGGGATACGGTGGTGGTGTCCACCGCAGCCGGCTCGGTCGGTTCTGCCGTTGGGCAGATCGCTAAAATCGCTGGCTGCCGCACGGTGGGCATCGCCGGCGGCTCAGCCAAACAGCGTCAGTGCCTGGACGAGTTTGGCTACGACGCCGCCGTCGATTACAAGAGCCCGGACTTCGCGCAAGCACTGGCCCAGGCCTGCCCGCAGGGTGTGGACGTTTACTACGACAACACCTCGGGCGTTATCTCGGATACCGTCGTACGGCATATCAACAAGGGGGCGCGCATCGTCATCTGCGGTACTGCCTCGGTATCAAACTGGGAGCCTTGGCCGTCAGGTCCGCGTATCGAACGGCATTTACTCAACAAGTCTGCGCGCATGCAGGGCTTTTTGGTCTGGGACTACGAGCACCGCTATGAAGAGGCCATCACCCACCTGGCGAACTGGGTTCGCGAAGGCAAGCTGCGTTACCGTGAAGAAATTCTGCAAGGCATAGACGCCGCGCCAGACGCGATTGCTGGCCTGTACCGCAGTGAGAATCTGGGCAAGCGGCTGATTCGTCTGGACCACGCATAGCAT
>JBBAPP010000302.1:0-2442 GCA_040400775.1 Polaromonas sp. | reverse complement strand
TGAGCGCAATGCGCTGGGGCTCGGTGCTTTTAACGGCATACGCCAATTCGCCAGACGAACTTAAAATACCTGCGCCGTAGGCTCGCAGGCCATCGGCTTGCTGCATCAAACCAAACTCAATCGTGTACCAGTACAGCCGCGCCAATGGCTCGCAAGCGCCCAAGGCGTGGGCCTTCAGCCCGCCTGCGCCGTAGGCCTGCATGTGGTCGGCAAATACCGGGTTGAACAGCAGCGGCACATGACCAAACAGGTCATGAAAAACATCGGGCTCGACGATGTAGTCAAACTCTACGGGCTTGCGAATCCAGTCGGTGACGGGGAATTTGCGTTTCGCCAGCAGGCTGAAAAATGCAACTTCGGGTATCAGCCCCGGCACGGCCACCAACTGCCAGCCAGTGGCTTTGTAAAGCCGTTCGTTGATATCGTCAAAACGCGGGATGTGGGTTGACTCGCCCAGAGCTGGCAGGGCGGCGATGAATGCATCACATGCCAAGCTGGGAAGCAGCTTGGTTTGCCGCGCGTACAGTTGGCGGTAGGTGTCGTGGTCGCTGGCGGTGTAGGCTGCGTAATTTTGCAGGCAGGTGTAGTCAGCCTGTACGCTGCCATCGCGTGAATAATCGCCTCGCGGTGGGCGTGCGCTTCCTCCATAAACAGTGGGCGTCATGTTTTCGCCAATACGCCTCGGCGCAGTTGGTCCAGTTCAATGCTTTCAAACAAAGCCTTGAAGTTTCCTTCACCAAAACCATCATCCCCCTTGCGTTGTATAAACTCAAAAAAGATCGGCCCCAATTGGTTTTCACTGAAAATTTGCAGCAGCAGCGCGCCTTTTTTGCCGTCCACCAGGATTTTGCGTTGGTGCAGCGCTGCAAGGTTTTCGCCATGGCCTGGAATGCGTTTGTCAATCAGCTCGTAGTAGGTGTCGATGGTCTCGAGCAGCTTCACGCCCTTGCCGCGCATCATGTCCACGGTCGCCATCAAATCACCGCTACCCATGGCAATGTGCTGAATGCCCTCACCGTGGTAGGTGTCCAGGTACTCCTGGATTTGCCCGGCTTTTTCGTTGCCTTCTTCATTGATAGGGATACGTATTTTGCCGCAGGGGCTGGTCATGGCTTTGCTTTTCACACCAGTGACCTGGCCTTCAATGTCAAAGTACCGCACTTCTCGAAAGTTAAACAGCCGCTCGTAAAAGCCAGCCCATTCGTCCATCCGGCCGCGATGTACGTTGTGGGTTAAATGGTCTATGTAGGTCAGGCCGTGGCCCGCAGGATTCAGCGCATCTGCAGTGATGCCTTCAAGCGGCTCAAAGTCCACGTCGTAAAAGCCAATGTTGCCGATGTCGCCTGGTTGCGGCGCCACCCCGTTTTTTGGTTTACCGCGCCATTTGTCGATGAAGTAAATGATCGAATCGCCAATGCCTTTGATGGCCGGAATGTTCAGTTGCCCCGGCCCCGCCGTATCGGCATAGCCCCAAACGCCGAGAGCTATGGCGCGTTCATAAGCCGCTTTGGCATCTTGCACCCTGAAGGCAATGGCGCACACGCTGGGCCCGTGCTGGCGTGCAAAGCGTTGGGCAAACGAGTCAGGCTCGGCGTTGATGATGAAGTTGATGCCGCCCTGGCGGTACAGCGTCACGTTTTTGTGGCGGTGCTTGGCAATGGCGGTAAAACCCATGCGCTCAAACACAGCCGCCATGGCTTGTGGGTCGGGCGCGGCGTATTCGATGAATTCAAAGCCGTCGGTGCCCATGGGGTTGGGCCAGGCTGATGTTGTGCCCCCCACGCTTGTCGCTTTGCGTACTGCACTGGCTCCCACGGGCGCTGCGCTTGCTTGGGGCGGCCCGTCGCTGCGTGCGCCTTTTTCAAATGACAGGGCTGCGTTCATTCGCGTCTCCAGATGGTATGACCTAACTGTACTAGCGCGTTAAATCAATTTTCATGCAAAATTGGTACTTAAATTCATTTAAACGCAGTAATCCTGCAAAATATATTTTATGGAAACACTTGACAAGCTAGATCGCCAAATTTTGCGCAGCCTTCAACTAGACGGCCGCGGCACCTATGACCAGTTGGCCGAGCAGGTCAGCCTATCGCCCAGCGCAGTGCTGCGGCGCGTCAAGCGGCTTGAAGCGTCCGGTGTGATCGACCGTTACGTCGCGCTCGTCAAACCCGAAAGCGTGGGTCTAAGCCTGACGGCACACCTCAATGTGCGGCTGGAAAAGCACACCGAAAGTCACAAACGCAACCCGATGGACGTCTTTCGCGCCAGCGTGCAGGCCTGGCCGGAGGTGGTCGAATGTGTGGCGCTGACAGGGGAGATGGACTACTTTTTGCGTGTCGTGGTGCAAGACATGGCGCATTACAGCCGGTTTGTGATGAACACACTGCTGGTACACCCCAGCGTGCAGGACTGCAAAACCAGTTTTGTGTTGGACCGTGTGAA
>JBBAPP010000301.1:0-2457 GCA_040400775.1 Polaromonas sp. | reverse complement strand
CCATGAACGCCCCCGTTGATGTTTCTTTTTTTGCGCGTGCCGCCAAACCGCTCACCAGCTACCGCAAGTACTGGGCAGCTCGCTTTGGCACGGCCAAATTTTTGCCCACCACGCGCGCAGAGATGGACGCGCTGGGCTGGGACAGTTGCGACATCATCATCGTGACCGGCGATGCGTATGTAGACCACCCGAGCTTTGGCATGGCAGTGATCGGGCGGATGCTGGAGGCGCAAGGCTTCAGGGTAGGCATCATTGCTCAGCCGGACTGGCAAAGCGCTGAACCTTTCAAAGTTTTAGGCAAGCCCAACCTGATGTGGGGCATCACCGCCGGCAATATGGACAGCATGATCAACCGCTACACGGCCGATCACAAAATCCGTTCTGACGACGCTTACACCCCCGGCGATATTGGCGGCAAGCGGCCTGACCGCGCGGCACTCGTGTATTGCCAACGCGCCAGAGAAGCCTTCAAAGACGTACCGATAATTTTGGGTGGCATTGAAGGCAGCCTGCGCCGCATTGCCCATTACGACTACTGGTCAGACAAAGTTCGCCGCTCGGTGGTGGTCGATGCCAAATGTGACTTGCTGCTGTACGGCAATGCAGAGCGGGCGATTGTTGAAATCGCCCACCGCCTGGCCGCCAAAGAAAGCGTCGCCAGCATGACTGATATTCGCGGTACGGCGTTTATCCGCCGCGCCGGGGATGAAACATCGCAGGGCTGGTTTGAGATTGACTCCACCAGCGTCGATGCGCCGGGCCGGGTCGAAGCGCATGTCAACCCCTACATGATGATCTCCGATGTGGCCAAGGAGCAGGGAGCGACCTGCGCGCGGGAGGACGAGGCTGCCGAAGTGGCGGCCCAGGCCCAGATCACTTCCGAGCTATCACTGCCTCTGCCAAAAGGTGAGGGAGCCAAAAAAGCCAACCCCGCCATCCAGCCGCTTACTTTTGTGCGCAACCCTGCGTTGCCGCACATGCAGGGCAAGATCAAAGTCCCGCCGCGTGACCGCTCGGTGATTCGCCTGCCGTCTTTCGAACAAGTCAAAAGCGATGCGGTGTTGTACGCCCACGCCAACCGCGTGCTGCATTTAGAGACCAACCCCGGCAACGCTCGGGCACTGGTGCAAGCCCATGGCGAAGGTGTCACCGCGCGCGACGTTTGGATCACTGCGCCACCGATACCGTTGACCACGGCCGAGATGGACTACGTCTTTGACTTGCCCTATGCGCGCAGTCCGCACCCGAGCTACGCGGACGACAACGGTAGCCACGACCACGCCACCAAAATCCCGGCTTGGGAGATGATTCGCTTTTCCGTCAACATCATGCGCGGCTGCTTTGGTGGCTGCACGTTTTGTTCAATTACCGAGCATGAAGGCCGCATCATTCAAAGCCGGTCTGAGGACTCGGTGATTCGTGAGATTGAAGCAATTCGCGACACCGTCAAAGGCTTTACCGGCGCTATTTCAGACTTAGGCGGCCCTACTGCCAATATGTACCGCATTGGCTGCAAAAGCCCAGAGATTGAAGCCGCCTGCCGCAAACCTAGCTGCGTCTACCCCGGCATTTGCTCGAACCTGAACACTGACCACAACCCACTGATCAAAATGTACCGGCGCGCGCGGGCACTCAAGGGCGTGAAAAAGATTTTGATCAGCTCAGGCGTGCGCTATGACCTGGCGGTTGAAAGCCCCGAGTATGTCAAGGAACTTGTCAGTCACCACGTTGGCGGCTACCTGAAAATTGCGCCTGAGCACACCGAGCAAGGGCCATTGACGAAGATGATGAAGCCGGGTATCGGCAGCTACGACAAGTTCAAACAATTGTTTGAAAAGTACAGCCTGGAAGCCGGTAAAAAACAGTTTTTAATCCCGTACTTCATTGCCGCCCACCCAGGTACCAGTGATGAAGACATGATGCATTTGGCGCAATGGTTGAAGAAAAGCGGCTTTCGCGCCGATCAGGTGCAAACCTTTTACCCATCGCCCATGGCCACCGCCACGGCGATGTACCACACGAACAAAAATCCGCTGCGCAAAATCACCCGTGATAGTGAAACGGTAGACATCGTCCGCGGTGAAAAGCGCCGCCGCTTGCACAAAGCCTTTTTGCGTTACCACGACCCGAACAACTGGCCGTTGCTGCGCGAGGCTTTGAAAACCATGGGCCGGTCTGATTTGATTGGCAATGGCAAGCACCATTTGATACCGACGTTTCAGCCGCTGACAGACGGTACCTATCAAAGCGCGCGGCGCAAAAATTCGACCTCGGTTTCTAAGACGTCTGCAGCCGCATCTCCTGTCAAGGGTCGGATCCTGACACAACACACGGGTTTACCGCCAAGGGACAACGGCTCGGGTAAGCCTCTTGTCAATCGTTTGGCGCGAAAAGTACGCTAACCGCGCCGGTCTGCTGGCACGCGCTCCGACACGAGCGCAGCTGCGCGCTCCATCA
>JBBAPP010000300.1:0-2480 GCA_040400775.1 Polaromonas sp. | reverse complement strand
GAGTGACCCCGCCCGAGTGGTTTGGGTCACTGAATTGCTGGACTGGGAAGAGACGGAGCGTGACCAGCGCAGTCTGGAGCGCCGGTTGCGTTCAGCGCACATTGGCAAGTTCAAGCCACTGGCCGACTATGAATGGGATTGGCCCAAGCGCTGTGACCGCCAGGCGATCCAGGAACTGATGACGCTATCGTTCATGACAGATGCGAGCAACGTGATGCTGGTGGGTCCCAACGGGGTGGGCAAGTCCATGCTGGCCTGTAATCTGGGCCATCAGGCCTTGATTCAGGGCCACACGGTGCTGTTCATCACTGCCGGGCAATTGCTGGGCGAGCTGGCGGCACTGGACAGTGACTCCGCCTTGCGCCGCCGGCTCAAGCATTACGCGGCACCGGATTTGCTGCTGATCGACGAGGTCGGGTACTTGTCGTATTCCAACCGGCATGCCGATTTGCTGTTCGAGCTGATCAGCAGGCGTTACGAGCACAAGAGCACGGTCATCACCACCAATCGGGCCTTCAAGGAATGGCACGAGGTGTTTCCCAATGCCGCTTGCGTGGTGTCGTTGATTGACCGGCTGGTGCACCGCTGCGAGATTGTGGCCATTGAGGGTGAGTCGTACCGGCTCAAGGAGGCCAAGGCGCGTTCAGAGAAGAAAGCCGCAAGCCGTGCCGCTGCACCCCGCAAAGGTAAAACACCATGACACGGCGCAAGCTGGTGATGGGACAGCGATCACACGAAGAAGGCAAAAATTCCACTATGTGGGAGTTGCCAACGCATTGGACGGCCGCCCAGGCCTTGGCGGTATTTGAGGTTCTGGACGATCTGAGGGATCTGGTTGTGCACGGCTACGCGAAGAAGATTCAGCAGGCCGCGCGCCTGGACCGCACCGTCACAACGTCATCCCTGCCAGCAAATATTGATGATGGGGATGTGCCGTTTTAGGTCGGCAATGGGCAGCGGCACGCTGACGCAAGGTGTGGTGCGGGTGGACCAGTTCACAGTGATTGAGCCGTCCCAACGAAGCGCCAGACGGATTGATGCAAGAAGGACGCGCGCGGGTTGCGGCCATGCTGAACTGAATTGGCACAGGCCAAGCTATCGCGTTAGCCCAAGCGAAACCCACAAAAAATCATACGAAATCTCAGTGCGGCCCTGTTGCCCCGCCTGCGATGCTTCGCTGGCCTCATAACTTCGCAGCAGCCCTTTAACCCGCTCCAGACCGGCAGACGTTTTGATGGCCTGGCGTGGCGTTTTGTGGTCAAGTGCCGGAATCGGTTCATCGGCCCAGTGGGCATAGGTATCGTGAATCACTTTGGACATCAACTGCGCCATGGTGGCTGCATCAAGCGAAGGAGCCGACGCAGACGATGACTTGCCACTTTTTGTCGCTGTCATGGCACCTTGCTTTTGTGCCTTCGACATTACATCGGCAGCTTCCTCCACTTTTCTCTTTACAAACGTGACGCTCTTACCCACCAGCGACTCAAACCACACGCGCCCCCCATCGGCGTACCGCTGTGTCCTGTAAAAGAGTTCCAATTGGTTCGCCTTTTTACCAGGATTGATATGCACTCTGGCGCGCACCTGTCCATCCGTGCAGTCCATGTGGCGCGACCACCCCTCTTGCCGGTCGCCCCCCACATCGCTCTGGGTGGCAAGAGCCTGCGCCAATGCCAGTTCATCATCAACACGGTAGTGATCGGTGATCATCTTCATCGGATCGCCAGAGTAGTGATCGATCAGGGTTGGCATCGGTGCCGGTTTGAACCAGTGCTGCAGCCATTCGAGCATGATTAGTAAGCCCATTTGCCTGGGCGCACCCAACTGCTGAGCGAGATTTTGATCTCGCTCCCGCACCAGCGATAGCATCCGCTGCCCGGTAAACAATGTGAACAAATAGCCCGCCCCCGACATTTGGAAATGATCCCCCACACGCAGGATACGGCAACCCAGCAAATCACCCGGCTTCAAATTTTGCGTACCAGCGCGCTCGCGCACCACCACTGGTTCGGCATCTTTGTCGAGCGCGTCACACAGCGTCATTTGTTGACCTTGCACCACATCCGTCACGTCATACAAGCGCAGCGGGCGTTGGCCCAACTGCTCAATCCAGTTACGCTGCGCGGCATTCAGGCGTGGCCCTGCGGGGCTGAGCAAGTAATCATTGATGCGCCGGATGCCGCCACGGGCATGGATATCACCCTCGGCCAACAGCCATTCGTTGAAGTTGATTTCAATGCTTTGGATAACGTCAGCATCGAGCATTGCAAGCTTTGCCAGATCATCTTCTGAAAGCAACTTTTGGTACAAATTCATGAAGGCGTTTTGCCAGCCCTTGCGGTGCAAAGACGACAACCAAGTGACGGCTATTTCAACAGCGCCTTGGTGAGTGGCAGATTCGGGGTTGTATGTCATGGCGGGGACGAGGCGAGCAGATAGGCAATTGTCACAGAACGCACTTTTGCCAGATAGGTATGTCG
>JBBAPP010000299.1:0-2486 GCA_040400775.1 Polaromonas sp. | reverse complement strand
CTTCCACATCGATCAGGATGTTGGCGTCACTGATGAACGCCAGCATGGACTTGCTCCACGGTGGTATCCATTTGACGGATTCGGTGAAACTGAGTGAGCGGCATGTTGAGCAACTCGGCCGCTTTGGATTCACCGATGTAGTCTTCTGCCAGCGCATGAAAGACCAGTTGCTCAAAGTGGTGGGCTTTTTCTGCGGCGTAGGCAGGACCGGGTTCTGTCAAGTGCCAGCCTTTGGCTTTGAAGAGCTCGGCCTGCGATTGGCGGTATGCGGCGCTGACAATACCCAGATCGCGTGCCCGGTACAGGACGCCGCCCATAGACAGCCCGTATTTGGCCTTCAGCAGCGCCAACTCTTGCAGTTCAATGGCGTTGCGGTGCGTGCCCAGCTCTTGCAAAACCGCACACTTGGGGAAAAGGAATGCACCCGCAAAGCGGTTGCACACCAGCTCGGCATCCAGTGACGCACCGATTCGCTCGGCCAGCAGCAAGTGCGCCAGCTCGTGCGCGAGCGTGAAGCGCTGGCGGTCACCCGGCCAGTGCCGCCCCACCACCACCACAGGCACACCGGCGGCATGTGCCGCCAGGCCGTCAAAGTGTTTGTCACCATCGTCTTCGGTGATGAAGACGCGAATGCCCTGGGTTTCAAGGGTGCCAATCAGGTCGGGAATGGGGTTCATGCCCAGCTGCCAAGCGCTGCGCACTTGCTCCGCTGCCGCTTCGATGTGCGCCATGTCGGTGACCGTGGGCAAGTCAAGCGGGATGGCAAAGGCTTGGGGTGGCTGCGGAAAGAGGCTTTCCAGCTCCATGCGCCGTTCAATCTGATCAATCACAGCATGGGTGATGGCGTTCAGGCGTTTTTTGGGCAAGGCGCTGTGTTTGCGGAATTCCAGTCCGTCGAGCACCACGGTTTGGGGCCGAAAGAAGTAGGCTACGCGAACATTCAGGGCTTGCGACAGCTTGAGCAGCATGTCGCTGGGCGGGATGGTTTCGCCGTCTTCGTATTTTTTGATGGCGGCGTGCGACACGCCTACGCGCTCAGCCACTTCGCGCAAAGACAATCCGGTAGATTTGCGGGCCTGTTGAAGTCGGTTGTGGAGCATGACGGGCTTTCTTGGAGTGAACTGATGTTTGGCTCAGCGAGAGTTTACATTCTATGAAGATTATTTATATTTTGTAAACTTGCAAAGCTTTTTTTCAGCTCACTCTTGCGCTCTCCGACGAAATCCCAGCATGGGGTGCCATGCCCAGACTTGTGTGCCCTGCCCCTTGGGCAGCCCCAAAGCCCCAAACCGCCTGGCCAATGAATCAATGCCCTGGGCTTTGGTTTCTGCCAGCTCGGTCAATTCGCTCATGTAAGGGCGTACCGCCCAAGCGCTGATGGACGGGTTTTCGGGAAGGGCCAAACGTGCAAACAAGTTGTCGTGGTTTTGTTTGCGCTGCTCGTCATCCAGCGTGCAAAACTCAAAGTCTTCTTCGTCTTCGTTGGGCAACAACATAAATTCTTCGCGTCCTTGCGGGTCGTACCTGAAGGGTTTGCTGCGCTGATCCACTCCGGTCAAGTGGCTCAGGGTTTGCCACCAGCGGCGCACGGTCAGCTCTTTATCCACACCATCTTCTGGCTGGTCTTCGGGGACGAGCGTTTCCATCACACCGCCCAGTCGGGCGTGTTCCAAATCGGTCAAGCGCTGATCGGCTTGCAGTGGGCTGTGCTGGGTGATTCGGGATGTGGCATCCAACTGTTGCCATTCTGGGTCGCGCAGCAGGTCGTTGAGCGCGTGAGCCGCCAATATATGGCCTGCAGTTTCAAAGCCAGGCCGGATGAAGGCAGCACCGCCCGGGTTTTCCAAAGCTTTGAGGTTGTGCGACAGCAAAGCGATATTGGGCATTTGCACAGCACCGCTGCGATGGCGGCGCACGCGGCCAGCCAACTGGATGATGCTGCGCATGGACGAGGGTTCGACCACGGCCCAGTCGTAGTCGTGGTCACGCCCAACTTCGGCCACCGCGGTAGCCAGCACCACAAACAGGTGATCGGCTTCGGGGTGGGCGTCAATGGCTGCGCGGATGGCGGGCTTGCGCAATTGGGCCATCGGGTCTTTGTCTTGACCATGGCGTTGCAGCGCTTGGTCAATGGTGTGCTCCAAGCCCGATCGCACCAAGAGCGGATGGCGCGAGTGGTAAACGCACAAATGGATGCGCACACCCTCGGGCGTGGGCATGTCGTGCAAGGCCATGGCCACGTCAATGAGCGGGTCGATGTTGGCCATGCGGACCAGACCAAAGCTCACGCGCTTGCCGCTGGGCTGTCCTGGGGAGGTTTGATCAACCGTGTGGTTTTGCGGGTGGCGGTGCAAGTCCAAAGCGGCTTTCAAAATCACTTGGGCGTATTCACGGCGAATCTGTGGTGCGGTGGTGGCCTGGATGTTCACCGGCACGATGTGCGCTTGTCGGCGCTGATCGGTGCGGTGTTGTGCCGCAAGGTGCGC
>JBBAPP010000298.1:0-2490 GCA_040400775.1 Polaromonas sp. | reverse complement strand
AACCTTCATGCGGTCTGCGAAAGGGCTGCGAGCGGTCAACTGCTTTTTCTAGGTTCAAGGTGGGAGATACCATTAGGTTGGGATGGTGGGCATCACGTGAACCAGACTCAGTTCTCATCGGCTTTCAGCAGGCCGGTGGTCAAGGCGTTTCTGATCAGCTGCTTTTCGTAGTGTCGGTTGCGGCGGCCTTTTTTAGCGCCTGAGCGCTTGCCATTGCGCTTGTCCTGGACGATGTTGCCCAGCTGGCTCAGGTCGTCGGCGTTTTGTATCGCGTTGGGTGATGTGCGTTTGGCCATGCTTTGGTTTTAAAGTGCGTCTTCATGTGCGCGTCAGGGTGTTTAGCAGCAGCCAATGGCTGTTTTAGGCCTCGGCAGCCATTACGCTCATCACCAGTATCCCAACCATTACCACTAGCTGCAGCAGGTTTAAGCCCACGCTGGTGTAGTGCAGCAGGTTGAATTTTTTCATCTGTTGGCTGTCTCGCGCTAAATTGATGCGTGGGGTCAGCCAGAAAACGCTGAAAAAGAAAACTACAGCGCACAGTCCTAAGCTGATTTGCACCGGCGGTGAGCTGTGCAGCGCTGCCGCTATGGCGCTGGTGATGCCCAAAAACAAAAAGTATTTGGGAAAGAATTTGCGTACATACGCTGCCGACCATTCAGGCGGCAACACCATAAAGATGGTGGGCGCTACGGCCACTGAAAAAAACAGCATGATGCCAACGTTGGCTGCCGTGATGAGATCGCTTACTTGTGTCAGCATGGTGCATGAGGGGTTGGTGAAGCTTTATTACACACGCAAGCAAATAACACCTGTCAGCCGAGGTATTTGCGAGCGTGGGTGATGGCATCAACTCAAATGCTTGCCCACAATCCCAGCCAGCTCAAACATCGTCACCTGGGCCTTGCCAAATACAGGTAGCAGCTTGGCGTCGGCGTTGATGTTGCGCTTGTTGGCGCTGTCTTGCAGGTTTTCGGCCTTGATGTAGTCCCACAGTTTTTTAATCACTTGGGTGCGGGCCACGGGTTCTGCGCCGATGACGGCTGCCAGTGCGTCGCTGGGTTTCAGGCCTGAGCCTGGTTTGGCGACTCTGGCTACTTTTGGTTTTGCTACCTTAACCGCAGGCGCTTTTTTGGCGGCGGCTTTTTTCGCTGCTGGTTTGGCGACTTTGCCTGCTGCCGTCTTCACCGCCACGGTTTTACCGAAGGGGGTTTTGATCGTTGCCGTGCCTGTTTTAGACGCTGCTGGTTTGCGCGGTGGGAACTTCGATGGCGCAAATTCAAAATTGACCTTGCCCGCAGCGCTATCCCAGGCCAGCATGGCTTTGAAGGCGCGGCGGGTTCGCATCGAGACGAACTTGTCGAGCAAGTCGGTTTTGCCGGTATCCAGCAGCTTAGTCATTTGCTCGCGCGTAATCGGCTGCTGCAGGATAACTTGGCCACTTTTAAAGTCGCAGCTGGGCGTGGGTTGCGCGTGTGTGGGTGCTGACTTATCGCAGACATAGTTTTTACCGAGTTCAAAAATACTGCCGCCGCACTTGGGACATTTACCCAGAGCGGTTTGGGTTTGGAAGTCTTGAATCTCACCTGACTCGGCGTTTTTGTCGTCACCAAAGTCAAATTCGAGTTTGAAGTTTTTGGTTTCTTCGTCAAACTTAATCACCATTTCAGCCGTGAAGGGCCAACCCGCTTTCGACCTGAAGCCGTCGAGCGGGCCGATTTTCTTATCGGTCAAAAATTGTTCTACCTCGGCAGTTTCAAAGGTTCGGCCCGCGGGGGTCTTACCAAAGCTGAAGCCGCAGCCCTCAAGAGCGCCAGCCTTACCGGTACAGGTATAGCGGCGGTAGTTTTCTCTGACGATACCGCCGCAATTGGGGCAGGCTGCGGCCAAGGTCGCATAGTCGCCAGGAATGCTGTCTTTGTCGTAGCCCTTGGCTTTGGCCACCATCCGCTTGGTCATGTCGGCGATCTCAAGCATGAAGGTTTCGCGGCTGAGCTTGCCTTGCTCCATTTGCGCGAGTTTGAATTCCCAGTCACCCGTCAGCTCAGCTTTTGACAGCTCTTGCACATCCAGACCGCGCAACAGCGTCATGAGTTGAAACGCCTTGGCAGTCGGTATCAGCTCGCGGCCTTCGCGCAGCATGTATTTTTCAGCGATCAAGCCTTCAATGGTGGCGGCGCGGGTGGCTGGCGTGCCGAGTCCTTTTTCTTGCATGGCTTCGCGCAGCTCCTCGTCGTCGATGGTTTTGCCTGCGCCTTCCATGGCGCCCAAAAGGGTTGCCTCGCTGTAGCGTGCGGGTGGCCGGGTTTTCAGCCCTTTAGCCTGCGCCACTTCAGTGCGCACCATCTCCCCGGGTTTGACGGGTACCAGCGACTTTCCGTCTTTGTCGTCGTCATCGGTTTGCGCTTCTTTGCCGTAGATCGCCAGCCAGCCCGGCTTGACGAGGACTTTGCCTTCGGTTTTAAAACTGTGGCCAACAGACAGAGAAAT
>JBBAPP010000297.1:0-2531 GCA_040400775.1 Polaromonas sp. | reverse complement strand
GTCAGCAGCGCAGCGGCCGCAACTGCCGCAGTAGGCGCAAGGCTGGTAAGCAGCAGCTGACGCCACGACGCGCTGGCGTAGCGCTGGGTGCGCAGCGCATGCCGAGCGCTGTGCATGACGCAAAAAAACAGTGTGAAGCTCAGCAGCGGCGGGACCACCAACACCAGCAAGCTGCTCGCGGTAAGCTCCAAGGCAGTCAGCCAGTCGCGCTTGAACATCACCAGCACCGACAAGAAAATACCTGCCAGCCAGGGCCAGGCTAAAAACGCCAAGACATTGACAAAACGATCAGCAGCATTGGCGTCAACCAAAAAACCAAAAAGCCGCGTCATCTCAGGCGCATGTAACAGCGTCGGCAGCACAATCACTGCGCCGCCATACACCAGCCGCGTCAACCGCGGTGTACCTGCCGCAAGATCACCCGAAAAATGCAGCGTTGACGCAACCAAAAAGAGGATTAAAAAAACAACAGGTGCCAGCCGCCAAAAACCGATCACCAGTAGCGCCAGCCCGACGTAAGCGCCAACAAAAACTGTCCACCCCACAAGGCTGCTTACGGCGTACAACTGTCGGGCAAAAATGGGGTCTAAGGCACCATGCGGTACCCCCAGCAGCAGTACCAACGCACCGAATATAAGAAGCTCTGTTGTCGGCTCAAGCCGGGGCAACAACAAGGCCGTGGCGACCAGCAACAAAGCCAGCGCACAAAACACCAGGCCTTGTTTTCTGAAAATGTTCACTGCGGCTCTAGCAACGGCACAGCGCCGTGCTCTTGCCTGTTGCGGCTCAGCATGGCCTTTAACAATGGACCAGGCAGCAGTGAGGCGACAACGCGGAGATAGTCCTGCGGTGTGGCACGGTCGCTTAAAAAACGGATCACGCTTTGCGTGTCAGACGCTGAAAACAGCGCAACGAACAAATCAGGCGCCAAATCTGGGCGTGCACGCACAAGCTTTAAAAACAAGGCGTCCATGCTGCGCTGGATAACGCCGTCTGGCGCATGACCCTTCGGTCCCTTGCCGCTGGCAAGCGATAACGCGCAGCTGGCAGCCCAGCGCTGAATACGTGCAAATGCATAACCGGAGCTAGGCCTGGCACCGCCCGCCGTCAGACCAGCAACAACATAGGAGGGATCGTGCGGCAACATCGGCGCAGCAGCACCCATGGGCAGTATGCCGTGTTCACTGCGCAGCACCGAAAAAGCTGCACCATCAAGGCGACGCAGCACTGCATGGGCATGCAATGCATGCAAGGTTTCTGGGGGCAGCGGGTCTGGGCCAAAAACGGTGAACTCTATCAACGCTCTTTTAGCAGTGGTTGGTAAAACATAGACGAAGCAAACGGCGTCAGGCAGGATGTGCCGCGCTCCGCAAGCGTCGGCTGCAGCAAAGTCCATCAAGTCACCGCACATTGAATCAAAGGTATCGACTTCGCATTCAATTTCCTGCCCATAAAACGATTGCCATAACTTGGCGCCATCGCGGTGTGGGCGTTGCGCAGGTCGGGTATCAACAACGTAGCGTGCATACAAAGCGCCAACATCGGTATCGATTCGCCACACACCGTTTTGCTTTTCTGGCGGCTTAGCAACCACTACGCCAAGCCTTAAATCAAGATTAGGTGACCGGTCAATGGTGTTTTGTGCATTTTTGTAAAACAGTCCAGCATTGACCATTTCGTAGCCAGCTGCACCGCAATCAAAAGCCATGCTGTCTGCCACACTTGCAACCCGCATGGACTGCCAACTATGCTGCACATCAGTCCTGCTGGCAGCCTGAGCGTCTTTGAAGTAGCACCAAGTCCGGTCGTGGCTGTAAGACTGTCTGCCCTCAAGTACCACTGCATGTGGACCCGCGCCGCCGAGATGCGCCAGTTCAGTCGCAAGGCTTAAACCAGCACAACCGCCACCCAAAATAACAAGATCAAAATGGTTTGACATATTGGCAAGATAAACAGCGTTTTACATCGCGTAAAACGCTGTCTTAAGCCGCCCGAAGACGGCAAGCAATCAAAAATGTGATGAGCGACTACTTCTTCGCCATGTCGGTTTGCGACTCACTCACAGCAACAGACCAGATGATCAAACCGAATGCGACTTTATTTAACAAATCTGCCAAGTTGTAAATAATATTGAGCGCATTGGCACTGGTCTCAGGGCTGCTGCCCGTCAGGTAGCCAAAGAAGTAGCCAAGAGGGTAAATCGCCCAGCCGATAGTGACAATCCAGCGCATCGTGCTAAAGGCTGATTGCACTGCAGGCGGCGCACTATTGGCGTTGATTTTGCCTGCTTGGCCGAAGAAAATTTCCCACAAAATGTATGCCCATCCAGCCATACCAATGATGAAAGCGGGCCAAACCGCCATGTAGCCAGCTTCACCAAGGTAGCCACCGACCAGCATCACCAAGGTGCCGACCATCAGTCGCCAAAACACACCGCCAGGAACTTTGGTGATGGCTGACAAGATCAAGTAAAACTCAATCATCAGCAGCGGCACGGTGATCAGCCAGTCAATGTAGCGAAACACAGTGGG
>JBBAPP010000296.1:0-2535 GCA_040400775.1 Polaromonas sp. | reverse complement strand
TTTAACTGAGGACTTGCGCCAGCATCAGGTACAAAGGTATGCCCAGCAGCACGTTAAATGGAAAAGTAATCCCTAACGCCGCCGTGATGGACAACGCAGCATTGGCTTGCGGCACGGCGATGCGCATGGCGGTGGGTGCGGCGATGTAGCTGGCACTGGCCGCCAGCGCCGCCATGATGGCGATGCCGCCAGTGCTTAAGCCCAGCGCCTTGCCGCCTAGCGCGCCGAACACGGCAAGAACCAAGGGCGCCAATAATGCGAAGGCTATCAATTTAAAACCATAGCGCTTCAGCTCGCCCAACCTGCCGCCTGCCACCAGCCCGAGTTCGAGCAAAAACAGCGCCAGCACGCCTTTGAACAAAACAGTAAATAGCGGTGCAATCGGCGCAGTACCGGCCTCGCCCATGAGGGTGCCAATAGCCAAACCACCGACCAGCAGAAAAACAGATTTGCCCAAGAAAACGTCATGCGCCAATGCGCGCCAGGCAATACCCGTTTTAGCGCCAGCTGTACCGGCTTGTTTCTTTTCGTACCAACGCGCTAAAGCGATTCCCGCGACGATTCCAGGTGCCTCTAACAAGGCAACCCAAAGCGCGGCATGCGCTTCAAAAGGGATGTTTCTATGCGTCAGGTAAGCGCTGGCAACCGCAAATGTCACCACGCTCACCGAGCCGTAATGCGCCGCAACCGAAGCTGCATCAAACCCATTGAGCCCGACCAAACGCCTGAGCAAAGGGTATAAAAACAGCGGAATCAACAATCCCAGAACCAAGCAAAACAACATTTGCGGCACTACTGCGTCCAGGCTTTGCTTTGACAATTCAACCCCACCCTTCAAGCCAATGGCAAGTAACAGGTAAATGGAGAGGGTCTCGTACAGCACACCCGGTAAGGCCAAGTCACTTTTGACCAGCCGTGCCAAAAGGCCAAGCAAAAAGAACAAAACAACAACATCAATCATCAAAATCTTTGGGTTAGTTTTTACCAGCGATCAAGGTCAGCTTAACGATCCAGGCCAGCTTAAAGTTTAGGCTGCAAAGCTTGCTGGGTAATGGCCGACAAGGTCACCCGGGTGGTAATAACTTCTGCATCTAGTATCACTTCAATCAGCGTGCCTTGGGAACGCGCCAGCGCTGCGAGCAGCTCGCCCTCAAAGTCTGCCGTACGCGTAATACGCACACCTGCGTAGCCGTAAGCGCGGGCCAGCGCGGCAAAGTCAGGGTTTTGCAAATGCGAGCCGCTAGAGTGATTCGGGTACTCACGCTCCTGGTGCATACGTATGGTGCCGTACATGCCGTTATTGAGCAACACGATGATGGTTTTGGCGCCATGCTGCACGGCGGTGGCCAGCTCCTGGCCGTTCATTAAAAAGTCACCGTCACCGGCCATCGTCAGCACCACACGCCCTGTCGTAATCGCCGCAGCAATGCCTGCTGGTACGCCGTAGCCCATGGAGCCTACCGTAGGCGCAAGCTGAGTTTTAAGCCCTTTGACCAAGCCATGATGCTTGTAAAAGCGGTGCACCCAGCTGGCAAAGTTACCTGCGCCGTTGGTCAGGACTGCATCCGGCGGCAAATACTGTTGCAGCAGGCCGACGATGGCGGGCATGTCAATGTCGCCAGGTAATTTGTTGGGCTGCAAATTTCCTACGTAGTCGGCGTTGGCTTGAAGCGCCCATGCCTCCCACGGCAGATTGACGGGGGCGGTCAACACTTCGAGCGAGCGCGCAGCAGCATTCATGGTGGCATTGATCGCCAAATCCGCTTGGTAAACGCGGTTGAGTTCTTCCGCACTGCTATGAATATGCACCAGCTTTTGCAAAGGCTGTGGCGCTTCGAGCAGCGTGTAGTTGTTGGTTGTCATCTCCCCCAGGCGGGGGCCGATGGCGATGATCAAGTCAGCCGCTTTAACACGCGCGGCCAGCTTGGGATTCAGGCCAATGCCGACATCGCCTGCGTAGAGCGGGTGGTGGTTGTCAAAGGTGTCTTGAAACCTGAAAGCGTTGCCCACAGGCAAGCGCCAGTTTTCAGCAAAGCGCTGCAGCGCCTGCGCTGCCTGCGGCGTCCAGCCGCCACCACCAGCAATGACGAAAGGGCGCTCGGATTGCAGCAGCATCTCACGCAGTGTGCGCAATGCGCCGGGGTCGCTCCAGGCTTGTACCGCCTCGACACGGGCTAGCGGTTTCGCAGCAGTCATACGCGTCAGCATGTCTTCAGGAAGTACCAGCACCACCGGGCCAGGCCTGCCGTTCATGGCGGTGGCAAAGGCACGCGCCACGTATTCAGGAATACGGTCGGCGTCGTCAATGCGCTCCACCCGCTTGGCGAAACCTTTGGTACTGGGGCCGAAAAAGGCTTGGTAATCCACCTCTTGAAACGCTTCCCGGTCTCGGCAGTCACTGGCAACATCACCCACCAATAACACCATGGGTGTGGAGTCTTGATACGCTGTATGCACGCCAATCGATGCATTGGTGGCGCCTGGGCCGCGCGTGACCATACACACACCTGGCCGGCCCGTCAGCTTGCCATGCGC